>JAILGA010000144.1 GCA_024697225.1 Lachnospiraceae bacterium
AGAAACCATTTTTGTCTTATGCAGGTGTCATACTGGTCTACTGCATAATTCCATTTCCCGTTCAGCGATATTGTTTTTCTGCCACCGACGAACAGGCCTGCCTCTGCCTTTGCCTGTTTGCCTTCATACTGTTCGGTGTAATCTTCCAAATGGATGTCGGACATGTATTTCTTTGCTTCAGCCATGAAAACCTCCTGTGTTCGTATGATTTTTGATGCAGCCCCACGTCGTGACAAGTCTTTCAATCGACCATGCCGCATTTGCCGGGCTTGTTGAAGGGAGACAGACAGCAGTTCTTTTGATCATAGGTTCTGTATACTTCAGAAAATACTTGTGCGCGGTTTTCCCATTTGTGTAGATCTTGTGGATATCCGCAGTCTGAAGGATCTCTGTCAGGTCATTCGCGACGACATTTTTGATGCTGGAGTCCGAGGATCCTGTGATATCGCAGGATCGGATGACATCCCAGAGAGCAATATTGTTCCTTAGCAGAAAAATCCTTTTTTCTTCTATCGTCTGCGGGACAATTTCGTCGAATACAGCAGATGTCACTCTCCAGAACCTGTTCTGCGGATGACCGTAGAAAAAACCGGCTTCCCTGGATTTGACGGATGGAAAACTTCCAAGGATCAGTATTTTTGAGTCCTTATCGAACAAAGGCGGTATCGGATGTATGATCATGGTCCGGCATCTCTATCAGCGTCGGGGATCTCATCCTTGTTATTTCTTATAACGGCGACAAGCTTCCGGTATAACTCCATGGTTTTGTCATGGTCGTTCACGATCTTATCGGTATCTTCATCTTTGGCGGCGGCCTCGAGCCCGGCGGCCAGCTCGTAAAGCTCCGTCAGGCCGACAGCCTTGGAGGCGCTCTTCAGGGAGTGCACATAAATCCCGTAGTTTTCCCAGTCCTTTGCAGTGTAATATTCACTTATTTTCTGCGAACGCTCTGTTTCTTCGGATGCGTAGACACCAAGTGCCGATTTATACAGGGATTCCTCGCCTCCGCAGAATGAAATGCCGGTATCGATATCGACACCGAGTGCCTTCAGATCTGAAAAAAGACCGCCACGTTCATCAACGGCCAAAGAAGGCTGGTCTTCGGCAACTACGGTCTTGCCTATCTTGTCATCGGGGAGATAATAGGCCAGCATGTTTTCCAGATCAATGCCGTTAACAGGCTTGTTCAGATAATCGTCAAAGCCCATCTCAAGATATCTGTCTCTGGCTCCCCTTACCACATCCGCTGTCAGGCAGATCATGGGGGTCTTTATGTTCTTTGCGCTTTCGAGAGCTCTTATCCGATGCATCGCTTCCGTCCCGTCCATGCCGGGCATGCGCTGATCCATAAGTATCACGTCATACTCGTTATTATCGGCAAGTTCTACAGAAGCATGGCCGCTTAAGGCGGAATCGATCTTTATGCCCGTCTTCTTCAGAAGGTTTTCCACAACGACGATGTTCATCCGGGTATCATCGACTACAAGTATGCGCGCGTTTGGCGCATGGAAGGATTCTCTGTAGGATTCACGGGGGCCTGATTTTTCGATGGCTTTTTTGTAATCACCGAGCGGTTCGGCGTTCTCGATCTTCTGCCACAGCTCAAAGGAGAAGGAACTTCCGATCCCGTATACGCTTTCTACCTTAAGCTCGCTTCCCATGAGTTCAAGAAGCTTTCTCGTGATCGTCATACCGAGTCCGGTTCCTTCGACATTGCGGTTTTTGACCACATCAAGTCTCTCAAAGGTTTCAAAGAGCCTGGCCATATCGCTCTCTTTGATGCCTATTCCCGTATCCTTGACCTCGAAGCAGATAAGGATGTTGTCACCGTCCTCCTCTTTCCTTTCGCGGGCTTCAATGCTGAGAGTCACGGAGCCTTTTTCTGTATATTTGACGGCGTTGGTTAGGAGGTTTACCACCGCCTGGCTGATGCGCGTATCGTCTCCATACAATTCGGACGGCAGCTCCGGATCCACATTGACATAGAATTTCAGGCCTTTGGCGCTTGCCCTTTCGGAAACGGAATTGATAAGATATGCGACCATGGAGCTCGTAAGGTAGCGCACAGGCACTATTTCCATCTTGCCGTCTTCAATCTTGGAAAAATCAAGTATGCCGTTGATAAGCTGCAGAAGATTGCGGCCGGATTGCTCGATGTTTCGGGCATATCTGCGGATATCGTCCTCGCCGGTCTCGCGCAAGATCATCTCGTTCATACCGATGATCGCGTTGATGGGGGTGCGTATCTCATGGGACATATCGGCAAGGAAACGGCTCTTTGCTCTGCTGGCGTCATCTGCCGCCTGCTTTTCAAGCTTCAGCACCTGCTGCCTGTATTCCTGCTCCTGCTTGCCTTGCTTGTCAAGAACGCGGGCGAGGAATATGGCGATAACGGCGCCGATGATTATCGATATTATCGTGGCTATGACAAAACCGATCAGGAGCGAAGATACTCCCTTTGCAAGCTCATTTTTGCTTGTCGCGATACAGACGTACCACCCCGTATTGGTCATCCGCGAGGTCGAGATCCCTCTTGTGACACCGTCATAGTCTGTGACAAATACCATGTCATCCGTGCCTGTCTGCAGGGCATCAACAAGCGGGGCGTAAGGCGCGCCCGGGACATCCATGATCTTCTTCGGCACATCCGGATAATCATAGGCGGTATTCGGATGTGCGATCACGCCCATATTCTGGTCTACCAGAAATGCGTAGCTTCCCTCGGCGACATTAGCATTGTGGATCATATCGACCAGTACGTCCACAAATATATCTGCCGCGAGTACGCCCAGGAGCTCTCCATCCCTGTATACGGCTTTTGATATGGTGATGATGGGCTTCATCGTATCGGAATCAAGATAAGGGGTGGAATAATACAGTTTGCCGGTTAGAGCCGAAGCGGTATACCATTCCCTCTCGTGAACAAAATCGACGGTGCCGTCGGCTATGAAGTCAGAGGCACACACCATGGTGTTGTCCTGATAAGTGAAATAGACGTCGTAGACATAGCCGTTTTTGTTGAGCAGATCGTTGCCGTGCTTCAGATAGCTGTGAAATGCGTCGTAGCCCTTTGATGATATGTCGTTCACCGCGATCTCTGCGGCCATGGTATCTATGATCGTGGCGTTGGTGCTGATCCAGGAGGTGAGTTCAAGGGCGTATTTTTGGGCAGCGACAGCGTAATTATCCTCAAGCTGTGAAACAAGACTGCTCTTTGCCCTCTGATAACTGATGAATGACAGCAGAAGAGAACTGCCAAGCACAAGCAGAACAATCATTATGGTCATCCGCGTTCTTAAACTCTTCATGATGGTTGATCCTCTTTCATCAACGTTTTTCTGTTCCGCCTCGATAATACGTTATCTCTTATTGTAACATGACGCAGGCAATCTGCAAACAGGGTCAAAGAATGGAATATCTTATGCATTATGCTGTCACGGACAGCGGTTCTATTGCAAAATCCTGGCCCGCGTGATAAAATTCCGCTGTTGACTACAAATGACAAAGGCCGCAGGAGGCAGAAACAATGGCATTACTGACAGTTTCCGATCTGTCGCTTGGCTATGATTCACATGCTATTCTGGAGAATCTGAATTTCACCGTTGAACAGGGAGATTACCTGTGCATCGTGGGCGAGAACGGCTCGGGTAAGACTACGCTCATGAAGACGCTCCTGGGATTGCAGGAGCCTGTGAGCGGAAAGGTTGAGATCGGAGATGAACTGAAAAAGAACGAGATAGGTTATCTGCCGCAACAGACCGTTGTTCAGCGGGATTTTCCGGCATCAGTAAGGGAGATCGTGCTCTCTGGCTGTCAGGGACGCTGCGGTCTGCGTCCTTTCTACAATAAAGAGGAAAAAAAGCTGGCAGAAGAAAACATGGAGCGGATGGAGATATCCGATCTGGCGGATAAATCGTACAGGGAACTCTCGGGAGGACAGCAGCAGCGCGTGCTGCTCGCCAGGGCTCTGTGTGCCACCAGGAAGGTACTTCTTCTGGATGAGCCGGTTTCGGGTCTTGATCCCAAAGTCACCATCGAAATGTACAGACTTATTGCGAAACTGAACAAAGACGGGATCACAGTGATCATGATCTCGCATGACATTGATTCCGCTGTCCGCTACGCGACGCATGTGCTGCATATAGGAGCTTCGGTGTTCTTCGGGACGAGAGACGAATATCTGCAGAGCGATATCGGGAAGTTTTTTCTTTCACATCAGAAGGGATCGGAGGCATAGATGGCAGGAAAGCTTGTGATGTATTTGCAGTATCCGTTTGTCAGATATGCGCTGATAGTGGGTGTGCTGATCGCCCTGTGCTCGTCTCTGATAGGCGTGACCCTTGTGCTGAAGAGATTTTCGTATATCGGAGACGGTCTTTCACACGTTGCCTTCGGTGCGATAGCCATTGCATCCGTACTGAATGTATCAAATGATATGCTGATCGTTATGCCTGTGACCGTGATCAGCGCGATCCTGCTTCTTCGGACCGGACAGAATACCAGGATCAGGGGAGACGCCGCGATCGCGATGATCTCCGTCGGCGCACTGGCTTTTGGCTACCTGATCATGAACATCTTCTCGGTATCATCGAATCTTTCCGGAGATGTGTGCAGTACTCTTTTCGGATCCACGTCTATACTGACCCTGACAAAGCGTGAGGTATGGCTGTGTATCATAATGTCAGTCGCCGTAGCTGCCGTATTTATTGTTTTCTACAACAGGATATTTGCGGTCACTTTTGATGAAGGCTTTGCAAAAGCAACAGGAACGAGGGCTGACGCATACAATCTGCTGATCGCTGTTGTCATTGCGGTCATTATCGTACTTGCGATGAACCTGGTCGGTTCGCTTCTGATATCGGCGCTGGTGATCTTTCCGGCATTGTCGGCGATGAGGCTCTTCGGCAGCTTCAGATCGGTTACGATATGTTCGGCTGTGATCTCGGTCGTATGCGCATTTTTCGGTATAATAATATCCATTCTTGCGGGCACGCCTGTGGGATCCACTGTGGTGGCAGCCGATGTCGCGGCATTTGCAGTATGTTACGTCGCGGGAATGATAAAGGGAAGGTAAGTCATATGAGCGCATATCGAAATATCATGTTCGATCTGGACGGGACACTCACGGATTCCGGAAGGGCAGTCATGTCTTCCGTGGAATACGCTCTGTCACAGCTTGGCTACGCAAAACAGCCTGTGGAGAAGCTCAGAACCTTTATCGGACCGTCTCTTCATGATTCCTTTGTCAGAGAGTACGATATGGATGAGGAGAGCATCGTGAAGGCCCTCGGTCTGTACCGCGACATATACGAGAAAGAACGGATGTATGATGTGGACATTTACGATGGTATACCTGAGCTTCTGGAAAGAATCAAAGCACAGGGGATGAGCGCTCTTGTTATAACCAGCAAACCCATGTACTTCACGGAGAGGATAATGGATCGCATAGGTCTTGCGCGTTTCTTTGATCATATGGTAGGACCCGATCTGAGCGATAACAGTTCCGATAAAAAAAGACTCATAGAAAAGGCAGTTACGGACTTTAACCTCAATAAAGATGAGTGCATAATGATAGGTGACACCAAATATGACATTCTTGGCGCGGTACAGGCAGGTATAGCAAGCATAGGTGTGACTTACGGATACGGGAGCAAAGAGGAGTTAAGGAACAATGGAGCGTCCTTCATCACTGCCGACACAAAAGGGATCGCGCAGATACTGGGTATCTGAGTCATTTCAAAAATCTATCGGGGGACGCGGCGGCTTGGTCATTGCGGCAGGCGTCATAACAGGACTGATGTATCTGGCGCTGCTTGCGACGGCACATATAACGCCTTTCGGTGATCATACCTGGGAAATGTATGATCTGAAACGTCAGTACATCGACTTTTTTTCCTGTTACAGAAGAATCTTTTCCGGTCAGGAGGGCGTGCTTTATTCCTTTGAGACCACCCTCGGCTCCGGAATGACAGGTTTCTTTATATATTATCTTACAAATCCGCTGTTTCTTTTGCTTCTGCCGTTTCCGGAGAGCAGTCTTCCACAGGGCATATCCCTTGTGATAGGGATAACTCTTGCAGCTGCTTCCATGGTCATGGCCCGCTTCCTCATATGGTTTACGGAGGATACGGGAGATGAGGCGCGCTTTAATCCCCGCGGTTTTGCAGTGCTGACGGGCGCTGTCTCGTGGTCTTTTTCCGGCTTTTTCATCGCGCACAGCATGAACATGATGTGGACGGATGTGGTACTGCTTGTACCGGCGGTAATATATATGCTGGAGACTTCGTTTTTTCGCACGAGCGCAGGGAAGCCTCTCAAAAGTCCGATCCGATACACTTTAACAATTTCGGTCATCCTCGTCCTCAACTATTATATTTCCTATCAGATACTGCTGTTTACTGTACTTTGGGTAATTCTTAGAATGTGGGAGCTCAAAAGGAAAAAGCCTGTGCGTTCGATCCTGGAGATTGCGGCCTGCACCTGTGCGGCAGCAGGAATTGATGCGGTTGTTTTGATTCCGACACTTTTTGAGCTCGCTAACAGTCCCAAGGATATCTTTCAGCTGGGATTAAAGGCAACCGGAAAGATGCTGTCACCCCTTCATGTAATGAGCAAGGCGCTGTTTGATGCTTATGACCGGACGCAGGCCATATCCGGACAGCCGCAGATATACTGCGGTTTGCTTATGCTGTGCCTCACCGCTCTGTATTTTCTTGATGAAAAGACGGATGGCAGGGAGAAAAAATCGCGCCTGATACTCATGGGGATACTGATGTGCTCCTTCTGCATAGACCCGTTCAATCTGTTCTGGCATGCGCTTATGGAGCCCTCCGGTCATCCCTACAGGCAGGCCCATCTGTTTGTGTTTATGATGGTAATCTGCGGCACCAGATATCTGGCAGGGATCGGCGGAAGCTTTGACAGACGACGGAGCTTCAGATACGGCGCAGTCCTTGTCATCATGGCCGCATTCCTTTTCATGACTCGCGCTGTCCGGTATGAATATGCAGAGACAAAAATGCTTGTGATAAACGCCGTGCTTATCGCCTTGAGTCTTTCCGGGCTGTTTTTATACGAGACGTCGCTTACGGATAGCGGTTTCGGTGGAAAGAACCGGATCCATGGCAGGGCGTTTGCTTCGGCAATGGCGTTGATGCTGGGACTCATGCTCATAGTTGAACTCATGCGCAATGCTGACTTCACCTACAATATCCTGTCGGAAAATGCCGATACAGCGGGTGCGTTTGCAGCTGAGATAAATGCCGTCAAACCCGTGGTCGACAGATTGTCGGAGACGGACGGGGATTTTTACAGGATGGAGAACCTGACTCCTCGCCAGCAGAATGACGGAATGATGTATGGTTACTGCGGGGTAACTCATTACAGCTCGGCAGGTATGACGTATGTCAGATTTCTTCTGCAGAAGCTGGGATTCAATGACGACAGGCTCCTTACTCATTACGGCCACGACAACACGGTCACAGCCGATATGCTGTTTGGTATCCGCTATGTGATAACAAAGGACGATACGCTTGTGCACAGTGCCTATGAGCGTGTGCAGGGTCTCCCGGAGACCGGGGTCAGCGCCTACAGAAACCCATACGCGCTGCCTCTTGCAGTGGCTGTATCCGATTATGATCTGACAGGGGACGCGGATGTTGATAATCCGCAGACGATCGCGCAGGATCCTTTTGCGCTTCAGGAAGATATGGCGGGCAGGCTTGCCGGTGAAAAGGTCAGTATCTTTGCGGAGGCAGATGCGGAGAGCGTAAACTGTGCGCAGAATGACGGGCCGGTTATCTGTGTCATCGTTACTCCGCGTATCGACGGCGAGGTCTATATGTATCTGGACGGCCTTATGGGCAAGGTGCAGGGACTTTCGGTTTATTTGGATGACGAATTTCTTACGGGATATGGCAATTATGCATCATATAAGGTGTTGAATCTCGGTTACCGCCATGCCGGCGAGCACCTGAATGTCCGCATCACAAGCGACGGCGATGAGGCAGATTTCGGAAGACCGTTATTTGTTACGGAGGACATGAGCGCAGTGGCAGCCGTGTACGGGAAACTTAAGACCCGTGAGACAAAGGCATGGCGGAGCGGGAATTCGCAGCAGGTGCGCTTTGAGATACCGGGGGACGGCAGCGGAGTATTTACGTCGCTTCCGTATGAAGAGGGATGGAGTGTTCCCGGGATCAAGGTATACGGGGCTCTGATGTATTTTGATAAGGAAACGGTTTCAAAATATGAGAGATCGGGAGTGCTTTCCATGCACTTCATACCGAAGGGGATGAAAACCGGCGCGGTGATATCGCTGCTTTCGCTGATCCTGCTGATATTATTTCATCAAAGTAGGCGCACAGGATGAAAAATGATCTGTACAGCATCGATATACATGCGGATGATTATGCGCTGTCTGTCAATAACTCGAGGCGGATACTGCAGCTGATAAAGGACGGGAAGCTCGACAGTATAAGCGTAATACCTAATTCCTCGTCGTTTGATGAATGCATGGAAATGCTCTGCGAAAGCTGGGATAGTTTTGCGAAAAAGCCGCTGGTTTCCGTGCATCTTAATATCGCCGACGGTTATTCGCTCTCCGGTATCACGGATCCCATGCTCACGGCAAAGCTCGGGGAGCGCAGGGTATTCTGCGCATCATGGGGACGTCTTTTTTTGTCATCGTTTGTTCCGGGAAGGCGGGAGGCGATCATAGCGGAGCTTAAAAAGGAATTCGCTGCGCAGATAAAGGCGGTATCAGGCAGGCTTCCCGCAGGTGCCAATCCAACAGGCGCCCGGGAAGGAACTTTGCGCCTTGACAGTCACACCCACACACATATGATTCCGGTGGTCTTTGATGCGATGACAGATGCCGTCCATGAGTCAGGAATGGCAGATAAGCTTTCGTTTGTCAGGGTTTCCGGTGAACCGCTGATGCCCTTTATCAGGATCACGGGGACATTTCCCGCTGTGAATCTGGTCAAAAATCTCATCCTGAATGTACTGTCGATCCGGGCAAGAAGGAAGCTGCGCCATGCCGGAGTATCCTTCGGCATTCTTTGGGGCATTTTGATGAGCGGCAGGATGGACAAAAAAAGAGTGGAGCTTTTGCTGCCGGTGATAACAGAATATGCGCGCAGGAGAGGTGAAAAGCTGGAGATTCTGTTCCATCCGGGCAGGGTTCTGCAGGGAGAAGAGCATCCGGAGTTTAGCCGGGGCGATGATCTGTTCGTGCGCTCGGATAACAGGGATGATGAGTATCAGGCTGTCACTTCTGTCTGTCGATGATATATCTTGGTCTGTTCTTTAGCTCCGTGTACATTTTGGCTATATAGACCGCTATGATCCCGAGATTGAACATGATGCCGCCGGTTGCCAGGGTTATAAGAAGAACGAGGGAAGGATAACCTCCTACCGACTTTCCGCCTATATAGGAGATCACGGCGTCGATTCCAAGTCCCGCACCTATCAGAAGAATGATGAGACCCGTGATGCCTATCAGATAGAGAGGGGCATATGTAAATGAGGTGAGGTTTACTAACGCGTACCACGACAGCGATCTTCCTGTCCATTTGCTCTTTCCGCCAGCTCTCTCGGCGACATCATAGGTGAATGTTGCGGAGCGGTAGCCTATCCAGTAGGTCAGCGCTCTGAAGAAGGTCGCCCGCTCGCTCAGCGAATTAAGGGTATCAACGGCTATTCTGTCAATAAGCTTGAAATCCGATGAATCAGACATGTCAAAGCCGGTGATCCTGCTCATCAGAGCATAGAAAATTCGTGCCATGATCCCCATTGAGCGCTTTTCTCTGCCGCGGTAGCGTTTCTTTCCTTCAATAATGGTAAAGCCTTCTTCCCAAATATGTATCATTTCGGGTATGGCCGCAGGAGGGTGCTGGAGATCCGCATCCATGACTATGACAGCGTCTCCCTCCGCCTGTTTGAGACCGCAGAATATGGCTGCTTCTTTGCCGAAATTCCTGGAGAAGGAGGTATATCTGACATTTTTGTCCCTGTCTGACAGAGCCTGTATCAGCTCTCCGGTGCCGTCGTCGGAACCGTCATTCACAAATATGAATTCAGGAATATATGAGGCGGACAGATCGGATCTTTCCCACATGTCTGTCATGGCTGAATAGTATTTTTCTATGACCTCGGCTTCGTTGAAGCAAGGTACGACAATTGAAATCTTTTTCATGTACTGAATTCTAGCACTCGGATATACCATGTACAAGGTTTTTTGTAGACAAGGTTGTTTCGGTACGTGTATAATACTGAATGTTTCGGGTAAAAAATCTATTGGAGGAGAGAGTATGAGTGATTTTATGACTTCTGTCGCAACCGTAAACGACACCATCAACAGTTTTGTGTGGGTCAAGATAGGTCTTGTGCTGCTGATAGGTACAGGCGTGCTAACGACCATACTGACCGGATTCTTCCAGATCACCCACTTCAGGCACTGGATGAGCAAAACGATAGGCGGCGTGTTCAAACCGGATGCGCATGTCAAGCACGAAGCAGGCAGTGTCTCACAGTTTCAGGCGCTCTGTACCGCTCTTGCGGCAACCATCGGCACAGGCAACATAGCCGGTGTTGCAGCAGCAATCTGCGTGGGCGGACCCGGCGCCGTGTTCTGGATGTGGGTGGCAGCATTCCTCGGCATGATGACCAACTATTCCGAAAATGTCCTGGGTATATACTACAGGCGCAAAAATAAGGAGGGAGAGTGGTCCGGCGGCGCAATGTACTATCTGAGGGACGGTCTCGGCAACATAACGGGTTATGAAAAGCTGGGCCGTTTTCTCGCCATGCTTTTTGCCTGCTTTGCGATCCTCGCATCCTTCGGCATAGGCAACATGGGGCAGGTTAACAAGATCACGCTCAACATCGAGGACGCGTTCTTTTCGGGTATCAATTCACCCACCGTGTTCGGTGGCGTAAGTCTGGTCAATCTCATCATAGGTATCGTGCTGATGGTCGTGGGCGGATCCATTATCATCGGAGGTCTTAAGCGTATCGCGGCAGTCGCCGAAAAGGTGGTTCCCTTTATGGCACTTATATATATAGTAGGCGCGCTGATCATAGTGTTCGTACATATCACATCCATAGGTCCCATGATTGCTTCCATTTTCAGGTTTGCATTCGGGATCAAGGCTGTAGGCGGCGGTGCCGTGGGTGTGGCTGTGGCCACGGTTATCCAGCAGGGCTGCAAGAGAGGCGTGTTCTCAAATGAGGCCGGTCTGGGAAGCTCTGTTATGGTCCACAGCAATTCCAATGTCAAAGAGCCTGTAAAACAGGGCCTGTGGGGTATATTTGAGGTCTTTGCGGATACCTTTGTCGTATGTACCATGACGGCGCTGGTGATCCTCTCATCGGGTTATATCGATCTCTCAACGGGACTTGTGAAGGAGGGCGTGTCTGACGCAACTCTGGTCGCACAGGCTTTCGGCAATGTCTTCGGACGTCCGGGGCAGTGGTTTGTCGCACTGGCGGTTTTGCTGTTTGCGTTCACAACTGTCCTCGGCTGGTCTCATTACGGCAGCAAGGCTGTTGAGTATGTTTTCGGGATCAAAGGTGTGAAGGTATACAGAGTTATCTTTGTTCTTATGATGGTTACCGGAGCAGTGATGACATCCTCGCTTGCATGGGACATTTCCGATACCTTTAACGGCCTCATGATGGTTCCCAACCTTATAGGTGTCGTCGCACTGACGCCTGTTGTTGTAAAGATCACGCGCAACTACGTGGCCCGCAAGCTCGACGGAAAGGAAGAGGAACCGGTGCTCTCATATTTCCCCGATATCCAGGCTGAGGCCGCTGAGGCCGTAGCAAAGGGCGAAGAGTAAAGAGTAAATAAACAGGTACTGAAGGCTAATAGCACAGCAAATAAAGAGACAGGCTTTGAAGGAAATGGCAGAGCAGAGATAAAGAGACAGGCCGTGAAGGAATAATGGCAGAGCAGAGATAAAAAGATACGCGTAGTGAAAGAAATAGCAGAGCAGAGATAAAGACCCCCGGGGATGATCCCCGGGGGTCTTAATTTCTATTGGTTCTTTAAACCGTTATGGAATTACTTCCAAGCGTTGTACTGGTTCTGGAACTCAGCAAGAACATCCTGATATCCGGCCTCGTCAAGAGCTGCCTGGTAATCAGCGATAGTTGCCTCAACCTCAGAAGCGGGTACGCCGCCGTTCTCAAGCTGGAAGCCATACTCTTCGAAGACACCGGCGCAGGCTGTGTACTGAGCCTCAACAGGCGACTTGTCGAAACGGAAGCCGGCTGCAGGAGAAGTCTTTGCACCACCGTTGAAATCCTTGTACAGATCAGCCTTGTTAGCGGGCTCATTGTCAAGAGGAGTCACGATCGTAGCTGAAGCGGATTCCCACATGGAGTGGTTGTACTTGTCAGAGGTCTGTGTGACCTGGCCGTTTGCGTCATAGGTGAAGTCCTCACCCTCGATACCGAAGGTGTACAGATCAGCAAGCTTGCTATCGGTGTACATGAGACCAAGGAAGTCTACGCAAGCCTTTGCCTGCTCAGGTGTGCTGTTTGCAGTTACGCAGTAGCAGGAACCAAGAGCAGAGGTGCTGTGTGCCCAACGATCGGTTGCGGGAGTCATGCTGACATCCTGGCCGTAACGAGCATCAGCTTCGTCGTTAACCGGGATATCGGTCCACCATGACACTGCCCAATCCTGAGTCTGGGTTGTGGTATCGGTTGTGACCTTGGTGTAGTCATCCTCTGAGATGTAGCCCTTGTCTGCCCAATCAGCCATCAGCTTGCAGAACTCAAGGTACTGAGGAGTCTGGATCGTGTCAACAACTTCGTTGGTGTTCTTGTCAACCGCGAAGAAGTTCGTTGCCGAATCAGCGGTGAAGAAATCAAAGTCGTTGATGTACCAGCGATAGAACATAGCTGTCTTCTGGGTCAGGAAAGGATACTTGAGGCCGTCGGCCTTGGCATCGGCGAGCATGGGCTCGAGATCAGCAAGCTTCTTGACGCTTGTGATATCCCAGTTGTGCTGGTCGATCAGATCCTGACGGAACATGAAGTCATAGCCTTCGACGTTGTCCTTGTAGACAGGTACGAAGTAGTTCTTGCCGTTGTACTTGGTCGCTTCCCACTGACCTGCATCCATGGACTCATAGAGAGGTGTGCCGGGAAGGAGATCTGTCAGATCATAGACAGAATTCTGGGGAACAAGATCGTTGGTGCCGATGGTGCCTTCCCATGAAGCTGTCCAGAGGAGATTGATCTCACCGGACTGCAGAGCAAGGTTAGCCTTCTCGGTGTACTCACCGGAGCCGATATCAGTCAGGCTGATATCGACATTGATCTTGTCGCCGATGTAGTCGTTGATAGCGTCCTGAACCTTCTGTACCTGAGCTGAATCAGGGGTAGCAAGGTTGAATGTGCAGCGATACACATTGATGTGTGTCTTGCCTGCATCAGCAGTGGTGTCGGCAGCGGTGTCGGCAGCGGGCGCTTCCTCAGCTGCAGGAGCAGGCTCCTCAGCGGCAGGTGCGGGCTCGTCGGCCTTGGTTTCGGTCTCTGCCGCGGGGGTCTCAGAGGTCGAAGCAGGTGCGCCGGATTCGCCGCAGCCTGCCAGGATGCTCAGAGACATCGCTGACACGAGGCCAAGAGACAGAAGCTTTTTCATGTTTACCATCTTTTTTCCTCCCTTTGTAAAATGAATGGTTTCTTTATTGAAAAGGCGCAGAACGCCTCATCAACCTGTAATAAGTGTTTACCCCTTGACCGATCCGACGGTCAGACCCTTGATGAAGTACTTCTGGAAGAAGGGATATACAACCATGATCGGGGCAATGACGACGACAACGGTGGCCATCGTAGCCGAATACTGGGGTATCGTACCGCCCATGGCAGCGCGGGCGCTTGCCGGGACGTTGGAGTTATTCAGCAGGAATTCTATTGACTTCTGGATGTTTATCAGAAGCAGCTGCAGGGGTTTCTTGGCATCTGTCGTGATATAGAGCAGTGCATTCTGCCAGTCGTTCCAGTATGCGGTAGCCATCATGAAGCCGACAGCGGCCAGAGAGGGCTTGAGCAGAGGAAGAGTGATCTGGAAAAAGGTGCGGTACTCACCAGCGCCGTCGATCTTGGCTGCTTCCATCAGCTCTGCGGGTATGCTGTTTACAATATATGTACGAAGGATTATGACATTCATCGTCGATGTACACAACGGCAGGATCAGCAGCCAGAGGCTGTCCTTGAGGTGATAGTATGTCGTGAACACGATATAGCCGGCCAGCATACCGCCGTTGAAAAGCATGGGGATCAGCAGATAGACCGAGAGAAACTTGGAAAGCATAAAGTCCCTGCGGCTTATTGAATATGCGAACATACTCATGACCAGAAGTCCCAGGAAGGTACCGAACACGGTGATGAATATCGTGACGATATATGACTGGGCCAGCTGCTGACCGTATCTGAGCACTGAGTTAAAACCCACCATCGAAAACTGCTTCGGCAGGAATGAAAAACCGTGCTGTGTGATATATTTCTCGTCTGTGAAGGCGGCCACAAAGACCAGCACTACAGGCATAGCACAGAACAATGTGAATATAAGGAGCAGGAAAGCGAGTATTCCCTGACCTATTCCAAATTTTTCCCTCTTGGAGGGCGCGAGATCCAGATCGTTTTTCTTAGCCATATGTTTGTTCCTCCTGAAATCCGTGATCAGAACAGTGCGTTCTCGGGCTCGATCTTGCGAACCAGCCAGTTGGAGAACAGCATCAGCAGCAAACCTACGACAGACTGGAAGAACGATGTCGCAGCCGTGAAACCGAAGTTGGAGTTCTTGAAGATCGCATTCAGCACGTATGAGTCGATAACCTGGGTCGTCCCGTACAGGCGCCCGTTGTTCCTGGTGACCTGGTAGAAAAGACCCGTGTCGGAGTGCATGACATTACCGACTGAGAGCAGGAGCATGACCGTGACCATGGGCACCAGCGAAGGGAGCGTGATGTGCCAGATCTGCTGCCATTTGTTCGCACCGTCGATCTCGGCAGCCTCATAAAGAGAGGAGTCGATTCCGGCGAGCACGGACATGTAGAGAACCGAGCCGTAACCGGTGTCCTTCCAGATCTTGACGATCAGCAGGATGATGGGCCAGAGGCTTGCGGTTGAGTAGAAACGTGTGCCCATACCCAGTGATTTATTCAGGATACCGGTATCGGTTGAAATAAACGCGTATACGATGAACTGAACGGCCGCATAGGAGATGAAGACCGGGATTATCATCAGGGTCTGCATCGTCTTGGCCATTTTTTTCAGCATCAGCTGGTCGATGGCTATGGCGAGGACCACATTGAGGAAGGTTCCTACCGATGTGAAGAGAAGATAATAGAGTATGGTATTGCGCGTGAAGTTGATGAAGGTCGCCTTTGATGCGATCAGGAACTTGAAGTTCTCAAGTCCGATCCAGGGACTCTTCCAGATACCAAGCGTCATGTCGTACTTCTTAAAGGCCATGACAAGACCCGCCATAGGCACATACATGATGAAAAACAGGATCAGAAACACAGGCAGAGCCATAATTACATGAGCCCGGTGCTTCCAGGTGTTCCGGAAGAATTCTTTCATTCTTTCCCCTCCTTCGCGCGGGATGCAGAGTGATCACACATCTGCACACATTAACAGTTACATTTAAGACGCGGGCAAAAATCCCACAAAATCATATTATAATGCTTTTTTCGAATTAAACAAGTATTTTTGAAAATGTTTATCACTTATTAAAATTTACCTGTTTTACTTATACTATACATGTGCACCGTTGAAGGTCACCACGGCGATCAGTCTGCCTGTGTCATCATCGATGCGGACTTCATAGAAACAGTTCCTTTTGCCTTCCTTGAGCAGCCTTGCTTCGGCATACAGGACGCTTCCTTTCGGCGCTGACATAAAACTGGCCTGACCTACGACACTGACTGTGTTCTGACCGCTGACGTAGTTGGTCGCAACGGCAAAGGCGAAATCTGCCAGTGTGTAGATCGCTCCTCCCATGACACCGCCGTTGGCATTCCGGTGGTTGTCGGTGATCTTCATGCTGCACTTTGCGTAATGCTCGCCGATCTCATCGATGACTGCCCCGGTCATTTTGGTGGCATAACGATCCCCGGCGAAAAATTCTCTCGCTTCTTCAAGTGTTTTCATTTTCTGTGTACTCCTTTGTTTTCGTAATGTTTTTCTGGCAGATCAAGGCAGCTGTAAACAGCAGGATGCCGATGAAAGTGCATATCATACCCGCGCCGAGTCCAGGGGTGGTGTATGTTATGCGGATGTCATGCGTGCCGGCTTCGGCGGGAAAGGCGAAGAACATGGCATCCGTTTTGAGGACCGCAGTCCTTTTTCCGTCGATGTATGCCCTGAAGCCTTCTGTGAAGGGCAGGGAGAATATCAGCAGCGAATCCTCGAAAACGGCGGCTTCGCAGGTGAACTCGTTTGACGCGTGCGAGATCGGGTTTTCGTGGAGATCAAGGTTTGCGGGTCTGTGAGAGCCGAGGTCTGTCAGCCGGTCATATATACCCGACAGGGGTCGGCAGATGACCGCGAGCCTGTCAAATGTATATGTATCATCAGCCGGGAAGGTGATCTTTATTTTCTTTTTGGGATCACCGGCGGATCCGAAGCTTATCAGGAAATCGTGCCAGTTGCTGTAATACTGGATGGACGGCGTTTTGTAGGGGAGATTTTTCTGCAGGAAGGGTTCTTCGTCATCGTCAGTAAAGATCTCAAATGAGATGTTATACAGACCGTCGTCGCCCGTGGTATAAAGGCCCGAGAGCTCGAGCAGGGTCTCACAGTCATCCATGCCGTCAAAAGTAAGTTCCGCCGTGCGATCTTCGCCATTGACCGTGAAGCACCCTTCCTCATAGCTGACTCCGTCTCCGCAGTTAACCTCGAAGGGGATCTCGGAATCAAAAGTGTACATAACGGCATCCTGTGCCGATAATTCCTGAAGGGCCAATCCGCCGGAGGAAACGAGGCTGTCAGCATCTTCATCCTCGAGAACGGCGGCACTTGTGAGGACTTCCTCCCTTTCGGACAGAGAGAGTTTTGCCCATTCGGAACGGCGTATGAAACGGTTCATGGGGAAACCCAAGGGGAGGGTGGCAGGATTTTCATACATATGATAACCTTCTGTCATGCCGCAGTCCGTGAAGCCGTAGGGGACAAAACGGTACTCATAATAGTTGTCATAAGCGAGGGTGTAATAGCGGACACCTGCCACCGACAGGGCGGGCATCCTGTCATCAAGCGCGAGATAGGCAAAGTTCTGTTCATCGTTGAGACCTATCATCTGAAAATAGTCCGATACCGCGCCGTTCGCAAAGCTGAATTCGAACTGTGTCGACGAAAGACCGGTTGCCATGGAGGCATTCCAGTTGAGGTTTCTGCCAGAATACCTGTAGAGGTCATGGTCATCGGCTTCGGACCACCAGGCTACCGCGGCAGTCTCGTCATCTGTAGCTGCGGCAAGAAAAGCCTCGCTGTCCATCTTTTCTCTGAATTCATTCGGAAAAGCGCCGCGATCCGGAGACATGGCTGTCACTATGTTCCAGGCGGCGCATGCGATAACGGCCGCAGGGATAATAAGGGATAATGCGGTTGACATTATCTTTGAGGATGCGGTACGGTCCGATATCAGATCTGAAATATCCCCCGCGGAACGCACGCATATCCAGCCTGCAAGCATACCCATTGCCCATGTCCAGCGGTTTGTCATATATGAAAATCCGTTCAGCATTATGCCGCCTGCGGGAAACAGTATAAGTAGAACGGCCGCCGCAAGACAGATCTTCAGTGTGCGGTGCCCCCGCTTTATAAGGAAAAAGACAAGAAGAGGGATGAAGGCAAATGTAAAGCAGAGCTCTGTATCAAACTGCGGATGGTTTATCCAGGTCACCAGATTTTTCGGGAGCTGACTGTAATAATCGGCGCTGTAGAACAGGCTGCGTGAAAACTTCACACCTGCTCTGGGATCATGGATAAACTGGTTGATGACTGGCACCAGGATGACACCTGCCGCCAGGGTGCCGGTGAATGCCGAAGCAAGAAGCATTCCTCCGCTTTTTAAGACTTTCGCAAAAAGGGCGGATCCGCGTGCGCCCGCAGTGCCATGAAACTGCAGCAGCCTTGCGATCCCGTAGGAGGCGGTGAGTATGGCCAGCATGTAGAAAAAGTAGAAATTGCTCAGAGCGGCTAATGCCGTAAACAGGGCAAAGGGAACATATCTGCGAAACGGCTTCTCTGCCCCGCGGTCTTTGGGTGCCTTTAACGCGATCTCTATCCCGCACAGCATGAGGGGATAGTAGATCATGGGGTTGACAAAATAGGGATGAAGGAATCCCACATACATGACAGTTCCGGAAAACGAATAGACAATAGCTCCGGTCAGCACCGGCGCGGCGCGCTTCTCGCCGCGGCAGAAGGAATATGCGCAAAAGGCCAGTCCGGCGAGCCAGGGTCTGAGAACGATCAGTGCCGCGTAGAACGCCATGCTTTTTGATGTGGGGACAAACACGGACAGGGCGGCAAGAGGGTCGCCGAGACAGTAGTACTGAAGTGTGGTCAGCACATCGGAACCGTAGCCTATATCTATCGCAAAATTCTGAGGGGTGAGTGACCGGTCTGCTATAAGGTGGCGGAGTGCTCCTCTTAAGTATTTGCCGTAATAGGTGAGAGCTCTCAGATGCTGACGCCAGCCGTCGCCCATGTAGACGAGGGATTTTTCCTGAGTGCCGAAAAACATGAGGATGAGCCCCATGAGCGCCATATAAGATACAGTATACAGGAGAATGACCCTGAATACTCCGGATTTCTTTGCTGTGATGCTTTTGTTGTTCATGGTGTTTATTTTA
>JAILGA010000145.1 GCA_024697225.1 Lachnospiraceae bacterium
GCCGCAAGTATCGCGGACACACATCTTTGCATCACTTTAACTGCTTTCATGGATCACTCCTCTATTCTTCTTTTTCATTTCGGGAACACCCATACAGTATAGCAACGTCGGGGCAAATGCACAAGATATGTATGATATTTGCAGTTGCCCCAACAATGTGATGCGCTTGCATAACCGCATGATCACTGATACAATTGATGCGTAATCAGCAAACTGTTCTCTACCCGGAGAAGGAGGAGAAAATGAAAGTGAAATTCGGCATTAAGGAAGTGGTGGCGATAGGCATAGGAACAGCTCTGTTCGTGGCGCTGACGACCGTTCAGATACCCATAGGTATCCCGAACACATACTTACAGCCCCGCATGGCGATCATGGGATTTCTTGCGGCAGTGTTCGGTCCCATCGTGGGTGCTGTCATAGGTCTTGTCGGACATGCGCTGGGCGATGCCATCTTCTACGGCAGCGTATGGTGGAGCTGGGTATTCCCGGATGCTCTCGTGGGACTGGCCATAGGACTGTTCGCGGCAAAATACAAAGTTATGGAGGGCGGCTTTGACAGGAAGAACATCATCCTCTTTAACGCTATGCAGCTGTGCGGCAACGCTGTAGCCTGGATCCTTGCTGCACCCATCCTTGACATTCTGATCTATGCGGAGCCCGCTGACAAGGTTTTCGTTCAGGGTCTCTTTGCCTTTCTCGGCAACGTGATCGTCATCGGCGTTCTCGGCACGATCCTGCTTGTCGCATACTCAAAGGTTGCCGGCAGATCAAAGGGCTTAAAGAAGGAAGACTGACGATAATTGCAGCCCATCATAGAGTTTAAAAACTATACTTTTAAGTACAACTCACAGACTGAGCCCACGCTCTTCGATATCGATCTTAAGATCTACCCCGGAGAGCGTGTGCTTATTGTCGGGCCGTCCGGCTCGGGAAAATCCACACTTGCTCACTGTATCAACGCATTGAATCCCTGTTCAAGACCCGGCAGTTACACAGGCACTCTGACCGTGGGCGGTCTGAATCCCGCCGAGGCCGGAGTGTTCGGCATGTCCGGGATTGTCGGCACTGTGCTCCAGGATACCGACGGGCAGTTCATCGGACTGACTGTGGCAGAGGATCTGGCATTTGCACTTGAGAACGATGCAGTACCTCAGGAGGAGATGAAAAAACGGGTGGAGAAGGTATCTGAGCTGATCGAGATGCAGCCTTTCCTTCGGCGCTCACCGGGGGCTCTCTCAGGCGGTCAGAAGCAGCGTGTGTCCATGGGCGGAGTGCTCGTCGATGATGTTAAGATACTGTTATTTGATGAGCCGCTCGCGAATCTCGACCCTCTGACCGGTAAAAATGCGATAGCCCTTATCGACGAGATAGGCAAAAAGCGGGATGTTACAGTGATCATAATAGAACATCGTCTTGAGGATGCCCTCTACAGGAAGGTTGACCGCATCATCGTCGTGGGTGAGGGACGCATAAAGGCCGATGCTCCTCCGGATGAGCTTCTGTGTACGGATATACTGAATAAAGAAGGCATTCGCGAACCTCTCTATATAACCGCCATAAGACATGCCGGCGGAACGATCTCGCCGGAGGATCATCCGGCAAGCATCGACACCATGAATATTGCCCCTTACAGAGAAGCAGTCAGATCCTGGTACAGCAGAACGCCTGCCCCGGCGGTACAAAATGACGGCAGGAATGTTTTGACCGTCAGGGATCTTTCATTTTCCTATAAGCCGGGTGAACCGGTTCTGAAGAATATATCCTTCGCGATAAAGGAGGGTGAGCTGCTCGCCCTTGTCGGCAAGAACGGGGCCGGAAAATCAACACTCTCGTCTCTCATATGCGGCTTTATCGACCCTACGAAGGGCAGTATACTTCTCGGTGATGAGGATATCGCGAACTTCTCGGTCAAGGAGCGCGGAGAGCGGATAGGCCTCGTCATGCAGAGCCCCAATCAGATGATCTCCAAGCCCATGATCCGCGAGGAGGTGGGACTGGGTTTAAGTGTCCGCGGTGTACCCGACGAAGAGATAAAGGAGCGCGTTGAGGATACACTTAAGATCTGCGGTCTTTATCCGTTCCGCAACTGGCCGGTCGGTGCCCTCTCATTCGGGCAGAAAAAACGAGTCTCCATTGCGAGCATACTTATAATGCAGCCAAAACTCCTGATACTCGATGAGCCGACGGCCGGTCAGGACTACCGCAGATATACCGAATTTATGGAATTTATCAGAAAACTGAACAGGGAGAGTGGCCAGACGATACTGATGATAACCCATGACATGCACCTCATGCTGGAGTACACGGACCGGGCACTGGTTCTTGCCGACGGCGAGCTAATCGCCGATACCACTCCCGCTAAAATACTGACGGACAGCGAAATATGCAAAAGAGCATATCTCAAGGAAACGTCCCTGTATGCTCTGTCACTGGCGTGCGGTATTGATGAACCGGACGGCTTTGTGGAAAGATTCATATCCTTTGACAGGGAAAAGCGGCGGGAACTGTTTCAGGAAACCGGAGCGGTATCATGAGGCGGCTCATCTCTTATGAAGAAAAAGATACCTGGATCCACCGGCTTTCCGGATTCACCAAGCTTCTCTTCTTTCTTGTCTGGTGTCTCACAAGCGCACTGACCTACGATACAAGAGTACTTGCGGTGATGATCGTCATCGGCGCATTCATTTATGTATCGTCAAAGACGGAAGCAAGGCAGGTCGCAGGCGTGTTCAAAGCGGTCATGTTCTTCATGGTCCTGAACCTGATCTTTATATTTGTTTTTTCTCCGTATGAGGGCACAAAAATATACGGAAGCAGAACCGAGCTGTGCGGACTTCCCTTCGGTATCAGGCTCACAGCGGAGCAGCTTTTCTACGAATTCAACGTGATGATCAAGTATTTCACTGTTATACCGAGTGTGTTCATCTTTCTTGTGACAACGGATCCCAGTGAGTTTGCGGCGTCTCTGAACAGCGTAGGTGTGCCGTATTCCATATCATACGCAGTTGCGATAACCATGCGCTATATACCGGATGTGCAGGATGATTTCCGCCGGATAAAGAATGCCCAGGAGGCACGCGGTATTGACATGGGTGCCAAGGCCCGGTTCTTAGACCGAATGAAGAACGTCGCCGGGATCATCTTCCCCCTTCTTTTTTCCACAATG
>JAILGA010000149.1 GCA_024697225.1 Lachnospiraceae bacterium
TATGTGCCATGACGGCAGCCATACTATCGACTCACTCTGTGGTCCGTGCGGAAGTATCGGGCGAGGTCTCGCTTGTGATGGTCGGGGATGTGCTGATGCATATGCCTGTGGTGAACGCCGGAAAGCAGGCGGACGGCAGTCTTGATTATGATGTGCTCTTTGAAGAGTTTAAAGATGACATTGAATCCGCGGATATAGCGATAGTCAATCAGGAGACTATACTGGGCGGCGAGGAGCTCATGATCACCGGGTATCCGTCCTTCAATTCGCCGTATGAGGTGGGTGATGCGGAGGTGAGGGCAGGATTCGACGTGATACTTCAGGGATCGAACCATGCGCTTGACAGGAGCGCCAAGGGGATCTTCAACTGTCTCGGGTACTGGGAGGAGAAGCACCCCGGGATAGAAGTGCTGGGGATCCACGATAGTGCTGAAGATCAGAACAGGATATGCGTGATCGAAAAGAACGGGATCAGGATATCGATATTGAATTATACATACGGCACGAACGGTATACAGATGCCTTCAGGCATGGGATATCTGGTGGATTATCTGTCTGAGGCAAGAGTGCGTACAGACATAAGAAGAGCTGGGGAGTTGTCGGATTTTATTGTCGTATGTCCACACTGGGGAACCGAGTACAAGCTCGGGATCTCCGATCAGCAGGAAAAATGGACGGATATTTTTCTCTCTGAGGGGGTGGATCTTGTCATCGGTACCCATCCGCACGTCATTGAGCCAGTTGTATGGAAGACGGATGGCGACGGCCATAAAATGCTCGTATATTATTCTCTTGGCAATTTTGTGAATTCCACAAGCGGAACCGGTGAAGGGGTAATGAACCGGATGTTGGGAGGTATGGCACAGGTCTGTATTAAAAAAGATCCCGGCGAGAGGGCATATGTTGCAGGCTCCGGTGTGATACCCGTTGTATGTCATCTTGAAGAAAACAGCGTAAAGGCGTATCATATAAAAGATTACAGCAATGAACTGGCTCAGAGGAACAGGATAAGGCTGCAGGATCCCGATTTTTCGTATCAGTCTGTCAGGAATCTTGCAAGAAACGTCTGGCCATTCTACGAGATCAAAAGATATAGATGAGAAAAAGCATGACATAATTGAGGAGGAGCAGATGAAGAGAAAAATGCATAGATTCGTGTTTTCGTTTGTTATGTCGGCATTTGTCCTTGTGAGCTCGCAGCAGGGAAATGTGTATGCGGCGGGTTCATACGCAGACGATACAGACAGCGGGGCGCAGACAGAAAACAGTGCGTATGGCATGATCCGCAGGAGTCTTAATATGTCTGAGCCGGGCGTTGATTATCCGGAAAATGAAGCGATCTTCTACCTTGGCTTCGACCCGGAAGAGAAACTCTATACAAAAGCCTGCGAGATCGCAGCGAGATATAACGGTGTTCTTGCTGCCTATGATTACGGCGCGGGACTTATCAGGCTGCCTGCATCGGCAGAGGATGCCAGGAAAAATGCCGCGGCATATGCGGCTTCCGTATACGGTGAAGAGGCGGACGTCTGGCTTTCGGGAAAGGATTATGCCGGAGTCACTGTCGCAGAAGCGGTTGAGGATTCCCTGCAGGATGACGACATTCCCGTGATCGAGCCGAACTACCGGGCACATGTTATGGAGACTGCTGATGCCTTTTCCGCACCGGCTTCTCCGCTTCAAAAACCTGACGATCCTTATCTTGATCAGAGCAGTGAAGATGATTTCCAGTACTTCCATCATATGCTTAGGAGTGATCTGGTATGGAAGAATCTCGGCACCGGCAGCGCTGATATAAAGGTCGCGGTAATAGATACGGGCGTGACGACAAAGCATGAGGATCTTCCCAATGTACAGCAGATCAGTTTCTACAATTCGAGCAAAAAGACGAACAGGGAGTGGCGCAGAGATGATACGGCTTCCTTTGACCGGCCGGGCGACGGCTGGGGAGACGACTGGGGCGACGACTGGCCGGGATACGGCGATGACTGGGGCGATGACTGGCCGGGATACGGCGATGACTGGGGCGACGACTGGCCGGGATACAGTGATAACCGGACATATCCTCTGGAACCTGATTTTTCCACGCACGGCACGCATGTCGCAGGGATCATAGGGGCTGCAGCTGGAAACGGGAAAGGCGGAGCAGGGATCGCACCGGGAGTGACTATCCTCAGCTATAATGTCAACGCCTCACGCGAGGATTATATGGACGATTACGCCATTGTCGCAGCCATTACAAACTGCATCAAGGACGGTGCGGACATAATCAATATGAGCCTGGGCGCACCCGAGTATCTGGAAAGTGAGAAAAACGCGCTGGCTGATGCATACAAGGCAGGCATAACGATCTTTGCCGCGCAGGGGAATGATTCCTCGGATATGCTGTCATATCCGGCATGCTATGATGAAGTCATCGGCGTGGCATCAGTTGGCGAGAGCGGAGCCTTATCCGATTTTTCCTGTTTTGGAGCTTCATGCGATATCGCCGCTCCCGGAAGCTGCATCGTATCCACAGTCGTACCCGGACTTCCCGGTGACGAAGATGACGATGGAAGCGCGGAATACAGGAGCATGTACGGCTCAATGAGCGGAACGTCCATGGCCTGCCCGGTTGCGGCGGGCGCGGCTGCGCTGTATATGAGCATTTACGGCAATCCCGGACCGGAAAAAATGAGATCCCTGATGAAGGAAAAAGCAATAAAGACGCCCCTGACGGATCTCGGCATAGTCGACGCCGCTGCACTTACCGGTATAAACAGGGACAGTGCAGGCGCGGATTCCTCCGGAAACAGGCTTTCTATCTGTGTCGGAGGATCTTATACATATGATCCCGATAAGGATCCGCAGATGGCTGTCGGATCATCAATGAAGCTTCAGGCGGTTCTTGACGGCAGGGTGCTTGAGAATTCAGCCGTAAACTGGAGCATCGTAAGTGATGACAGGGACAGCAATCTAAAGCCGAAGGTATACAGCAAAAAATATGTGAAGATCGCAAAAACCGGCAAACTGACAGTTAAGAGCAATGTCATGCGCTACAGACAAAACAGGCGCAGTGATGCATCGGTGCTTGTGAGGGCAGAGCTTGCGGACGGCAGCGGCGTATTATGTGAAGAGCGTTTTGTGCTTGTCGGGAAGGCGGGCAAACCCTCGAAAATTAAAGAGTGGTCTCTGATCAGCAGCGAAGACCAGGAGACAATAGAGAATACTTCAAAGAGCAAGGTGATAAGGCTCGATAAGGATACTTTTGCGGAGGTTTCTTTCAAGACCAAAAAAGTCAGCGAGATCTGGGTGGTCACAAGCAGCGATCCGGCGGTTGCGGGCGGTATGCTCTATAATATCGAGGATATCAAAGGCGGAGCAAAGTATTATATCGATATCTACGGTGGAACAAAGAGCGGCAGCACCACTATAACCGCAAGGTCTATCGACGGCTCCGGCAGGAGCGTAAAGTGGAAGGTGACGAATTAAGAGCCGTAAAGTGTTGCCTGATCTGTGGGAGGAAATGTGAATTGAATAAAAAACTGATGTTTAACAGATGTATATGTGTGCTGCTGACGGCAGGTCTGGTGACTGTTTCAGGCTGCGGGAAGAATACCGTCACGGAAAACGCTCCGGATCCGGGTGACGTATCTGTAAATGTCGAAGCTCCCGGAAACGATGGTGACAGTGCCGCTGCCCTGACACAGGATGACAAAGCTTCTGAGGATAAGAGCGGGAATGCGAAGGATGTTGTATCGATCAAAGGCAGTGACTATTATTTTGTGCGGCCGGTTCTGATCGACAAAAGCGGTGATGACAACACTGAAGTGATCACACCCGCCGTTCCGGCTTATACAGTTGCTCCGGATCTCTCCAATGTATCAAATGCAGACAGATTCTACCTGCAAAAGGACTGGATAAAGCATCTTGCACAGGATGGATTCTTTGTTAGCGAAGGATCCGGCGGTGAGTTTTTCGAAATATATGAGTGGAACAGATATTCCATGAGCCCGAATTTCATTACAGTGGATTCACTCATGCACTCGTATCATCTGTATTTTGCCTATATCATGAAGCAGACGGAAAAAGGCAAACTCTATGACAGACTTGTATCATTGACCGACAGGATGCTTGATCTGTGCCGGAACCAGAAGATGGAGATGTATGCATGCGATACGATGGATGATCATACAAAGGAGATCGGAAAAGCAGCTGACAGGAATATTGCTTTCTTTGCTGTCGCAAAGGTGCTGCTGGATCCGGAGACTGATCCTGCGGCTCTTGTGGATGGTGAAGTGCTGGAGACTGTCAATGAAGAACTCTCATACATCAGGGCAGAGTCCGGTATCTGTGAGTCGCCTCTGATGAAAGGGACAGGCGAGATGGAGGATTATACCCAGTACAAGCCAAGAGGGTATTATGACACGGATGAGACACTCAAAAAGTATTTCAGGGCCATGATGTGGTACGGGCGCAGGAATTTCAAACAGACGCTGGAGACGCTTGATATGAGTGCTCTTCTTATGGCGCTTGCGATGGATGAAGAGGCTTATGAGGACTGGGCGGCCATATATTCGATCACGTCATTTTTTGCAGGCGAGAGCGATGACAACGGTATATGCGAGTACAGAGCGCTGGCACGCGAAGCCTTCGGCGCGGAGCCCTCGAAGCTTAACGGCCTGATGGTGATAAGTAACCGCGACGGATGGGAGAAATTCCATGAGATGAGCGCAAGGCTTGATCCGCCGGCGATCAATTCCGTGCCGATGTGGGATGACGCAGGTGCTACCGACAAGGTCACCACAAATGCGGGCTTCAGATTCATGGGACAGAGGTTTTCCCTCGATGCGGCGATATTCCAGAAGCTGATATACAGCAGTGTCGAAGAGAATTCTGACGGAGATGTCAGGATGCTTCCGAATTCACTTGATGTAACCGCGGCACTGGGCTCTGACACAGCGCTTAAGATCCTGAATGAAGATTACGGTGCAGGCGATTTTAAGAATTATGCAGAGAACATGGAACAGCTCCGCAAGGATATCGCCAATGCTCCGGATAAGAGCTGGTATGCGTCTCTCTATGCCGGATGGCTCGACACTCTAAGACCGCTTCTGAAGGAAAAGGGCGAGGGTTATCCCTTCTTTATGCAGAATGAGAACTGGCAGAAAAAGAATCTGGAATCCTTCCTCGGAAGCTATACCGAGCTAAAGCATGACACCGTTCTCTACAGCAAGCAGGTCATCGCCGAAATGGGCGGAGACGACGATGAGGAGATCCTTGATGACCGCGGTTATGTTGAGCCCGAGCCGGAGGTTTTCGGAAGATTCTATACACTGGCGGTCGATACGATGAACGGGCTCTCGGATCTGGGTGTTCTCGAGGGCGGAATCAAGATGGATCTCATAAAACTTTCAGGAATAGCGGAGAAGCTTAAGACCATTTCCGAAAAGGAACTCCGCGGTGAACTTCCTTCGGATGATGAGTTTGAATTCATCAGATCCTACGGCGGCGAGATAGAACACTTCTGGCAGGAAGCATACAGGGATGATGCCGACAGCGACTGGTTTACAAGTGCGGAGTTCCCCGCAGCACTGGTTGTCGATATCGCCACTGATCCAAACGGATCGGTGCTGGAAGTAGCAAATGACAACCCGGCGAGGATCATGGCCGTAGTTCCCGTAGACGGCAAACTGGTTCTTGCAAGCGGTTCCGTTTACAGCTTCTACGAATTTGAGAACCCTATGGACGATCGGATGACTGATCATGAGTGGCGCGTTAAAATGGGCATAGATCCCGATGAGAACGGGGAGTATCACTGGGAGAGGGAAGACGTTCCGGATAAACCGGCGTGGACTTCGTCCTACAGGGTAGAGTATAATTACGACGAATGAGTTAAGAAAACGCATGACGTGCGTGCTTGCGGTCCTTTTAATGACCGCGGCCACGGCGTGGTTTGCCGGTGCGTTTGTTGTGCAGTCATCACTGATGTCTGATATAAACGGCAATGGACAAAAGGATATGATCCTTCTTGTATGGAAGTACGGCAGCTTCGGGAAGCATCGTCCTTCATGGATAAAAGAGGATACGACGGGTCTTTCGCAGCATATATTTATCTATGAAAAGAGATCTGACGGCTGGCATCCCATCTGGATGAGCTCCGCACTCGGAATGCGGATCGACAGTATCCGCGAAGGAGATGAGATAAGAGGCACCGGAAGGCCGTCACTTGTAATAGCGGAGAAGAACGGCAGGATAAGCCGCTGGGGATGGCTTCACTGGGGACTTGTAAACATTGATTGACAGTTTTTTGTTTACATTTTAGTGAAAGATATATTATACTGTCAGCTATTGCAGACGGAGGATATATGAACGATATTGTAAGCAAATTAGAACGTAAAATCGGTAACAAAGCGATACCGAATCTGACGCTCAAACTTATCATATGCTATGTCATAGGCTATCTGTTATATCTGATCCCGGGACTGGGCGGTCTTTTGAACTACATGACTCTCGATCCCTATGCGATACTGCACGGACAGGTGTGGAGACTTTTTTCCTGGATCCTCATCCCGCCTTCAACATCCAATCTGTTCTTCACAGTGATTACACTGGTCTTTTACTATTCGGTGGGAACCACAATGGAAAGGATATGGGGGAGTGCAAGGTATAACCTGTACATATTCTCCGGACTCATATTCACGGTCATAGGTGCATTTCTGACAATGGCCCTTGTTTATGCCGCCCATCCCGATATGATCGCTTCGGCGGCGACTGCACAGGCTTTTTTTGCGGCGGTGGCGCCATCGTTTTCTATCTATTATGTAAACATGTCCATTCTTCTTGCCTTTGCGGCTACTTTTCCGGAAAACAGCGTGCTGCTTTTCTTTGTCATTCCGATAAAGATGAAGTGGCTTGGGGCAATATACGGCGTATGGCTTGCTGCCGAGGCGGTGACGGGCCTGTTTAAGGGCAGCTACTGGACATTTTTCCCCATTGCCGCATCGCTCCTGAACTTCGGTGTGTTTTTCCTGGCAAGCGGAAAGGGGCTGCGCTTTAAACCCTCGGAGATCAGGCGCAGGAATGATTTTAAAAGGGATATAAGCAATAACGGTTCAGGGTGGAGTCGACGCTGACGGAGTCTTCGTCCATGAGCTTGAAGTCGGCGAGGTCGAATTCTCCTACGCTGAAGACGGAGTACTGAGGACCTGCCTTACGGTTGATGCG
>JAILGA010000015.1 GCA_024697225.1 Lachnospiraceae bacterium
CTTCGCAAGAATTGTGGCGTGGCAGGGTCTGTAACGTTCGCTCTACGCCGCAATTTCGGCATTTTTCGCAAGAATTGTGGCGTGGCAGGGCCTGTAACGTTCGCTCTACGCCACAATTTCGGCACTCTTCGCAAGAATTGTGGCGCGGCGGGGTTGTTTCGTCCGCTATACGCCACAATTTCGGCACTCTTCGCAAGAATTGTGGCGTGGCAGGGCTGTTCCGAGCGGGATTTTACCGTTTAGACATCAAAAACGACCGTTTAGACATTGACGGTTGTTTTTTTGTGCGAAAAAGTCGAATTTTTTACTATGTATATTTAATATACGACCTGTGACAAGGAGGTTTGGACATGAAAAGATCGATGATGGCGGGAAAAAGGATACTGACAGCTGTACTGACGGCGGGGATGTTAGTGACCATGCTGCCGACACGGGCAGTATGTGCAGCAGAATCCGCGATTGCTGCGGAGCAGACTATGGAAGCGGTTGCGGGGCAGGCCATAGAAGCGCCGGTCACAGAGCAGACTGCAGAAGCAACAGAACCTGCGCCGGTCACAGAGCAGACTGCAGAAGCAACAGAACCTGCGCCGGCCACAGAGCAGACAACAGAAGGAACAGAGCCTGCGGATGCCATAGAGCATACTACAGAAGCGGCGGCCGAAGAGGAGGAGTCACAGTTTAACGATGGCCATACACATTGCGTGTGCGTATCGAACACATCCTGCGGAAACACCCATAACACATCGCAGGCCTGGACAGCCTGGGGTTCCACCACTGAACTTCCCACGGAGGCGGGGCACTATTACCTGACTGCGGACGTTTCCCTGGATAATGACTATACAGCAGCGGACGGCCTGTTCCTGTGCCTTAACGGACATACCGTGACGATGAATGAGCACAGCTATATCTGTGACGGAACTCTGACAATAACCAATTGCGCTGCTAAAGATAATGAGTCAGGCGTGCGCCCGGGAGGCTTCGTGCAGGGGGCGGCAGATTATGTTAATGACTACATGATAAAGGCCAGAAACCTGAATCTGTATCATGTTTCTCTGACCTCAACTGATGTAAGCGACAGATACTATCTTGTCGGACATGATGCGACAAGCGGAGATGACCTGCCGGACTATTACATCGAGGATTGTGTTTTTACTGTCGGATCCATAAACCGCGGGACTTCCGCTGCTATTATGCTCCAGGCGGCAAATAATGTGACGGTCAAGGGAACTAAGATAACCGGATCATCCGAATTCATCGAGACAAACGGATTGAAGGTTACAGACATCAGGGGGCGGCTCGTTTTATCCGACACAGACATTCTGCTTAACACGGTAATCAGTTATTCCGGCAGTTATTTCGGAACATTTACGTATGCTCTTGCGGTCACCTCCTCTGAAGGCGCCGAAGCGCATCTGATACGCAATTGCACGATCGGCATTACGGATACATACTCAGATAACAGCGTGGATATCTGCGCAGCGAACCTGACGGGCACTGGAGAGTATGATTTTACAAACTGCACCATCAGAGCATCCGCTACAGGCACAGGAGACTGTAAAGGTCTGTCACTCGGCAGCAGCAGTACGGCTTCTCTGGACGCCTGCACCGTTACGGCGACCAATGTGACCGAGAACGGAAACGGTACGGTGTATGCCCTGTATAAGCAGGGCAGTCTGAGCATTCAGAACGGATCGGCAGTGACCGCGACGACCGAGAGAAGCGCCTATGCCTACGGCATATTCAGTATATCCTCCGATGCAGCACATACCCTTGATGTTGTTGGCTCCGCCGTGACCGGCAGGGAGTTCGGGATATATCTGAATACCACCAATCAGGCCGGAGCCCAGACGGTGAACATCAAGAATTCTGAAATAACGGCGACCCTTCCTGACCCTTATATGGAATCCGGTTCGTACAAGGGTGTCGGCATATATCATTCCCCGAGCTGGAATGATTACGACACGATCTATCTCGGCGGTACGACCGATGTTACCGGAGCCTCCTTCAGTATCAATGTGGGCAGGCCCAGCGACAGCTCATCTGCCGTGGATCATTTTATGCCGAAGCTTTATGCCAGGGCTGTGGATGGAACGGCTCTCTCAGATGAAGGCGAAGCGATAAACCTTTATTGCGATTACAGGAGGAATAACATAAAAACCGGTGACCAGGTCATACTTGAAGGTATGAGCGAGGTGCTCTCCGATAAGATCAAACTTGTCTACCCGGATACCTGTTATCTGGGAACAGACGGAAAAGCCGTACTGAAAACTCTCTACTATGTAGAATTACCGGGAACCGGCAATTTTGCAGGCTGTGAGGACTACGGTGTATACACGGATCCCACGTTCCAGACCGAGGTCTGGAATAAATACAACAACAGCAGAGTTCCTGCCGGCGTTAAGCTCTATCTCAAGGCGGTCCCTAAAACCCATTATACATTCGATAAATGGACCATCCGCTACAGGGAGAATAATCAGAACGTCGAATACGGAGAGGGCGAGCTGCTGGATCAGGCCCTTACGGTCAATGAAAACAGCTTTACGATGCCGACGCGCGCCATCGAAGTGAGACCCTCCTTCAAGGAGGCGGCATCCTATACGATAACCTATGCCGGCGGTTCCCAGTCGGACGGTACAGTGGCTGACTTTACCGGTAAGAAATATGAGGAGGAGGCGGCCACTCTCGTCACCAAAGTGTTCAAGAATAGGGACATAAACAAGTCCCAGACCGGATGGGCTGCGACTGATGGAGGCCCGAAAGCCTATGATCTCGGCGGCTCCTATGAAACCGATGCTGCGATCACGCTTTATCCATATTGGGAGGGCAATTTCAAGATCACGCTGAAGTACGGAAATCTCCCCCCGGAAGGTCACACGCCGGACGAGACGGTGGCGACTTACATTAAGGTACCGGGGCAGAACTTCTATCTCGCTTCGGCATATGAAGATGTATATGATGCCTATGAAGAAGGCGGAACGGCCTCATCGCCGTATTATTACTGCAAAGATGAAAACACAGGGTATTACTACATGATGGACGAGCTGTCCGTAAATGCGGACGGTTCTACCCTTGATTATATGTTCGGGAATGATCCGGACGGATTGGATCGCAACTACTACAAGAATGACGCAGATATCACACTCTATCCCCACTGGGAGCGGCTCTACCGCGTAAACTATGCCCCCGGAACCTATGGTGTGGAGCGGGATGAGCCTCTGCCGGATCAGTTCAAGATGTCCGGAAGATCCGTGACCCTTGCGGGCAAGGTCAACAGCAATAATTCCAAAGTTGTCGCATACGAGAGCAAAAGAGAAAATTACCAGCAGGGCGGCTGGTCGAAGAATGCAGACGGATCGACTAAGGATTTCAACCTGGGAGCAGGTTATTCCGCGGATGCGGATGTCACTCTCTATCCTTATTGGGAACCCATATATACGGTTACATACAGCCCCGGCACATACGGAGTGGGTATTGGGGAAGACCAGACAGTCACTGAAAAGAAGTATCATGACGTCAGCTATAACATAAGAGAAGCGCTTTTCATGCGCTCTGGCTATATCCAGACAGGCTGGACCACCGATCCTGACGGTGCGGGAGAAAAAAAGGCTCCGAGATCCAATTACAACTTAAACGCCGATCTGAACCTGTATCCTTACTGGGAAAGGACTTACGCAATAACCTATGTCCCCGACGAAAAATGTGCTGAGACCGAACCTGTTCGCGACACCAAGTACCCGGGCGTGGGGACTAAGATCCGCTCAGATGTGTTTACTGCGGAGGGATTTACCCTCGAAGGATATACTACGACCCAGGGAGGAACCGATGTCGAGTATAACGTAGAATACAATTATACTACAGATGCGGACATCACTCTTTATCCCGTGTGGAAGGCCGAAACCTTCGCTCTTACAGTCGGGAATGTCCAGGTGACTTCTGCAAATAAGGCAGATGTGCTGGGTGACAACACGGTGAGCTACGATCCCGAGACCTCAACCCTCACCCTTAAGGGAGCGGCGATAACCACATATTATGCTCTTGATTACGGCTCAGAGGGTAAGATTGGTTCGGGAATCTACGCATCTTCTTCTAACACGATAGAGATAGACGATGTGTACCACATTGTCCTGGCCAGAGCTGACAGAGTGTTGGAGACACTTACCATTGTTCTTGAAGGGGAAAACTCTCTTATTCCCGCTTTTGCCGGTGATATCAACGGCGGAGCCGGTATAATGACGGATAAGGTTCCGCTTACAATAAAAGGAACGGGCAAACTTACAATAAACTCTGAGATCGAGGGAGACGGCAAAACGGATTACGCGATCTCCTGCAGTTCGGAAACCTACACAAAGAGTGCGTTCTGTCTCAAGAGTGGCACCCTTGATCTGACTGCCGGCGACACCGGTATCTTCGTCACTGATGCAAAACAGACGGGCATATTGATAGAAGGAGGTACTCTTAACGCCACGGTAAAACATGACGGGGGATATGCCCTGGCGGCGTACGCTATGAATTCCATGACCGGCATTCAGGTGAATGGGGGCACGGTAAATCTTACTACTCTTGGCAATAAAACAACTGAAACATATATGGGAACGACATATACATATACTCCTACGCTGATGTATGTGGATACATATGACTCCGACGGCGTGGTGTTCCGCGGCGGCACTGTTGTCATGGAGAACAAAGGAACGGACGGTTACGGTATACTGATAAACGGAACCTACAACGGAGGCGGTTTTGGTCAGGCAGCGGGACGCCCGGATGATGACGGGGACAGCCTGAATGAGGACAGCTTTGAGGCGCTGGGAATAGAGGATTATGTCGGTGCCTGTTTTATCGCAGGTGATGTAACTATAAAATCAAAGACGGCCAGTATTAGGGAAAACGCGGATATCGCGGGAGAAAACGCACCGTACAGGTCCATATATCTTGGCGAAGGCGTGACTGTCAGGGCCGGTGCCGACGCTGCGGGAGCCACTGCGGTGAATAACTATCCGACGGCCTTTGCGTCCTATAAGTATGCGGACTTTACCGGCGGCACCACCCCCGCCTACACGCTGTACGTCGGCGGAGAGGCCGTGACTGCCTCACATTTAAGCGGCACCGGCTGGACCTATGATACCGTCACTTCGACGCTTACTCTCACAGATGCCGATATCACGGATGTTTATGATAACGGAGATGGTAAGTACAGTATTTATTCGGATTCGGACCTCACCATAAAGCTTGTGGGGAACTCGACGGCGGGCTACGGCGAGGTCATGCCCGATACCGCCATAGAGGTGACAGGCGATCTGACATTTACGGGAACCGGATCCCTTGGCGTGACAGCCGCGGAATACGGCGCATACACGTGGGCGGGTGACATCGCTATTGCTGGCGGCTCTCTGTTTGTAAACGCCGGCAGAGCAGCGATCTGTTCGAATGCTGCTATCGAGATCTCGGGCGGACGACTTGAAGCACAGACAGCGGAAGCCTCGAACTTTGCCATATCAGCAGACGACGGTATAAGGATAAGCGGCGGAGATATAGTCATAGGCACGTCGGGATACGGTGTTGATGCGGGCTATAGGGGCGATATGGTCGTAAGCGGCGGCACTGTTGAAATAACGTCTCTCTACAATTCTGTGGAGTGCGATAACTATGTGCAGAGCGGCGGCGATGTCTCCCTGGTCGTAACCTGTGATACCGGATCCAAGTCATATAACAGCTATGCGCTTAATATGGACGGGAATATCACCGTGACAGGGGGCAGACTGTATACGGAAGCGAAGTATATGTGCATCAGAAATACCGAGAAAGACGGAACCGTAACCGTAAGAGGAGGTCTGATGCAGGCGTTTCCCAGATCGAAGACCAGATATCAGGGAAGTGCCAGTCCCACGATAAATGATTTCAATACATTTAATATCTACGGCGGACGCCTTGAGATCACCGGCAGCAGCTACGGCATAATGCACAAAAACAATACCACCGCGGTTCCTGTGAACATCTACGGCGGAAGTCTGTGTATGGACCTGACGGAAGGGGACAGATCGGGATATCTCAGGGTGTTTTACGGTTCGGTCAGTGTGAAGATGCCGGTATCAAGATATTCTACATCCCTGAACGATTCATATAAGATCAAATCCGGTGATTATTCGGTAAACTGCAGGGATTTCGCTTATGATTATCTGAGCATCTCCGCGATACAGACCATCTCCTACAGACCGGGCATAAACGGCACCGGTGAACCCGCAGATATCGTAAAGGATGCCGGCGTTCCCATCACTCTGAAGAACGCGATCTACACAAGAGACGGTTTCGTGCAGAACGGCTGGGCTGAGAATGACGCGGAAGATGCCGCGAAGGCCTATGATCTTGGCGAGGTATACAGCCAGAATGCCGACCTCATTCTCTATCCCACCTGGGCTGAAAAGCGGACCATTACGTACAACCACGGATCGGCTGCGGAGAACACAGACTATACGGATCCCGTTCCCGACGGCAGCCCGGTCGAACTCAGGGGTCTGACATACACCAGGGCAGGATATGTGCAGACAGGCTGGGCAACGACTGCCACAGCCGCCGCGCCCGAGTACGCCCTGGGAGAGTCCATAACGGTAAATGCGGATAAGGTGCTATATCCCGTGTTCAGTAAAAAAATCCATGTCACTTATGATAAGGGCAGCAGAGGAAGAGGCGAGAACAGGACAGATGAAGTGAGCGTAGGCGCAGAGACCACGATCAGGGGCTCCATATTCGTCAGGACCGGTTTTGCGCAGACAGGCTGGTCATTGACAGACGGAGGAGAAAAGGCCTATGACCTCTCCGCAAAGGTGAGATTTGTCGGGGATACGACCCTTTATCCGGTTTGGGGCAGGGAATATACGGTCACCTATAAACCTGCGAACGACGCAACAGAGACCGCAGAATACACTGATTCCGCATTTGAAGGCACTGAGATGACCATCAGGGATGCGACCTATACAAGGGAACGTGCCGAGCAGACAGGCTGGAACACTAAAGATGACGGAAAAGGCACAGGCTATGCATTCTCGCAGAATGTGGTCATGAACAGTTCTCTTGTCCTTTATCCGGTCTTTACGGATATCATAACCATCACCTACGACAGGGGAGCTGACGGAACCGGAGAAAATGTCTCCGAAGAGACGCTGGCCGGCACTAAGATCACATTGAAAGAGGCGATCTTCACCAGAGAAGGCTACAATCAGACCGGCTGGACCATGACCGATGGAGGAAATAAGCAGTACGCGCTTTCCGCTGAGACCTCTTTTGCTAAGGATACGACCCTTTATCCCTTCTGGGAGAAGATACCCGACCCGTCGGAGGAGCCAGAAAACCCGGACGAGCCTGTAAGCCCCGGACCCGCTGTCGGCACGGTCCTGTTCGCACTCAATGTGCCTGATTGCGTTTCCGCGAAGAACAGCGCCGGCAAAGAGGTGCGCACAGCGAAGGAAAACGAAATCATAACGCTCACATGGAAGGGCAGAACAGGGTACGCCTTTGTGAAATGGAACCTCAAAGGCGCTGCGGCAAAGGATGCAGCCGCTGCGACCACGACCTTCCTGATGCCTGCGAAGGACGTGACGGTGGACTACGAGGAGAAGCCCGCGGTGGAGTACTGGGAGGCGCTTCCCGATGACGCGGACATAACAACAAAGGTGGCAAGCCTGAAGTTTGCGAACTATAAATCCCTGGTTCTGGAAAAAGACGCGGAACCCTTTGCCAATCCCGCGGAGTCCAAGCCCGCGCCCGGTAAGGAGCTCCCGCAGCTCTACTACCTGTCGGCGAACACGGACATAGTGATAGTGGATAAAAACGGTACCTTCTATCCTATGGGGCTTGGCGAGACCACGGTCACTGCGCGCTGCGGCAAAAAGACTGCCACCTGTAAGGTTTCTGTTGTATGCTTTACCGAGTCGCTCAGGATATTAAATGCAGACCTTGAGGATGTGACCGGTGGCGCGATAGAGATGAAGGGCGGGGAGCAGGCCTTTCTTACGGCCTCCTTTGACCCCTATGACAGTACCGATCCCAGAGCAGTGACCTGGAGCAGTAACAGTAAGGACGTCACTGTAAAGAGCGGTCTTGTGACGGCAAAGCTGGTAAAGAACAGCGTGAACGCCAGGATCACTGCGAAATACAAAGCGACTGATCCCACAAGTAAGAAGCTTGTAAGTAAGACAGCCGAATTCACGGTGAATGTATCGCCAGTGGATGTGCCGAAGGCGTCTGCGGCGGATAAGACACACTCCCTTAAGCTCAGTAAGAAAACGATGAAGCTGAACACCGAGGGAACGAATGAGCACTTTGATCTTTCGATCACAGTCACCCCGGCAAAGAAGAGCAAGCTGACAGTCGCAGAGGGAGCCTACGAGATCGCGGAATGCTTTTCTACTAATGAGAATGTGGTAACAGTCAGCGACACTCCGGCACTCGAGGTCTCCGGCAAGAAGGGAGTGACCGGCGCCACGGTGAGCGCCGTCGCACCGGGAACCGCTTACATCGTTGTAAAGAGTAAGAGCACGGAGAGCGGCGATAAGATGAACATCGCGCTATGCAAGGTGACGGTCACAAGTCCCGCCACAGCAGTCTCCATCGAGAGCGGAACACTTGAGGTAAACGAGTCGGCGGATAAAAAGACCATGAACATGAGACTCGGGCAGAAGGGAATAGTTGAGATAGAGCTTGATCCCGAGTTTTCCACCGACTGCGGCAAGGTAAAACTCACCGGTTCAGGCGGGGTCGTCGTAAAGAACGGCGTGATTTTCGCAAAGAAGGTAACGAAGAAGAACAGGACCGCAAAGCTCACGGTAAAATGCGGCAAGAAGAAGAATACAGTCTACGTGACGATAGAATAATAAAAGTCTCACAGATGACAGAGCGCCGGGAATATCGGGCGCTCTGTTTTTCATGTTGACACTGTGCGCATCTTTGTTATATCATCACTATAACAGAAAGGAGGGAGCATATGCTGATAGAGATCGATTTTAACAGCAGCGAGGCCATATATGAACAGCTTGTGGATCGCATCATAGTCGGCATAGCGACCGAGGAGTTTCACGACGGCGATGCGCTCCCCAGCGTCAGACAGCTCGCCGATATGATAGGCATCAACATGCACACCGTCAACAAGGCGTACGGTGTGCTTCAGCAGGAGGGCTTCGTCAAGATAGACAGAAGGCGGGGCGCGGTTATCGCGGTGGACATAGATAAGCTGCAGGCGCTCAGGGAGGCCGAGGACATACTCGGGGTCATCTTTGCGAGAACCCACTGCCGCGGTGTCACCAGAAAAGAAGTACATGAGCTGGTGGACAGGATATACGATCAATACGAAAGGAAAGACGTCAGATGAAGCATTACTATACAGATAAGGCCATGCACGCGCTGAAGGAGGCGCAGCGCGTGGCCAGGGATCTCGGTGTCAGCTATGTCGGCACGGAGCATCTTCTGATGGGACTTCTCAGGGAGGACGGAAGCGCCGCAAAAAGACTTCTTGAGAGCAACGGCGTGGTCGAGGACAGGATGATGGAGATGCTCGCGGAGCTCATAATACCCGAATCCTCCATTCAGACCATGGACAGGGACGGATTTTCGCCCAGAGCCGAAGCCGTGCTGTCCGAAGCGGGAAAGCTTGCGGAGCGTTTTCATGCCAAAAAAGTGGGAACGGAGCACATATTGCTCGCCATAATCCGCGAGGGGGAAAATGTCGCTGCGAGACTCATGGGAACGATAGGCGTCAATCTGCAGAAGGTGTACGCCGAGACCCTTGCGTCCATGGGTGAGGATCCTAATCTCGTCAAGGAGGATCTCGGACGCAGACAGAATTCAAAGAAGAATTCGGCCCTTGAGCAGTTCACAAGGGATCTCACGGCCATGGCAGAGGAGGGAAAGCTCGATCCCATTATCGGAAGGGATACTGAGATCAGGCGTGTCATCCAGACCTTAAGCCGCAGGACCAAGAACAATCCCTGTCTCATCGGTGAGTCCGGTGTCGGAAAGACAGCGGTGGTGGAGGGGCTAGCACAGAGGATCGTATCCGGCGATGTGCCGTTTACAGTGCAGGACAAGAGAGTACTCACCCTGGATCTGTCGGGTATGATAGCCGGATCCAAGTATCGCGGCGAGTTCGAGGAGAGGATCAAGAAGATGATCCGCGAGGTCACGGAGAGCGGAAATGTCATCCTCTTCATTGACGAGATGCATACGCTGATAGGCGCCGGAGGCGCCGAGGGCGCGGTGGACGCCTCCAATATCTTAAAGCCCTCGCTTGCAAGAGGTGAGCTGCAGATGATCGGCGCAACCACGGTCAGTGAGTATCACAAATATGTAGAAAAAGATGCCGCTCTTGAGAGACGCTTCCAGCCGATATCGGTTGAGGAACCCACCAAAAAGGAGGCGATACGCATACTCGAGGGCATAGCCCACAAGTATGAGGAGCACCACAGGGTGCATATAGAGCATGAGGCATTAGAGGCCGCCGTCAATCTGTCGGAGCGCTACATCAATGACAGAAATCTTCCGGATAAGGCCATCGACCTCATCGATGAGGCCTCAAGTGCCGTGAGGTTAAGGAGCGGAAAGTCAGGCGCCAGACACAGGCAGATTCAGGAGCAGATCGCGGAGCTTGACGGCATGATAGAGGACGCGCTCAGAAGGGAAGACTTCGCGGCGGCGGGACTCTATAACAAGAAGCAGACCGCACTCATTAAAAAACAGACCAGGATGATAAAGGAAGCGGAGAAGCAGAGTCCCGACAGGGATCCGGCCGTCACGGAACAGGATATCGCGCAGGTTGTCTCGGACTGGACGGGAGTTCCTTTAAAGAAACTCGAGGAAAAGGAGACCGAAAGGCTCTTAAAGCTTGAGGACGAGCTGCATAAGAGGGTCATAGGTCAGCAGGATGCCGTCACGGCGCTCTCCCGTGCGATAAGGAGAGGCAGAGTGGGACTTCAGGATCCCAACAGACCCATAGGCTCATTCCTGTTCCTCGGCCCCACCGGCGTCGGTAAGACGGAGCTTTCAAAAGCCCTTGCCCAGACCATGTTCGGCACCGAGGAGGCCCTCATAAGGGTTGATATGTCCGAATACATGGAGTCCTATTCGGTCTCCAAGATGATAGGCTCGCCCCCCGGGTACGTGGGACATGAGGACGGCGGTCAGCTCTCCGAGAAGGTCAGACGCCATCCCTATTCGGTCATACTCTTTGATGAGGTGGAAAAGGCTCATCCGGATATCTTCAACGTGCTGCTCCAGGTGCTCGATGACGGGCATATCACGGATTCCAAGGGCAGAAAGGTGAGCTTCAAGAATACCATACTCATCATGACCAGCAACGTGGGAGCCCAAAGGATAGTGGAGCCCAAAAAGCTCGGCTTTTCACAGGAGGACGACGCCCAGAAGGACTACGAGCGCATGAAGAAGGGCGTGATGGAGGAGGTGAAGCGTCTCTTCAAGCCCGAATTCATCAACAGGATAGATGAGATAATGGTCTTCCATCCGCTGACAGAGGACGAGATGGAGCAGATCGTCGGTCTTCTTCTGAACGATCTTACAAAGCGCGCGAAAGAGCAGCTGGGAATAACGATTCACGTTCCGCAGGCAGTGAAGAGGTATATCGTAAAGAAGCATGAGAACGCCAAGATGGGTGCAAGACCGCTGAAGCGTGCGGTACAGACGGAGATCGAGGATCTTCTGGCACAGGAGCTTCTTTCCGGCAAATTCGGACAGGGAGATGCTGTCAGCTTTTCGGTGAGCGGCGACAGGATAGTGATAAAGGAGCGAAAGTCCAAAAGGACGGCTTCGGGATCCGAAGATAAGAAAAAGGTGAGTGCGGGCAGGACAAAGCCTGTAAGAAGACAGGTAAAAGGAAAGGTGAAACAAAAGTCAGAGGCGGCAACGGCAAAAAAGACCACAAGGAGGAAAAACAATGGCGGCGATCAGTGAGATCATCAGAAGCGAAAGTGACCGGACAGTGAGCTTCGGCGACTACACGCAGAAGGAGAAAAAGAAGGCTGACAACTTCAGTCACGCCGGAAACGTGTACAAGGTGCGGACCTTTGCGGAGATCACCAAGCTTGAAAAGAACGATATGTTCGTTTATGAGTCGGTTCCCGGAACTGCGGTGTCGCATTTTGCCGAGGATGAGAACGGCGTCTCCTTCACAGCGGAAGGACCCGCCGATGCGCAGGTGACGCTGGGCCTCAAGGAGAATACCACCTACAGGATCTTTATCGATGACAATGAGGTCGGAGCCATGAGCACGGGTATAAGCGGAAAGCTCTCACTGTCCCTTGCCCTCACGGAGGGTGAGAAGAAGGTGAACGTCAGGATCTGAAGGAGATATGGCGGCGAAGACAGTCAAAAGCAGGTTCTTTTGTCAGAACTGCGGATATGAATCCTCGAAGTGGATGGGGCAGTGCCCCGGATGCCGTGAGTGGAACTCGATGGTCGAGGAGCCTGTCGTCGCGTCATCGGCTAAGAAAGCTTCATCGGGCAGAGCGGGAAACGCCAGCTCAAAACCTGTAACGCTGAAGGAAGTGACAGTCTCCGAGGGGACCAGGATCGATACGGGCATCGGTGAGTTTAACAGGGTGCTGGGATCCGGGCTTGTAAAGGGCGCCATGACACTCATAGGCGGCGACCCGGGCATCGGAAAATCCACGCTCTTACTGCAGGCAGCCGGAAATATGAGCACCGTGAGCGGCGGCGTATTGTATGTATCCGGTGAGGAATCCCTGCCCCAGATAAAGCTCAGAGCCGACAGACTCGGGGACTTCGGAGACGGCGCGAGGTTTCTGTGCGAGACGGATCTCGACGAGGTGGTTTCGGTCGTGATGCGCGAAAAACCGGGGATTCTGATCATAGATTCCATCCAGACCATGTCCAGCTCCGATGTCAGTGCCGCACCCGGCAGCGTATCCCAGGTGCGTGAGGCCACGGGAAAGCTGATGCGTCTCGCCAAGGAGGAGGGCGTTTCCGTCTTTATAGTCGGACACGTCACCAAGGAGGGAACTGTGGCCGGCCCCAGGGTGCTGGAACATATGGTGGACACCGTGCTCTATTTTGAGGGCGACCGCCACGCATCATACAGAGTGCTCAGGGCTGTAAAAAACAGATTCGGATCCACCAATGAGATAGGTGTTTTCGAGATGTGTTCCGAAGGACTGAAGGAGGTGCCCAATCCCTCACAGTTCATGCTTGAGGGCAGACCTGTGGATGCCGGCGGATCCGTGGTCACCTGTGCGATCGAGGGAACCAGACCCATATTGATGGAGGTTCAGGCTCTGGTGGCGCGGACGAACTTTGGTTTTCCCAGAAGACAGGCGACCGGGGCTGATTTAAACCGCGTCAATCTCCTGATGGCGGTACTTGAAAAGAGAGTCGGTCTTGCGCTTTCTGACTGCGATGCATATGTAAATCTGGCAGGCGGTATAAGAGCCGATGAACCGGCGCTGGATCTCGGCATCTGTCTCGCGATAGCCTCAAGCTTCAGAAACAGGCCTGTTGACGAAAAGACAGCCGTATTCGGAGAAGTAGGCCTTTCCGGTGAGGTCAGGACCGTAAACCTGGCAGATCTGAGGGTGGCCGAAGCGGCAAGACTTGGCTTCACCTCATGCGTGCTGCCTGCCGCCCAGGCGGAGCGAATCAGGGCTCCGGAGGGCATAAAGCTGATCGGTGTAAGCAATCTGAAGGAAGCCCTGCAAATAGTCTGACAATTTATCAAATAGTTAGACTTTTTGGCTAACACGCTTTTTTTCCCCAAAGTACGCGAACTATATAATATAATGAGATGGTTACTTTCAACATCTTAACCATTTCATTGAACTGCCGGAGACTATTGATGGAAGACAGGGATCGGGTGGATATACTCGCCGCCCGTGAGGATGAACGGGTTTTTGAGAACCTGGTCGCAAAATACAAGACTTTTATCCTCTATCAGGCATTTAGGGCAGTTCGTCATTTTGTGACTACCGGTGATGATGAATGGTCTGTTGCTCTTGGCGCTTTTTCGGAGGCCGTGACATCCTGGGACAGCGAAAAAGGACCTTTCAGACCTTTTGCGGCACTTGTCATCAGGCGCAGACTTGCGGATTACATACAGACAGAAGCCAGGCATTCACCCGAGATTTCCGTGGAACCTCAGCTTCTGTCGGGCGAATACGAGGACGAGGATGATGCTTCCGGTGCCAGGATACGATCTACCGTATATGAGGTTTCGGGATATGCGGACGAAGGATCCACACCGGGATATTCTGCTGCAAGAGACGAGATAGACGCAGTCAGAAAGCTTATCGAGCCCTACGGGTTCACCTTTGAGGATCTGGTGTCCTGCTCTCCGAAGGCGGAAAAGACCAGGAAAAGCTGTGCCGCCGCGATCGGAACTCTGATCATCTCGGAGGAGCTTTTCGGGACGATGCGCAGGGACAGACAGCTTCCGATGAAGCAGCTGACAGAGAGCTCGGGAGTGGACAGAAGGATAATCGAGCGCCACAGGCGGTATATAATCGCAGCGGCGGAAATAATGAAAGGCGATTATCCGCTGATAGGTTCTTACCTTGAGGCGGTGAAGGAATACATAGAAGGAATGCGTGAATCTGAATGAAGGCACTGGTACTGGAAAACAGAAAAGGATCGAGCACCGTTCTCACGGAGAATGGTTCTGTGGTGCGCGTCGACGGCGAATACGAAGTCGGAAGGAAGCTGATCCTGAAGGAAAAGAACGAAGACCGCAAGGGTAAGGTGGTAAACGGCTTTGCCAAGCGCATAATAGCCGCTGCCGCCGCCGCTGTCTTTTTCATCGCGAGCGCGGGCGGTTTCTGCTATGAGACAGCCTATGCCTGCTCATATGTATCTCTCGACGTCAACCCGTCGATAGAGTTTTCTCTCAACCGTATGGACAAGGTTCTAAGCGTAAAGCCCATGAACGAGGACGCTGAGGCCATAGTGGACAGACTTGTCAAAGAGGATATAAAAGGGAAATCCCTTTCGGTTGCAATTTCCAAGACGAGGGAAGTCGTGAAGGAGATGGATCTCGAGGGAGACGATGACGACAAGACCTATCTCGTCGATATATCCTCTGATTCCGAGAGGCGTACAAAGAGACTTACACGTGAGATAGAGTCGGCTTTTGACGACGACGCAGATGAGACTGAGGCGGATAAGCCGCAGACAAAGCTGGTTCTTGTGAACTCCAGCGTAAATGACAGAAACACCGCCCAGAGCCTGGGGATCAGCACCGGCAGATATACGGCGATGAAACAGGCCAGGGAGGAGAACGGCGACGACGATATAGATGAGCATGTAGTCGGCGAGTACAAAAGCAAGGCTGTCAGGGAGATCGTAAAGGACAGCGGAGCAAAGGCAGTTGCAAAAAATACCGCGGATAACAGCGCTGCGGCGGCTTCCACCGGGGAACCGAAGCCCGCTCAGCCGGTGGTCATACAGCCCGCACCTGCGCCTGAACCTCCGGCACAGGAGATCGTGCCCGAGGAGCAGCCTGCACCTGCCCCGCAGCCCGCACCGCAGGAGAAAAAGAAGCCCGAATCCGGGAAAAAGAAGAAGAGCGACAAAAAGGACGAGGATAAGAAGGAAGAGGAGAATGACGCATCAGCCGGAGAGACCGGAGATGCTTCAGAAGGAACGACCACGGATCCGGGCACGGGTTCGACAGAGGCGGCCGGCGAGGATGAAGGCTTTGCTTCTGAGGACGCAAGCGCAGCAGGCTCCACTGAAAGCGGTGATCCGTCCGCTGCCTCCACGGGAGATACTGCCGGGGAAGCCGCAAGTCAGGATGATCAGACTGTGACGGACGGCTCTGAGGGCGGAAGCGGTGCGACAGATACCGCAGCATCTTCCGGCGAGGGCTCCGGCGCGGAGAGCGGCGATGAGAACGAGCAGACCAATGACGCATCTGAAGGTTCGGGTGCGACAGATGAGAGCGCTGTTCAGGATCAGAGTGAGGTTCAGACATGTGAATCCGCTGAAGCTGCAAACTCGGGGGATACAGCAGAGTAACTTGCTTTTTTTCGGGAATCAGATATAATGGCTTTATGAAAAAGCTTAACGGCACTGTAATAGTGACATACAGGTGCAATGCAAGGTGCACGATGTGCAACCGCTACAAGGCACCCTCCCTTCCCCAGGAAGAGATATCGATAGAAACCATAAAGAAGCTCCCGCCCATGTACTTTACGAATGTTACGGGCGGTGAGCCTTTTTTGCGTGAAGATCTGAGGGATGTGATCGCAGAACTCAGAAAAAAGAGCGACCGCATAGTCATTTCGACCAACGGCTTCTTTACCGACAGGATCATCGCGCTCTGCCGCGAGTTCCCGGACATCGGTATACGCGTTTCCATTGAGGGACTTGAGAATACCAACAACGAGATCAGAGGCCTTCCCGACGGCTTCAAAAGGGGCGTTGAAACCCTTAAGAAACTGAGGGAGATGGGACTTAAGGACGTGGGCTTCGGTATGACGGTCCAGGATAAGAATGCACCCGATCTCGTGCCGCTTTATGAACTCTCTAACGAACTGGATATGGAGTTTGCGACAGCTTCGCTGCACAACAGCTTCTATTTCGTTGAGACAGGGAATAAGATCTACGACAGGCCCATGGTGGCACAGAATTTCGAAAACCTTGTGAACAGACTGCTTCAGTCGGGCAGCCCGAAAAAATGGTTCAGGGCATATTTCAACCATGGTCTTATCAATTATATATACGGTCAGGAGAGGCTGCTCCCCTGTGATATGAGCTTTGACACCTTTTTCATCGACCCCTACGGCGACGTGATGCCCTGCAACGGCACCAAAGACAAGGAGGTCATGGGCAACCTAAACCGCCAGACCTGGGACGAGCTGTGGAATTCCCCCGAGGCGGAGCGCGTGCGCTCGGTGGTGCGCCATTGCAGCCGCAAGTGCTGGATGATAGGCTCAGTGTCCCCGGCCATGCACAAATATATCATGAAGCCCGCCTGGTGGGTATTTGTTCACAAATTCCTGCGGTTCTTTAAGAAGAAAAAGTACAGCATGTACGAGATCCCTGCCTGCTGCGATTTAAGAGACGGCAGAGTGACCGCGGGAGAACTGGACCGCCTCGGTACCTGCGACCCGAAGGCCATAGCTAATGACGGCCTGAAACACGGGGAGTAGAGTGCAGGCTGCTCACAGCATGTTTTCTATAACCGGCATGGGCTTCCCGAAATCAAATCCATAGAATTTCATGGCGTTTTTGCCCAGGAAGGCTTCCTTTTCATCGTCGGTGAGCCTGCCGGTCTCCTCAATGAAACGACTTGACATGGAGTAGGTGATCTCTGTCATCGTCCTCGGATAATCAGAGCCCCACATGAGCTTTTCCATGCCGCAGATCGAGGCAGCTGTCCTTATAGCTTCCACTGCTGAGGGGAAGGGATAAAATTCCCTGTTGAACAGCCAGGTGAGCCCGCCGCTCTCGACATAGACATTGGGATTGACCGCCAATTCTATCTGCTTCTCCCAGCCCTTTGTGGTCACCATACCGAAGTGTCCTATGGCCATACGGAGTTCCGGGCATTCCTTTATGACCTCCGACAGGGAATCCGTCTGCGCATCGCCGTCCGCCAGATCGAGCCCCACAAAGAGACCGGCCTTTTGCGCCTCCTTAAACACCTGCATGTGCGCGGTGAGATCCTGATCCGCAAGCCTCCCGGCACAGATCTTGATGCCGTCAAACCCATCGAGTCTGAAATCGTCATTTTCCCGGTACAGTGAGCAGATCTTTATCCGGTCGGGGTATGCCGCCTTTGCCTTCAGAAGATAATCGTCCTGATCCCCGTCCATGTATTCCTGCGTTATGACGGCGCCGTTTACGCGGGAGTAGTTCATATTGGCGATAAGACGTTCAAAGGTATTCCTGTCATCATCCATATAGGCCGGCATCATCTGCCGCACGCTGCCGCAGAAGTCGGATTTTCCGCCTCCGATACCGAAAACAGGCTTTCCGTTTATGATGCCGTCCTGCTTTTCCCAGAGATGTACATGTGCATCTATCTTTATGCAGTCCATACTTCCTCCTGTCTCAGATCTCTATCAGTACCTTTGCGAGGCTTCCGTCGTTGTTTGCGAGGGCCTTGAAGGCCTCATCTGCGCGGCCCATAGGATAAATTCCGCTCACCATATCCATGGGTCTCACGCTCCCGGAGGCCATAAGATCGATGACGGCCCTGAAATCGTCGGGATATGAGTTCCTGCTTCCGAATACATTGAGTTCTTTCTTCAGAAGGATCGAGTGAAGGAAGGTGGTCTCCTTCTTCCCGTTTCCTATGAGGATGATCTTTCCGGCGAAGGCGGCGCAGTCGATGCAGTTCAGGAAGGTCACTGAGGAACCGCAGGCCTCCACACACACGTCAAAGCCGTCGCCGTTTGTTATGTTCATGGCTTCCTTTGCAAGATCGGTCTTACTGCTGTTGATAACGCCTGCGGCACCGAATTTTTTTGCCATCTCGAGTCTGCCGTCCAGGATGTCTGCCGAGTAGACCTCGGCGCCCTGTGCGACTGCGGAGATCAGGGCAAACAGTCCGATGGGACCGGCCCCGACCACGAGCACCCTGTCGCCCTTTTTTACCTCAGTCCTGTGAAGAGCATGCCATCCTATGGTGAAGGGTTCAACAAGGGCGAGCTCCATTGCGGAGAGCCCCTTGCCTGGATAGATGCGCTCAGTGGGCATGACGATATACTCCCTGAAGCTTCCGTCACGCTGTACGCCCATGGTCTGATTGTCGGTGCAGCAGTTCACAAAGCCTCTCCGGCAGGAATAACACGTGCCGCAGTTGAAATACGGATTGCAGGTCACTATGTCCCCGGACTTCAGGCCGCTGTCGTTTTCGGGAATCGAGATGATCTCGGCGCTGAACTCATGCCCCGGGATCCTGGGATACGTGGTGAAGGGCTGATTGCCCGTGTAGCTTGCCACATCCGCACCGCAGATGCCGCAGTAGAGAACTTTTAAGAGCGCTTCGCCCTCAGCAGGCACGGGCTTTTCGGTGTCGGTGATCCCGATCTCAAAGGGCTTTTCAATCAATACTGTCTTCATGTCTCACCTCCGGATATCGATGTATTTTTCATTCCAGATGACAGCGGTCTTCATGGGCGCGCTTTTGGAATAGATCCTGTTTTTGTAGGCGTCTATGGGATCAGCCGCAAATTCATCGCGGTCGATCAGGGATACGATCCTGTCGTAATTGCTCTTTGCCAGGAGTTCGATGGCCTTTTCCATGTGATCCTGCCTGAAATTGATCGAAGCGATGATCAGGTGGTTTTCAAAGCCGAAGGGCATGGTGTCGAACTCTATCCTGGGTCCCAGTGAAAAGCTGTTGTAGAGGCCGTTGCAGCCGAGCACCTTCTTTTCAAAAGCGATCCTGTGCTCCACATTGGTGCCGCTGACGCCGATGAAGGTCGTGGCCCTTCCGCCCAGTTTTTCTACAATTGCCGCAGCGAGTTCATCCTCGCCCGCAAAGTCGTTTCTTAAGTATTCAGCTCCCGAGTTTTCCACGGCGAATCTGACCTTTTCGGAATCCTCCGGGCTTCGCGCTATGAACAGGATCTTCGCATTGCTGTGGTTCTTTGCTATCAGATCCCCGATGAACATGCCTGTGGTCCCGAGACCGAAGATCACTGTTCGCTCAAAGATCTCTTCCTTTGCGATCTCCCTGGCCTTTGCCTCATCACAGCCGTATTTTCTCATGCAGCGTCTGAAGTTGTGAGCCGAGCCCATATCCTCCATGCGCTCTAGCTGGAAGAGCATGCAGGCAAAGGGATCGGGAAATACCATCTTCTTTGCAAATGAAAGATCAAGCTTTCCGTCATGCACATAGCCGTCCGGTATCTTAAGGAGCATGTCGGGGTTGAAATACTGCTTATCGGCGAACAGGCCGTCCGCCTGGTCGCAGCCGTATTCAAAGTAGGTCTCATCCTCGGTATATCTGGTCGGATCGTAGCTGTCGCCGCCTCTTATCAGCACGATGGCGAACCGGTTTTCCTCAGGCACCCACACGATACCTTCATGTCCGTTTATCAGACGGTTTTTGCCTGCAGGAAACTTGGGCCCGAGAAGTCCCCTGCTCCCCATGTTCATGAGTTCGTTATCAGTGCCGCAGAAGCCCACAATGACAGGCTCGCACAGAATGCCGTCCTTCAGGGGTTCCCCCTTAAGGCGCTGCCTCTTAACATTCTCTATTTCCACATCCCCGTACACAAGAGGGTGTTCACTGTCGTTCTGAAAATAAGTTCCCTTTACGATCATGTCGGACCTCCGCAGATACGATGTATGAGCCGGCTGCAAACCGGATATCGCAGTTTCGGGTGATCATGGTATGTCACCGGAGACATATTATAGCAGATATCGGGGCTGTCATCGAGACTGTTTTGCGGTCATGAGTTCAAATTGCAAGCAATATCGGATTATGGTAAAATTTTATACGTATATCATATACAATTGAGTGCGGACGGACATTTGGGAATGAAGGTTTCAGACGGGAATTTGCCAAAAAACAAAAAGATCAGGTTGGGGACCGGTGTCATAATAGTCATCGCGATGATACTTGTCGCAGTGACGTTTATGAACGCGCTTCTTGTCTTTCGTATGACAGCGCAGCAGACAAGAAACGCCGGCATCTATCAGCTGTCCGTGATCAGCGGCGAACTTGAGAGCACCATAAGCGGCGCCGAGAATCTCACCATGGAGCTGGGGCTTCAGGCAAGGGCATATCTTGATGACAGACGCGCACTCGAGCAGTTCATCTATTTCAAAAAGAGAGAACTTCAGGAAAAGGAGCAGGGCTTCTTAAGCCTTTATATAGCAGGTACCGGCTGGGATATCGTGCCGGATTTCACGGACAGGGAAGGCTTTGTGGCAACGGACAGAGTCTGGTATTCCGGAGCCAAAAGGGCGCGCGGAAGCACCTTCATCACGCCCCCGTATGTTGATGTTGTCACGGGTCAGGTCTGCTACACCATATCGGTCATGCTCGGCGATAACGATACTGTTATCGGCGTCGATTATACGATGGAAAACATCCATCGCCACATAATGCAGATGTCCGAGAGAGGCCTCAAAAATGCGGTCATCGTCACGGGACAGGGCATTATAGCGGGCTGCACGAATGAAAATCTCATCGGAAAGAGATTAAATGACGCACTGCCGGACTACGCCGCTGTGTATTCCCTGTCAAAGGGCAGGAGCGGCGTCGTGACAAGCAGGGTGCGTGCGGGCCTGTTTGAAGCGGAAAATCTCTTTGCCATCAAAGCCAGATCCGGCTGGTATCTGATCGTGAGCGAGAGCGACTGGGATCTCTACAGAGAATCCTACATACAGCTCATTCTGACTACCATACTCATACTGGCGGTGTTCGCCGTCATAATCTTCCTGTATGTCCTGACCTTGAGGAGCAGGAAAAGAGCCGAGCAGACGCTTGTTTCAAGAGATGCTTTCCTGGAGAGCCTTACCGAGGAACTTAAGGCGCCCCTGAAAAAGATAATGGACAGCTCCGATCCGGCACAGGTGGCGCTGATTGAGGACAGCGAGGAGGAATTCTCCGTTATTCACGAGGCGGGTGAAAGGCTTTCCGAGAAGATAGGACAGATCGCATCCTATTCCAACCTCGTCAGAACCGAAGGTGAGGAGGATAACCGCAAGAGGATATCGGAGAGGACCTATGACCAGAACAGGAGAGTGAAGGCGCTGGTGCTGGCATTTATGGTGATCGCCATGGCGGCGGGCATGTATATAAGCCTGACGGCATCCTGGAAGCAGAGCAAGGCGATAATGGCAAGCGAGGTCAACAGATACGATTACAAGCTTTCCGAGTGGATAAACACGCAGAAGAGCATACTTGACATGTTCTGCAGCATCATCTCAACCAATCCGCGGCTGCTTGATGATTATGAGGGAACCGTAAGGCTGCTGAACGATATAACCATGCAGTACCCCGAGATCTCCGTCTCATATATGTCCAATCCGGATCTCACTCCCAGTGTTTATATGAATAACGGCTGGAAACCCGAAGAGGGCTGGAATGTGGATGAGAGGCAGTGGTATATAGATACCATGGCGTCGGAGTCGGGCTGGAGCGTGTCGGCACCGTACTATGACGAGCAGACAGGTCTCTATTGCCTCACCATATCGGAACGCGTGTATGACGCTGCGACCGGTGATTTTCTTGGCAATTTCGGCATAGATTTCTACATGGACAAACTTGTGGAAATATTAGGCGACAGCTACAGCGACACGGGATATGCTTTTCTTGTGGACGCCAGCGGCGACATCATCAACCATCCCTACGGTTCATATCAGATGTCGGAGGGCAATGCGGTCAACATTTCATCCCTCCCCTACGGGGAACTTATGCCTGACGGGGAGAGCACTCTGGTATTCAAGGATTATGACAGATCCATAAGGCTTCTGATGGCTCTGAGAAATGACGCGACCAATTTCAGGGTATATGCGGTGTCGGCCATATGGAAATCCTACAGACGGGTAGTGATCTACGGCCTGATATCTCTGATAGTATATCTGGCGGCAATAATCATGGTATACAGGATGGTCACCGATCTTATCATGGCACAGGATCAGAAAAACAGACAGATGGAGGAGGCCGTCAATGCCGCGGTGTCCGCGGAGAAAGCCAAGAGTGTGTTTCTTGCCCAGATGTCGCATGAGATCAGAACACCAATAAATGCGGTGCTGGGACTTAACGAGATGATACTCAGACGATCCGATGACGATGAGATACTGGATTATGCAACGGATATCAGAACCGCCGGCCGCACGCTCCTCTCCCTGATAAACAGCATACTTGACTTCTCCAAACTGGAAGAGGGCAAGATGAAGATACTGCCTGTGAGATACAGCACAGCGATTCTCATAAGCGATATGGTGCATCAGATATCGGAGCGTGCAAGATTAAAGGGACTCGATTTCTATGAGGAGATAGACGACGGCATTCCGGTGGAGCTGATCGGCGATGATGTGAGGATCGGCCAGGTGATAATGAACCTTCTGACCAACGCCGTCAAATATACCGAGAAAGGCTTCGTGACACTTGCAGTGAAAAACGGCGGGCTGCTCGAAGACGGCCAGATGGATCTATATGTGGAGGTAAGGGACACCGGCATAGGCATCAAGCCGGAGGACATGGACAGACTCTTTGCATCCTTTGAGAGACTTGATGAAGAGAAGAACCGCAGGATCGAGGGCACAGGACTCGGGATGGCGATAATCACCAGGCTTCTGAAGATGATGGGGAGTGAGCTGGATGTACAGAGTGTATACGGAAGGGGTTCCGTTTTCTCCTTCCATCTGAAGCAGCGGATCGCTGACCCCACTCCCATCGGAGACTATCATGAAAAGGCCGCCGCAAATACGAGGAAGCTTGAGGACGGAAATGTACTATACGCGCCTGATGCAAAGGTGCTGGTCGTGGATGACAACGAGACCAACATAAAGGTGGCGGCAAGCATGCTGAAGCTTTGCGGCATAAACGCCGATACCGCTTTAAGCGGAATGGAGGCGCTGGGTCTTGCCGAGAGGAATGTCTATCATATGATCCTGCTTGACCATATGATGCCAAGGATGGATGGTCTGGAAACACTTGCCGCGATGCGTGAGAGGAAGCTTCTGAGGTCGGAGACGGTCGTGATAGCCATGACGGCCAATGCCATTTCGGGGGCGCGGGAGAAATACCTTGAGGCCGGATTTGACGACTATATCTCCAAGCCCGTAGAATTCAGACTGCTTCAGGATAAGCTTGTCAGATACCTTCCGGAGAGCATCATACTGAGGCGCGAAGAGACCGTGAATAAAAAGTCCGGCCCTGATATCGGAAAAGAAAATGCTGCGGAGCTGTTCCGCTCTGAGCACACGGTGGAAGAATCGCGTGATCCGCTGAAGGAGCTTGAGAAGATCGGTATCGATACGGCGGAAGGACAGAGGTATTGCGGAAACAGCGCTGAACTGTACCTGGAGACTATTAAGGATTATGCCGATGCATGCGCGGAGAAGGTGTCAGGAATGCAGGCATTTTATGAGAAAGCTGACTGGGAGAATTACAGGATCCTTGTCCATTCCTTAAAGAGCGTCTCAAAGATGGTCGGGGCCGGGGAACTCTCGGAAGAGTTCAAAAAGCTGGAAGAGGCGGCAAAAAACAAGGATGCCGGCTATATAAAAAATGAGCACGACAGAGTGAGGGATGAGTACAGGAACATTACAGCGGACATAACGCGGATAGCCGGTAAACCATAGCAAAAACAAAAGCCCCGGGAAGTCGGATCCCGGGGCTTTTTTACAGGGTAAAGCTTGTGACAGTCTTGCCCGTTTCCGCTTCCGCGCGTGTGGAGAAGCAAAGATTTAAAAGAACGGCAGGACCGCAAGGCCAAACAGGAGAGATACTCGCTTTGCTGCACATTTATTCATGGTCGTTCTCCTTTAGGACTATATCAGAATTGCTCATTCAATCTTATCATAACGGGTGCGGTAAAGTCTACCTGCGGGCGGATTGAAAATCATTTGAAAAACCTTTAGTCATGTTGTTGGCAACAGCCGGGGTTATATGATATTCTAAAAAAAGTCAAAAACAGCATATTTGTCCGGGTAGGATTTATGGAAAAGATACTGATAGTAGATGATGAGAAATTGATGCTTCATGTTGCGATGAGCGTGCTCAAGAGCAGATATGAGGTGATCTGTGCCTCCTCGGCGGAGGAGGCCATACGTCTTTACGACGAGGAGGAGCCTGATCTGATCCTGACGGATATGAACATGCCCGGGATGGACGGCCTTGAGATGGTTGAGATCTTAAGGGGTGAGCACGGCATGAAGGCGCCTGTCATGTTCATGACCGGCAGCGAGGGGGATTCTGCGGAGACCAGGGTCTTTGACCACGGCGCCGAGGACTTCATCAGGAAGCCCTTTAAGGCTGATGTGCTCCTCTACCGCGTGGAGAGGATCTTCCAGAATTACAGCAGGATAAAGACTCTCACCGAGAAGTCAAGGATCGACGGACTCACGGGCTTTTTAAACAAGATCAGTGCCGAGCGCAAGCTCAAAGAGGTGTGCCGCCTGGAGGAGGGGATGCTTGCTGTACTCGATCTGGATGATTTCAAGCTTATCAACGACCTTCACGGCCACGAAGCCGGAGACAGGGTGCTTGTGGAATTCTCGAACATCGTCAGAAGAAACACCCGCGCAAATGACATCATAGGCCGCATAGGCGGAGATGAGTTCGTGGTATTCTTCAGGGATATGACCGATGAAAATGTGATCACCGGCATAGTAAAGAGGATCAATGAACAGCTTCTTACCGCGGTTTCGGATTACCTGACATCAGGCCATGTCACCATCCCGCTTGGAGTGTCGGCGGGCGCCGTGCTGGTACCGGCGTGCGGAACGGAGTATGCCGAGCTTTTCAACCATGCCGACAAGCTTGTCTATCAGGTCAAGCAGAACGGAAAGCATTACTGCCTTGCGTGTATGCGCCTTAAGGATGAGGAAGCTGCGCCCGTGACCGGATCCGATGACATAAAGCAGCTTAACAAGGTACTGGGTGAGAGAACCGTTTCGAATCACGCGCTGTGGGTCGGGCAGAGCGCCTTCGGATATATCTACCGCTACATGCTCAGATACATGCAGCGCTATCACGGCGTGGCCTGCAAAGTCCTCTTCACCATCGTCTTCATGGAACCAGGTGTCGAGGATTATACGGGTCTTACCGAGCACCTGGGCAATATCCTGAAGAATACGCTAAGGAGCAGCGACATCATGATGCAGAACTCCGCAAACCAGTTCTTTCTCATGCTCCCGGGCGTCACCGACGAAGACATTGACAAGGTCATAGACCGCACCCTCGCCGCATGGGGCGAATCCGAGTATTCCGACCGCGCCCAGATCATCAGCGAAGTCGAGATGATCGACTCGGGGGAATAAGAAAATTCCCTATTGACAACCGGTGCGCGTTCGGCTATTATGTACCAAGCAAGCAGAGCAAGACTCTCACCCTGCGGCATGAGCTTCAGGTGTTCATCATGGAAACCGCCATACGGCGGGATGCATTGTGATCAAAGGGTCTGCTGTGCGCAGACCCTTTTTCATTGCAGGAGGAAAAAGCCATTAACAATAACAATGAGCTGTTTATCAATGAACAGATCCGCGACCATGAGGTGCGCGTGATCGGAGCTGACGGAGAACAGCTGGGGATCATGTCCTCTGCCGAGGCATTGAAGCTCGCTGATGAAGCGGGACTCGATCTGGTAAAGATCGCACCCACTGCAAAACCGCCGGTATGCAAGATCGTGGACTACGGCAAGTACAAATACGATCAGCTGCGCAAGGCCAGAGAGGCCAAGAAAAAACAGAAGACCGTTGATATCAAGGAGATCAGGATGTCTCCGGGTATCGACACCAACGACCTCAACACCAAGATAAACGCGGCGAGGAAATTCCTCACCAAGGGCAACAGAGTCAAGTTTACGATCCGTTTCAGGGGCCGCGAGATGGCGCACATGGGCGAGAGCGTGCACATCCTGACCGACATCGCCGAACAGCTTAAGGATGTCGCTGTCGTCGAGAAGGAACCCCGCACCGAGGGCCGTTTTATGAACATGATAATGACCGAGAAAAAATAATTATCGGACATACATAAAAGGAGGTAAGTCATGCAAAAGAAGATGAAGACAAGCAGAGCCGCCGCGAAGCGGTTCAAGGTTACCGGAAGCGGTAAGCTCATGAGGAACAAGGCCTATAAGCGCCATATCCTTACCAAGAAGTCCACGAAGCGCAAGAGGAATCTCAGACAGGATTCTGTAGTGGACGAGACCAATGTTAAGAATATGAGGAAGATTCTCCCCTATGTCTGATCGGGAGCGATAATGGAGGTGTGATATGGCGAGAATAAAAGGAGCGGTTAACGCTAAGAAAAAGAAGAACAAGGTATTAAAGCTTGCAAAGGGCTACAGGGGAGCGAGATCGAAGCAGTACAGGATCGCAAAGCAGTCCGTTATGCGTGCTCTTTCCACTGCATTTGCCGGCAGAAAGCAGAAGAAGCGCGATATGCGTGCTCTGTGGATCGCAAGGATCAACGCGGCTGCAAGGATCAACGGCCTTTCCTACAGCAAGCTCATGCACGGACTCAAGCTTGCCGGAGTGGATATCAACAGGAAGATGCTTGCGGACATGGCGTTCAACGATGCCGAAGGCTTTGCGTCTCTTGCCGGTGTGGCAAAGGAGAAGCTTGGAGCGTAAGAAAAGAGTTCTTGAAGGATTGGAGCCGGAACCGGTATTTCGCTTTTTTGAGGATATATGCGAAATACCCCACGGCTCGGGAAATGTGGAGGCGATCAGTGATTATCTGACCGCCTTTGCTCGTGATAGGGGATATGAGACCGTTCAGGACGATGCTCTGAATGTCATCGTGAAGATCCCGGCCTCGAAGGGACGCGAAGATCTCGAACCCCTGATCCTTCAGGGACATATGGATATGGTCGCCGTGAAGGAGGAGGGCTGTGACTCCGACCTCACAAAGGATCCCATAAGGCTTGAGACGTACGGTGAGACCGTGACCGCACTGGGCACAAGCCTGGGCGCGGATGACGGTATCGCCGTTGCGTATTTCTGCGCACTTATGGACGATAGGACCATAGAGCACCCCGAGCTCATAATAATAATAACGACCGACGAGGAGACGGGGATGGACGGCGCAAGAGCCATTGATCCCGCGCACCTTGCCGCAAAAAGATTTATAAATCTCGATTCCGAGGACGAGGGCGTGCTGCTCGCGGGCTGCGCAGGCGGCGCCAGAGTGGACATGGAGCTTGAGGGCAGGGTGGAAGAGCGCACGGGTATAAAGTGCAGCCTTGAGATCTCGGGATTAAAAGGCGGTCATTCCGGACAGGAGATCATAAAGGGCCGCGGAAACGCCTGCCATATCATCGGCCGCATTCTGCTCTCGGTAATCGATGCCGGGGAACATATTGCCGCCGTATCAATGTCGGGCGGGGTTGCAGACAACGCGATACCGTCAGACGCCCGCGCGGAACTGATCGTGCCTGATGAAGAAGCTTATAAGCGTGTAGAAAAGATCGTTCGGGATGCGGCAAATGAGATAAAAGAGGAGCTCGGATCAAAGGATCCGGGTCTTACCGTGAAGCTCTCAAAACTCGCGGCTACGGAAAGTCCTGTGTCTGCGGCATCCGCGGATCTCATGAAGCGCATCGCAGGGCTTCTTGCGGCGACACCGGACGGTGTCCGTTCCATGAGCGCCGACCTGCCGGGACTCCCTGAGACCTCTCTGAACCTGGGCACCATGAGCTTCGGATCCGAAAAGACCACCGGAAAGCTCTGCCTGGGTTTCTCCGTCAGGAGCGCGCGTACCTCCGCAAGAGAAGCGCTGATAAGGCAGCTTGAGATCATTGCGGAAGCTCTCGGGGCATCTTCTGAGGTTCACGGCAGATATCCCGGCTGGGCATATGACAGGGATTCCGTCATATGTGCGCACTTTGCGGACACCTGGGAGAAAATGCGCGGACAAAGACCTCTCGTTGAAGCGATACACGCAGGGGTGGAATGTGGTATATTTAAGGATAAGCGGCAGGATCTCGACTGCGTGAGTCTTGGACCCCAGCTGCACGACATCCATTCGCCCAAGGAGACAATGGATGTGGCATCAGCCGGACGAACCTGGGAGTACCTGCTCGAAGCGCTGGGATCCTGGGACCGAAAGAAGGCGTAAACCTCTGACATACATAGGAAAAGCAGCATATGATCCATAGAAAGGAGTGCCCATGAAGGAGAAATTTATCAACAGAAAATGGTTTTTCTACAAGGACTGGGACGACAGCATTAAAGAGGCAGTAAGACCCTCGGGCTTCGAGGAGGTGACTCTTCCGCACAGTGTGGTGTCAACCCCCTTCAACTACTTCGATGAGCACATCTATCAGATGGTGAGCGGCTACCGCTATGAATTTGCCACAGAGGAGCTACGGGCCGATAAGAAGGTCTATCTGAAGCTCGACGGCGCTGCGCATGAGGCGACGGTGTTCATAAACGGCGAACAGATCGCCTGCCACAAAAACGGCTACACCGCATTTGTCATGGATCTGACGGATCATCTGATGCCGGAGGGCGAGATGAATGTGGTCGCGGTCAGGCTTGACAGCAGGGAGAGCCTCAACCAGCCGCCCTTCGGCTTTGTGATAGACTACATGACCTACGGCGGACTGACGCGCGGCGCTTCGCTTATTGTCGGAGAAAAGCTGCATATCGACGATCTCTTTGTAAAAACGACCCGCGTAAGACATGCAAAATCAAGGCTTAAGATAGTGACCTCTCTCTCTGAACCCGCACCATCCGGCATGTATCTCACCTGCCACGTGACGGATGAGAACGGCGAGGAGGTGGCATCCCACAAACAGCCAGTAAAGGAGGGGGTCAGCAGATTCGTATCCGAGTGGGATGTGAGGGGGATAAAGCCCTGGCGTCCGGGTGATCCCGCGCTGTACTATGTGAGAGCCGAGCTCTCGGGTGCAGAGGGCGTAAAGGACGATAAGACTGTGAGATTCGGCTTCAGGGATATCAGATTTGATGCCGGAGGGCTTTATGTGAACGGCGAAAAGATAACCGTAAGGGGTCTGAACCGTCACCAGTGCTTCGCCTACGAGGGCTATGCCATGCCCGACAGCATACAGAGACTTGACGCTGACATATTAAAGAATGAGCTTCACGTGAATGCGGTGAGGACATCCCATTATCCCCAGGCTCAGAGCTTTATCGACCGCTGCGATGAGCTGGGACTTCTTGTGTTCATGGAGATACCCGGCTGGCAGCATGTGGGTAACGAAGAGTGGAAGGAGCAGGCCTGTGAGAATGTGAAGGAGATGATCCTCCAGTACAGAAACCATCCCTCGATCTTCATCTGGGGCGTAAGGATAAACGAGTCTCAGGATGATCATGACCTCTATGCCAAAACCAATCGCATAGCGCATGAGCTCGACAGCACACGGCCCACCGGCGGCGTGCGCTTTCTGCAGAAGAGCGAGCTTCTTGAGGATGTCTACACCTACAACGACTTCCTGCACAACGGCACCAACAGGGGCGTCAGCAAGAAAAAGGACGTCACCACCGACATGTCAAAAGGCTATATCATTACCGAGAACAACGGTCATATGTTCCCTACGAAATCCTTTGATGATGAGGAGCACCGCCTTGCACATATGCTCAGACACGCGCGCGTCATGAACGATATGTATGAGGAGGATGACATAGCCGGCGAATTTGCCTGGTGCATGTTTGACTACAACACACACAGGGACTTCGGCAGCGGCGACAGGATATGCTATCACGGAGTGATGGACATGTTCAGAAATCCCAAGCTGGCGGCATATCTGTGGGCATCACAGGGGGATGAGGAGGACGTCTTTGCCATATCGAGCACGCTGGATATCGGCGAGCATCCAGCGGGGCAGCTGACAAAGCTGTATGCCCTGACAAACGCCGACAGCGTCAGGATGTACAAGAACGATGAATTCGTGGCCGAGTTCTATCCGGATGTGGCAAATTTTGCATCACTCCCGCATCCGCCCGTTCTGATCGACGATTTCGTGGGCGATCTGATCGAGAAACATGAGCCCTACACCAAGGCGCAGGCGGCGCAGATACACCGCATACTTCTGGCAGTGGCCAAATACGGAATGAATTCGCTTCCTCTTGCCGTCAAGGCCGAGGCGGCAAAGATGATGGTCGTCGATCACATCACCATGGAGGAGGCCAACAGGCTCTATGGCAAGTATATCGGAAACTGGGGCGGCGAGGCGCTTGTATACCGCTTTGAGGCCGTAAAGGACGGGAAAGTGGTCGGAACGATAATAAAATCGGCGGTCACGGAGCATCATCCCGTCATAAAGGTAAGCTGCGAAAAGAATAATAACGGATGTTATGCTTTAAGGCCCGGAAACGGCTGGGATGCCGCGGCAGTCAGGATGACAATGAACGACCAGAACGGAAATGTACTTCCGTACTATCAGGAAAGCGCGGTTCTTTCAGCCGAGGGCGCCGTATCTGTCATAGGACCCGCAGTAGTTCCCTTCAGAGGCGGTATGACAGGAACCTATGTCAGAACGAACGGCAGTACAGGAAAGGGCAGGCTTATCATTGATATAGAGGGCAAAAAAGAGACTGTCGAATTCGAGGTGGCGGACAATTGATAAAGTCGGCGAAAGGAAAAATTTTCTACCTGGCGACGGATAACAGCTCCTACATGATCTTAGTGAGAGAGGAGGGTTATCCCGAGCATCTCCATTACGGTGAAAGACTCTTTGGAGAGGACGGGATCAGCGACAGGGACCTCGAGGATGCGGCAGATGCGCTTGCCGAGAAGCAGCTCGATCCCGGCGGGAACATGATCCAGGCAAGGAGCGGGTCACCGCTTTGTCTTGAGAAGCTTTGCCTCGAGGCATCGTCCTTTGGCAAGGGCGATATCAGGGAACCGGCGCTTCACATAAGATTCGATGACGGCTCGGATACCTGCGATCTCGTTTTTGACTCCTGTGAAACGGTTGAAGGCAAGAGTATGCCCGAAGGAATGCCGGGCGCTGTCTGCGAAGAGGGCGACGGCGTTGAGGAGCTCAGACTCTTTCTGAAGGACAGGGATTCGGGCGTGAGGGTCACTCTGAGATATGCCGTGTTCCCGCGCTCTGACGTGATAGTGAGGAGCATGCGGCTTGATGTGCCGGAGGACATGAAGGGCGGCGTGACGATTGAGAGGATAATGAGCACGCAGCTCGATTTTCACCGGACCGGCCTTGTTTTCTCGTCATTCCACGGACACTGGGCGGATGAGATGCACCGCTTTGACACCGCGGTGGACGCTGGCAAAGCCGTGAGCGAGGGACTCTGGGCCGGAGTGTCGGGCAGCAGATCCAATCCTTTCGTGATGATATCAGAGAGCGGTGCGACAGAGGATCATGGGGCGGTCATAGGGGCCAATCTCATATACAGCGGGGATCATTACGAGGCGCTGTCGGCGGACGGCTTTGACAGGTCGCGCTTTGTCTCGGGCATACAGCCGGAAGGCTTTTCCTGGAGACTGGAGCCGGGCGAAAGCTTTGATACGCCGGAGGCTGTCCTTTGTTTTTCTTCTGCGGGCTTCGGCGGTATGAGCCATATGATGCACGGCTTTGTGCGCAGGCACATAGTGAGGGGATACTGGAGAGACAGACAAAGGCCCGTGCTGTTAAACAGCTGGGAGGCCAATTATTTCAAATTCGATGCAGCAAAGCTCATCGCCCAGGCAAAAGCAGCAAAGAAGCTCGGAATTGAGCTTTTTGTGCTGGATGACGGGTGGTTTGGAGAGCGGAATTCGGATGCTTCGTCCCTCGGGGACTGGCACACTAATACCAGAAAGCTGCCGGAAGGTCTGGACGGATTGTCCGGCAGGATCCGGGAGCTTGACATGAAATTCGGCCTGTGGGTTGAGCCGGAGATGGTAAACAGGGACTCCGGGCTGTTCAGAGAGCATCCGGAATGGGCTGTCAGGATACAGGGGAGAGAGCACTCGGAAGGAAGGAATCAGATGATCCTCGATCTTACAAGGACCGAGGTGCAGGATTTTATCATCGGTGAGATGTCCCGTGTCATAAAGGAGGCTTCGGCGGATTATATCAAATGGGACATGAACCGCATTTTTTCGGACAGATATTCGGCGGCTCTTGACCCCGCAAGACAGGGTGAGTTCGGGCACAGATATTGTCTGGGACTCTATCGTGTGCTGAGTGAACTCGCGGGCAGATTTCCGAAGGTACTGTTCGAGGGCTGCGCCTCCGGCGGCAACAGATTCGATCTCGGAATGCTCTGCTTTTTCCCTCAGATCTGGGCCAGTGATGACACGGATGCCATGTGCAGGGCCGATATCCAGAGGGGATACAGCTACGGATACCCCATGTCCGTTTTGGGTGCGCATGTATCGGCGAGCCCCAATCACCAGACGCTCAACAGGACACCCGTGGAGACCAGGTTTGATGTTGCGGCTTTCGGGTGTCTGGGCTATGAGTTTGACCCCTCGGATCTGAAGCCGCAGGACCGCGCCCGCATCACTGCGGATGTGGAGTGGTATAAGGAATGGAGGGAGGTCTTCTTTGGGGGTGACTTCTACAGACTTGAGGGAGATTCGGTAATGGCAGTCTCCCGTGACAGAAAAAGAGCCTGTGCGCTGCTCCTTCAGAGACAGAACAGACCTAACAGACCGTTCGTCCAGCTTAAGCTCAGAGGCCTGGATCCGAAGCTTTACTATCGCTATGAAAGCAGGCCGGCCGATGTCAGCATCAGGGACTTCGGAAGCCTTGTGAACACCATGTCTCCGGTTCATATAAAGGACGGGGGTCTGATACAGGGGATAGCGGCCGGATTCTACAAGCTCCCTTCGGACACGGACAAGGGCCGCATGCGGGGCAGCGCCCTCTGCGCCTGCGGCATAAGACTCCTTCCCAACTACGCCGGCACCGGCTACTCGGATGGCACCCGTGTATTCCGGGACAGAGACGCAAGGCTGATCATGTTCACGGCGGACTGAGCACTGTATACACCGCACGGTTTATAATTCTTCTGACGGGGAGTTGACAACCGGCGTTCTTTACTGTAAAATGTCTGATATGTGTTGAATTGACCGTATTTTAGCGGCTTTAGGAGGTATCTGGTTTATGGCTAAGAAGATTCTTATCACAGACGACGCAGCTTTCATGCGTATGATGCTCAAGGATATCCTGACCAAGGGTGGCTACGAGGTCGTCGGTGAGGCAGAGAACGGGCAGATGGCCATTGATAAGTTTAAGGAATTGCATCCTGATCTTGTGACGCTCGATATCACAATGCCTGAGCTTGACGGGATCGGCGCTCTCAAGGGCATTAAGGCGGCGGATCCCAATGCTGTATGCATCATGTGCTCGGCTATGGGTCAGCAGGCTATGGTTATCGAATCCATTCAGGCCGGTGCCAAGGATTTCATCGTCAAGCCTTTCCAGGCTGACCGTGTTATATCCGCAGTTCAGAAGGCTATCGGCTGATCAGGATTAAATAACATTAGATATTTACCCGCAGTCACGTGCTGCGGGTTTTCTTTTCTCTTGAAAGATGGTATAGTAACTCTGTATGGAAAAGGAGATTGACCACAAAAAACGGATAAGGTTTTTGAGACGACTCATCATCATCTCGGTTTTGATGGCTATCCTTGTTCCCGTTGCACTGTGTGTGATACTTGCGGCCCGCTATGACCGGGCCATGAATGCCCTGGACAAAAGCCGCGAGGAGCTCACGTGGTACAAAAACCACTACGATGCGCGGGAAGTGTGGGAGGCCGCGCTTGCAGCCGCCGCAGCGGATCAGGCGGCCAGAGATGCCGCCACGGTGCGCCCGGGCAGCGGCGTGAACGATGCGTCGGCGGAGGCATCTTTTACGGAAGACTATGTGGAGCCGGAAGAGGATCAGGTTGATACCAGACGGGTGTATCTCACTTTTGACGACGGACCGAGTCCCATGACGGGCCGGATATTGGACATATTATCGGATTACGGAGTAAAGGCCACCTTCTTTGTGGTGGGAAAGCCGGATAAGAGATATGCCGACGATTACTGGCGCATCGTGGCCGAGGGACACACGCTGGCCATGCATTCGTACTCGCACCGTTACGCCGATATTTACAGCTCTGCCGAGAGCTTTCAGGAGGATCTGCACAAGCTTCAGAATTTTCTGTATGATACCACCGGTGTGTGGAGCAAGCTTTACAGATTTCCGGGCGGCAGCTCCAATAATGCTTCGGCGGTGGATATGGATGTGTTTACCGGATATCTTGACCGGGAGAACATCACATGGTTCGACTGGAATGTCGATGCGGGCGATGCCTCGGGCAGCATAAGCGCTTACGAGGTTACGGACCGGGTGATCTCGGGTGTAAAAAAGCATGAGAACGCTGTTGTCCTGATGCATGATGCCGCGGAAAAGGAATCTACGGTGGAAGCACTGCCCACGGTGCTGGAGACGCTGCTTGCAATGGATAACACCGAGATCCTTCCGATAACTGATAACACCGAACCGGTCCATCACTGATATGTTTGCAGGTGAGCACTCAGACCCGGTATCCGCGGGGCATAGTGCGAACAGCATATAAAAAAATAAAAAAAGGAGACAGTACTATGGGATTTTTCAACGAGCTGAAGAGTGATCTCTCGCAGGCGGTGAACACCATTCTGCCGTCCGAGGATGATGCGGAGGCGGTCGATCCGCTGCTTGCGGCGGCGCTTGCGGAGGAACCCGGCGAAGAGGCTTTGCAGGAGGCCGCAGATGACGGCATAGTGATTTCCGCTGAGAATACCGGTGACAAAACCTTCGAGGATATTCTCGGAGAGACCGGCTTCCCGGAGAGCGAGCCTGAAGAGGAGGTATCATCCGTGGCCGGTATGGATCTGGACAGCATGCTTTCCAAACTGGACGAGCTGGATGCCTTTGAAGAGACCGCCGCAGGCACGGAGGAAGAGACTGCCGAACCGGACAGGGACGTGGATGTTCCCCCGTGGAAGGCACTTGAAGAAGAGGAGACGGATGTGCTGCCCGCTGAGGATATCCAGCCCGCATCCGAGATCTCTGAGGATGTGTTCAACGAAGCTATTGCGGCTGCCATGACGCCCATGGAGGAGCCGGTTCAGGATATAGTTCAGGAGCCGCCTGTGGAGCAGGCAGATCTCACGACGGATGATTCCGTAAAGAATGCTCTCAGCCAGGCCGCGGAGCCGAAAGCTGCAAAGTCACGCAAAAAGGGAAATAAAAACGATCGGGAGGAAAGGAACATGGAACAGTCACAGCAGATTGCAACACCCACGGATGAGAATGCCGTTATAACAGCCGGTATGTTGATAAACGGTGATGTCACCACATCCGGATCACTTGATGTCATCGGCAAGATCAACGGAAATGTTACGGCATACGGCAAACTCAATGTCACCGGCACTCTGGACGGTAATCTCACCGCTGCCGAGATATATGCGGAAAATGCCCGCATAACCGGTGAGGTTCGCTCTCAGGGGGCGGCAAAGATCGGTCAGAGCACGGTCATCATCGGCAACATTTATGCCACAAGCGCTGTGGTCGCGGGTGCTGTCAAGGGAGACATCGATGTGCACGGCCCCGTTGTGCTTGATACCACCGCTATCGTAATGGGCAATATCAAATCCCAGTCCGTACAGATCAACAACGGCGCGGTTGTTGAGGGTATGTGCTCGCAGGTCTATGCAGAGGTCAATCCTCAGGCCTTCTTTGACGGACTTGACAACCTGTGATGATTTTGTTTTTTTTCAGATAAAGGGGAGCGTCATATGCGGATACTGCTAAAACTCAGTGGAGAGGCGCTGGCCGGCGCCAAAAAAACAGGTTTTGATGATGCGGTCATCGAGAGAGTTGCGGTACAGGTTAAACAGCTGGTGGATTCCGGCACGCAGGTTGGCGTCGTCATCGGCGGAGGCAATTTCTGGCGCGGCAGGCAGAACGATACTGTGGACCGGGTCAAGGCGGACCAGATAGGAATGCTCGCGACAGTCATGAACGCGATCTATGTGTCGGAAATGTTCCGTGCGCAGGGGCTTGTGACCAATATCCTGACGCCGTTTGAATGCTCATCCTTTACCAAGCTCTTCTCAAAGGACAGGGCAAATAAGTATTTCGCCAAAAATATGGTGGTGTTCTTTGCCGGAGGGACCGGACATCCGTACTTCTCCACCGACACCGGAGCGGTGCTTAGAGCGGCCGAGACCGACTGCGACATGATCCTTCTCGCCAAGTCGATCGACGGCGTATACGATTCCGATCCCGCAAAGAATCCGGACGCCAGGCGCTATGACAGGATCTCTATTGACGAGGTGCTGGCAAAGAAGCTCGAGGTCATTGACCTTGCCGCGTCTGTTCTGGCGAGAGACAATCACATCCCGCTCAGGGTTTTTGCGCTCCAGGAGGAGAACAGTATAGTCCGGGCGGCCGGCGGCGATTATAACGGTACCGAAGTGACGGTGGACTGATGGTAAAGGGGGAATAGGGCTATGAACGAACGTTTAAAGACATACGAAGAGAAGATGCAGAAAGCATATAAATATCTGACGGATGATCTGGCCGCAGTGCGTGCGGGCCGTGCAAATCCCCATGTACTGGACAGGCTCCGTGTGGATTATTACGGTACGCCCACACCCATCGCTCAGGTGGGCAACGTCACCGTACCTGAGGCGAGACTGATACAGATCGCACCCTGGGACAAATCCCTGGTCAAGGAGATCAATAAAGCCATACTTGCAAGTGATATCGGCATCACTCCCTCGGATGACGGCAGTGTGATAAGGCTCGTGTTCCCCGAACTCACGGAGGAGCGCAGAAAGCAGCTGGCCAAGGATATCCGCAAAAAGGGCGAGGATGCCAAGGTGGCTCTCAGAAATATCCGAAGGGACGGCAACGAGGCGTTTAAAAAGCTCAAGGGCACGGATGTGTCCGAGGATGAGATATCTGATCTCGAGGATGAGCTTCAGAAGATGACGGATGATTTCTGCAAGCGCGTCGACAAGTCCGTTGAAGAAAAGAACAAAGAGATAATGGAGATATGATCGTGCCTGAGAACGGAACAGACGTACCGAGGCATGTAGCCATAATCCTCGACGGCAACGGGCGCTGGGCAAAGGCGCACGGGCTTCCGAGAAATGCCGGACACCTGCGCGGCGCGGTGGCTGTAGAAAATATTCTCGAAGTGGCGCGGGATATCGGTATCGAGTATCTGACGGTTTATGCCTTTTCCACAGAGAACTGGTCAAGGCCTGCGGACGAGGTATCCGCACTCATGAAGCTCCTGAAGGATTATCTGGCCGGGAGCATTAAGAAATCCATGAAGAACAACGTGCGCTGCAGGGTGATCGGCGACAGGTCAAAGCTTGCAAAGGACATACTTGAGAGCATTGACCGCCTCGAGGAGGCCACGCGTGATAATACAGGCCTCAAGTTTACGATAGCCATCAACTACGGAGGAAGGGACGAGATCACGAGGGCGGTGCGCACTGTCGCTTCGCGGGTTTCGGAGAGCGGGGCTGATCCTTCGCAGATAAGCGAGAGTGATATAGCGGCTGCTCTTGACACCGCGGGGATGCCTGATCCCGATCTTCTGATCAGAACCTGCGGGGAGCAGAGGATATCCAATTTCCTGCTGTGGCAGTGTGCTTATTCCGAATTCTATTTCACGGATACGGCATGGCCGGATTTTGACAAAAGTGAACTGGAGAAAGCAGTTTTGGCTTACGGTAAGAGAACCAGAAAGTTCGGCGGTCTTACTGGAGATGGTGATAATAAGTGAAAGTACGTGTCATCAGTGGTATCGTCATCGGCGTGATATTGACGGCGGTGCTGGTTTTAGGCGGAGTATTCCTGTGGGCGGCCATCCTGGCCGTTTCGGTGATCGCTTTTTTTGAGCTTACCGCAGCGTGCGGTGCGAGAAAAAAAGGAGTGATACTGAGCGCTCCGGAGGCAGTGGGGGTATTGGGGATCATCGGTCTCTATGTATCTTTGTATCTCACACATGATCTTGCGTGTTATATCGTAACTGCCATTGCCGTGATGACGGCATTATTTCTGGTATATGTCCTTGTTTTTCCCCGGACGGGATCCGATGAGATCATCAACGTCATGTTCTGCTTCCTGTACGCTCCCTGCATGCTGAGCTTCATCTGTCTGCTGAGGGAGCTTCCCTACGGAACGTATATGGCATGGCTGCCCTTTATGGCGTGGGTGTGCGACACCTGTGCATATTTTACGGGCATGGCCTTCGGAAAGCACAAGCTGGCTCCCGTGCTTTCGCCCAAAAAGACCATAGAGGGAGCACTCGGCGGAGTGGCAGGCTCAACAATAGCAGGTGTTATTTTTGGAATCGTTTTGATGGTCAGGACTGACGTAAAACCCGTGATGATAGCCGTCTTTGCGGTGATCACCATGCTGGGGGCCGTCATCTCACAGATAGGGGATCTCGCCGCATCCGGCATAAAGAGGGACAACGGCATCAAGGACTATGGCAAAGTCATTCCAGGCCACGGCGGCATAATGGATCGTTTTGACAGCGTGATAATGGTCTCGCCTGTCATCTATTTTCTGACATACATTTCTCTCAAAGTAAACGGTGTGATATGAAGAAGCTTGTTATACTGGGATCTACCGGATCCATCGGGACCCAGACCCTCGAAGTGGTATCCGAACACAGTGACGAGCTCGAGGTTGCGGCGCTCGCCGCAAATTCGAGCGTCGATCTTTTGGAACAGCAGATCAGGAAGTACTCTCCCCGCACAGTCTGTATGTATGACGAAGCGGCAGCACTTGAACTCAAAGAAAGGATAGCTGATACCGGGGTGGATGTTCTCTCCGGCATGGACGGGCTCATTGAGCTTGCGTCACAAGTGGAGGCTGACATAGTCGTGACCGCCCTGGTGGGAATGATAGGAATAAGACCCACGATAGCCGCAATTGAAGCCGGCAGGGACATTGCGCTTGCCAATAAGGAGACTCTTGTCTGCGCGGGACATATAATAATGCCTCTCGCCGCGAGACAGGACGTAAATATCCTGCCGGTGGACAGCGAGCACAGCGCCATCTGGCAGTGCCTCATGGGAAACAATAAGAAGCGCCTCGACAGGATATTGCTCACGGCATCGGGCGGTCCTTTCAGAGGGAGGACAAGGAAGGAGCTTGAAAAGGTCAGACCCGCGGATGCGCTTAAGCATCCGAACTGGAACATGGGCAGCAAGGTGACCATAGATTCCGCCACGCTCGTAAACAAGGGACTTGAGGTCATGGAGGCAGGCTGGCTCTTTGGCGTATCGACAGACAGGATAGAGGTCATAGTTCAGCCTGAGAGCATCGTGCATTCCATGGTACAGTTTGTTGACGGCAGTGTGATCGCGCAGATGTCGGTACCTACCATGAAACTGCCGATACAGGTGGCCCTTTTCTATCCGGACAGACGAGATCTGCAGATACCCAGGCTCGATCTGGCATCCCTCGGGAAAATAACCTGGGAGAGACCCGATACGGACAATTTCCCCGGGCTTAAGCTCGCGCTTGAGGCTGCGGAAGCGGGAGGGAGCATGCCGACCGTGTTCAATGCGGCAAATGAAGTGCTTGTCCGGGCGTTCCTGCAGGAAAAGATCGGATTTACGGACATAACTGACGGTATAAGAAGCGCAATGGAGGGGCACAAGGTTGTCACGGCGCCGGGAGTAAGTGAGATACTTGACATTCAGGCGGAAACAGAGGAGAGAACAAGGAGAACAGCCGGAATATGATAGTCAGTATATTGATATTTCTTTTGCTGATAAGTGTGCTCGTGATAGTTCACGAGGGCGGGCACTTTCTGATAGCAAGATCAAATGGTATAAGGGTAAATGAGTTCACTGTCGGAGTGGGGCCGGCGCTGTGGAAGAAGCAGAGGGGTGAGACACTCTTTGCTCTGCGCGCGCTGCCCTTCGGAGGTGCGTGCATATTTGACGGAATGTATGACGATGACAGCGAGACCATGGATGATGAGCGCTCCTTCAAAAATGCAAAGGTCTGGTCGCGCATCGCCACCGTGGTGGCAGGTCCGGTATTCAATTTCCTGCTGGGCTTTCTGCTTGCCGTTATCGTGACGGCGTTTTCGAACTGGCTGTATCCCGTGATCGCGGGGGTGACCGAGGATTCGGCCGCTGCGGAAGCGGGAGTCCGCGAAGGCGACCTGATCATCAGTATGAACGGAAAGAAGATTCATGACGCTTCCATGGCTACGCTGTACTCCCAGCTGAACAAAGGCGAGGACATCACGCTTGTCATTGACAGGGACGGCAACAGGGAGACGATCACCTTCACGCCCAGATATAGCGAGGAGGACAAGAGATACTACATGGGTCTCTACATAGGTGAGCCCGGGAAAGTGGAGCCGAAGAATGTGCTGCGCTACGCGTGGTACATGGAAAAGGGTTATTTTGACATGACATTCTTAAGCCTGAGGATGCTGGTGAGGGGGGAACTGAATCTCGACAGCCTCTCCGGCCCTGTGGGCATTGTAAAGATCGTGGATGAGACCTACGAGGAGGTCAAGCCGTACGGACTGCCGTCAGTGGTCCTGACCATGCTTGATCTTGCCATTTTGCTGACCGTCAATCTGGGAGTGATCAACCTCCTGCCCATACCGGGACTTGACGGCGGAAGACTCCTGTTTGCCCTTATCGAGGTGATACGCGGCAAGCCCATACCCCCGGAAAAGGAGGGATACGTGCATATGGCCGGTATGATCGCTCTCGTGGTGCTGATGGTAGTCGTTCTGTTCAATGATATAAGCAAATTCATAAGGTGAGCCATGTATACACGAAATGACACTCTGCCCGTAAAGATCGGAGATCTGACGATAGGCGCGGGCAACCCCATAAGGATACAGTCTATGACAAATGTCCCAACACGGGACGTAAAGGCAGTTGTTTCGCAGATCGCCGCGCTTGAAGCCGCGGGGTGCGAGATAGTGCGCTGCACCGTGCCGGATGAGGCCTCAGCGGCTGCACTGTCCGAGATAAAAAAACAGATACACATACCGCTGGTCGCGGATATCCACTTTGATCACAAAATGGCCATAGCAGCCATCGAGAACGGCGCGGATAAGATCAGGATAAATCCAGGCAATATCGGCGGGAAGGACAGGGTGCGCTCTGTTGTCGACTGTGCAAAAGAGAGGAATATCCCCATACGTGTCGGTACAAACGGCGGGTCTCTGTCAAAAGATATGCTGCAAAAACACGGCGGCGTGACGCCCGAAGCGATCGTTGAAAGTGCTCTTGCGGAAGTGGGAGTCATAGAGGATATGGGCTATGACAATCTGGTGATCAGCATAAAGTCCTCGGATATCGATATGTCTGTCAGAGCGCACAGACTGCTTGCACAGAAGACAAGACATCCGCTTCATGTGGGCATAACGGAATCGGGGACCCTCCTCACAGGGAACATAAAGTCAGCGGCCGGACTGGGTATAATACTGTATGACGGCCTGGGAGATACTATTCGGATATCCCTGACAGGTGATCCGGTGAATGAGATAAAGAGCGCGAAGATACTGCTCAGATCGATGGGACTAAGAAAAGAGGGGATACAGGTGATATCCTGCCCCACCTGCGGCAGGACTGCCATAGACCTGATCGGCCTTGCGGACGCCGTTGAGAACATGGTAGAAAAATTCGATCTCGATCTTACGGTCGCCGTGATGGGATGCGCCGTAAACGGTCCCGGAGAGGCCAGAAACGCGGATCTGGGGATAGCCGGAGGCAACGGAGAAGGTCTTTTGTTTGTCCGCGGAGAGATAAAAAGGAAGATGCCGGAAAATGAGCTGCTTGCGGCTCTTGAAAGTGAACTGGAGAACTGGAATGGGTAAATCTTTTGCTGATGTGTTCCCTACGCTTGAACTCTCAAAGGATGACTCGGTCATCCTTTTTGATACAACGGTGGACAGGATCTCAACCACCAGAAAAAGAGAATATCTGCATATCTATCTGACAAGCAGGTTCATCATCGAAAAACCCGTGGTACGCAGGGTGGAAAGAGCCATTAAAAACCAGCTTTTTGCCGGCGATGACCTGACCGTGCGCATTTTTGAGAGGTTTGCGCTCTCGTCGCAGTACACACCGGAAAATTTCTTTGAGAAATACAGGGACAGCTTCTTTGACGAGCTTAGGACCTACAGGCCTGTTATGCATGCGCTGCTGAGAAAAAGCGAGTATTGTTTCACCGCGGGCGAAGTGCAGATCCGTCTCGAGGACTCCATTGTGGCAAAGGATCAGGCGCCCGAGATAGAGCGTGTCTTCGAAAAGGTGTTTAACGAGAGGGGCGGTTTTTCTGTCAATGTCGTGATCGACTATATCCCCAAAAAGAAAAAAGAGAGCGCGGAAAGGGAGGAGGAAGATGAGATCGCGATCGCGGAGCCTCCCGTGGAAATGCCTGCGCCTGCACCGGTCAGGGCTGCCGATAAAAAAGAGAAGGGCGAGCCCAAAAAGAAGCAGGGGAAACAGGCTCCCGTCGATCCGGATCTTGTTTACGGCCGCAGTTTTGACGATCCCGTCACACAGATCATCGACCTCGAGGGAGAGATCGGTGCGGTATGCATCCGGGGTATGTTAAGGGGCGCGGATCCGAAGGATCCTAAATCCTTTGCGGTAAGGGATACCAAATCAGGCAAGAAGCTGGTGATCTTTGATCTGACGGATTTCACAGACACAATAAAATGCAAGATATTCCTCCAGGAGGAACAGTGGGAGGAGATGTCGGGTAAGTTTAAGCCCGGAGGATTTGTCAGGCTCAAAGGTGCCCCGATGATGGACACCTTTGACCATGAGCTGACAATGCAGTCGATAACCGGCATAAAACTCATTAAGGATTTCCGTGAACGGCGTTCGGATAATGCAGAGGTCAAACGGGTCGAGCTTCACTGCCACACCAAGATGAGCGAGATGGACGGGGTCTCTGAGGTGTCGGATATTGTAAACAGCGCATACAGATGGGGCATGCCCGGTATCGCGATAACGGATCACGGCGTGGTACAGGCGCTCAACGGTGCGGATCACACATGGGGCGATCTCTACAGTAAGGAATGTGACAGATGTAAAAACGAGGGTCTGCCTGAGCCCGACCGACAGAATTTCTTCAAGATAATACCCGGGGTGGAGGCATATCTGGTTGACGATTCGAGACTTACAGCCACTAATGACAAGGGTCAGAGGCTCGATGAATGCACTTATGTCGTGTTCGATCTGGAGACCACCGGGTTTTCGGCTTCAAAGGACAGGATAATCGAGATAGGAGCGGTAAAGGTACAAAACGGTGAGATAACCGATCGTTTTTCTACATTTGTCAATCCCGGAAGACCGATACCGCCACGGATCGAACTTGTAACAAATATAAACGACGATATGGTAAAGGACGCCCGGAGCATAGAAGAGATTCTTCCCGAGTTCCTGGAGTTTGCGGGTGACGCTGTGCTCGTGGGGCACAATGTCTCCTTTGATGTCGGTTTCATAGAACACAACTGCAAGGAGCAGGGCTTTACGGCTGATTTTACGACCATAGATACGGTCGGCCTCTCGCGCCACTATTTCCCTCTGCAGACCAATCACAGGCTAGACACCCTGGCCAAGACGCTGGATGTCTCACTTGACGGACATCACAGGGCCGTCAACGATGCGGAATGCACGGCGGGTATTTTCCTGAAGTTCCTGGATTATCTGAAAAAGGATAACATCGACACGGTTGCTCTCATCGCTGAAAAGACGAGACCGGGGATCGAGGCGGTGCGGAATATGCACCCTCACCATGCGATAATCCTGGCGAAGAATACAAAGGGGCGCGTGAATCTCTACAGACTGATCAGCATGTCCCACATTAAATACTTCAAAAGACATCCCCTGATCCCCAAGAGTGAGCTGGAAAAGCACAGGGAGGGTCTGATACTGGGCAGCGCCTGCTGCGCGGGCGAACTGTATGAGGCGATAGTTGAAGGGCGTTCCGATGAGGAGATATCGAGGCTTGTCAGGTTCTATGATTACCTGGAGATACAGCCCATAGCCAATAACCGCTTCATGATCGCCGACGAGAAGAGGTATGCGGATATTAATTCCGTCGAGGATATAGAAAATATCAACAGGGAGATCGTAAGGCTGGGAAAGGAATACGGCAAGCCTGTGGTCGCCACTACAGATGCGCATTTCCTCGACCCCTCCGACGAGATCTACCGCACCATTGTTCTGAGCGTCAAGGAGATGGGCGAGGAGCCCGCACCTTTGTACTTAAGGACCACGGATGAGATGCTCGCGGAGTTCGATTATCTGGGTATGGATAAGGCAATGGAAATCGTTGTGGAAAATCCGCGGAAGATCCTGGACATGTGTGACAGCATACCCCCGGTACGCCCGGACAAATGTGCGCCTGTGATCGAAAACAGCGATGAGACGCTCCGGCGCATCTGTTATGACAAGGCGCACGAACTGTATGGCGACGAGCTTCCTGAAGTTGTGAAGGAGCGGCTTGAAAGGGAGCTGAACTCCATCATAAGCAACGGCTTTGCGGTCATGTATATCATCGCGCAGAAGCTCGTCTGGAAGTCAGTCGAGGACGGCTATCTGGTGGGGTCGAGAGGCTCTGTCGGATCATCTTTCGTCGCCTTTACTTCGGGCATCACGGAGGTCAATTCTCTCCAACCGCACTATGTCTGTCCCAAATGCCATTACAGCGATTTTGATTCCGAGGAAGTGAAGGCCTACGGCGGAAACTCCGGCTGCGACATGCCGGACAGGGAGTGTCCGGTGTGCGGAACAAAGCTCGGCAAGGACGGCTTTGACATTCCCTTTGAGACCTTCCTGGGGTTCAACGGCGACAAGGAGCCTGACATCGACCTCAATTTTTCCGGTGAGTACCAGAGTAAGGCCCATAAGTATACCGAGGTCATCTTCGGCTACGGTCAGACCTTCCGTGCGGGTACGATCTCCGGACTCGCGGATAAGAATGCCTATGGTTTTGTCAAAAAGTATTATGAGAGCCAGGGTATCGTAAAAAGGGCATCCGAGATCGGCAGACAGCTTGAGAATCTGGTTGGCATAAAGACCAATACGGGACAGCATCCCGGAGGGATAATCGTGCTTCCCGTGGGGGACGAGATTGACAGCTTTACGCCGATCCAGCATCCGGCCAATAAGATGGATTCGCCGATAATAACGACACATTTTGATTATCACTCGATAGACCACAACCTGTTGAAGCTCGACATACTCGGACACGATGATCCCACCATGATCAGATATCTGAACGATCTTACAGGTATCGATCCGAGGGATGTGCCTCTCGATGACCCCGAGGTCATGGAGCTCTTTAAGTCCACGGCTTCCATAGGGGTCGCTCCGGACGATATAGGCGGGACGGAGCTGGGTTGCCTGGGACTTCCTGAGTTTGGAACGGATTTTGCCATGCAGATGGTCATAGACGCTAAGCCGGAATCCTTTTCCGATCTCATAAGAATATCGGGACTCTCGCACGGAACCGATGTCTGGCTGGGCAATGCAAAGGATCTGATCGAAGCGGGAACTGCTACCCTGAGCTCCTGCATCTGCTGCCGCGATGATATCATGGTCTATCTGATACAGAAGGGCCTTGATAAATCCAGGGCTTTCAAGATAATGGAGGCCGTGAGAAAGGGCAAAGTCGCAAAGGGCAAGGAAAAGAACTGGGATGAGTGGAAAAAGGACATGGCTGACCACGGTGTCCCGAACTGGTATATCGATTCCTGCAAGAAGATCAAATACATGTTCCCGAAAGCGCATGCCGCGGCGTATGTTATGATGTGCTGGCGCATAGCGTGGTTCAAGGTGCATCATCCCCTGGCGTTCTATGCGGCCTGGTTCTCCATCAGATCCAAGCACTTTGACTATGAGCACATGTGCCAGGGCCGCGCCGTACTCGAAAAGAACATACGTGAGTACAAAGCGCTGGGCGATAAGATGACGAGCCCCCAGAAGGACGAGCTCTACGACATGCGTGTGGTGCAGGAGATGTATGCGAGAGGGCTGGAATTTGCAAAGCTTGATCTTTTCAAGGCGAGATCCAGACATTTCTCGATCGCTGACGGCAAGGTCATGCCTTCTATAAAGAGCGTCAACGGAATGGGAGATAAGGCTGCGGATGATATCGAGGAAGCCGCTAAGGGAGGACCGTTCCTGTCAAAGGATGATTTCAGGGAGAGGTCAAAGTGTCCGCAGACCGTGACCGATACACTGGCGAGACTGGGCATACTCGGTGATATTCCGGAATCAAACCAGATCAGTCTGTTTGATCTGATATGATCGCTCAGTAGAGCGGATCGACGAGCCTCTTCTCAAAATCATCATGGGGGAGAGGCTTGTCGTAGTAATAGCCCTGTATCACATAGCAGCCCACGCTGTTCATGAGAGCCAGCTGATCGTCTCTCTCGACGCCCTCGGATACTACCTCGATGCCGAGCTCGTCTGCGATCTTCATGATATTCTTGAGGATGATCTCGTCTTTCCACGAGAAGTCGTCAGAATTCACAAAGGACCTGTCTATCTTGAGGGTGTGAACCTGGAATCCCCGCAGTGTGTTGAGTGAGGAGTAACCTGATCCGAAATCGTCAATTGCGGTCATGATGCCGAGTCTTGACAGCTTTCCGGTAAATGCCGCAAGATCGTTCTGCTCCGCAAGACTGACAGACTCGGTGACCTCTATTTCTATGAGATTCCTGTCGATGCCTGCTTTCTTTATGATGGTGTTTATACTCTCAGCGAGCTTTTTATCTGCAAGATCTTTTCTTGAAAAATTGACTGATACCGGAACGGGGTTTATTCCGGCATCTATCCAGTGCCTGATGTCTTCGCAGGTCTGCTTCAGAACATAATAATCAAGCGGCAGGATGCTGCCTCTCTCCTCAAGCGCGGGAATGAAGACGCCCGGAGAAATGATCTTTCCGTTCATGAACCAGCGCACCAGGGCTTCTGCACCCACGAGTCTTTTTGATCTGGAATCCACCTTGGGCTGGTAGAAAACCTTGAATTCGTGTTCCTTCAGGGCGGTGTCATAATGGTTCAATACGGCCTGCTGCTCCTCGGTGCGTCTTACGAGGGTATCGGAGGCGACGGCAGCATCCGTGTGAAGGATATTCTTGGCCTCGTTGTAAGCGATGGACGGCCTTCTTATCACCTCTCCCGGATTCTCAAAGGGAGCTGCTATATCCCATATGCCGGTCACAGCGGCTATGTGGAGTTCAGGTGTGTCCTCGCCTGCGACAAAGGAGAGATCCACGTCTTTTATGAATCTTAAGAAGCTCTCTCTGCGGCTCTTTTGAACGATGGCCACGAAATTGTCGCCGCCAAGATGCCCTGCGAGGCCGTCCTTAAGAGCAAATTCATTGAGAGTTTCCGCATACTTGCGCATGACGATATCGCCGACCTCGTTGCCGAATTTTCTGTTTATATTGGCGAAGCCGCGGAGATTTAGATAAAATGCGCAGTAGTCTGTGATGCTGCGCTGCTTCATCAGCTGTGAGACTCTGGCCATGTAACCCGCGCCGTTGGGGATGCCGCTGAGCTGCTGCGTCCACATATCGGTTCCGCCGCCCCTGTTCAGGGATATGATAAGTGCGGTTATGGAAGCGTAGAGCTCGAGATCGGTCTTTTCCTCCTCGGCAAATTTAACGCCTGCGGGATAGAAATAGATCACAGTAGAGCTGCTCTTTGAATGGGAATACATGAATCTCAAAGGATCGGAAGCCGGCATGACACCGGGTCTCTCGAATAGTGTTATGTTGCTATGGTCAAAGCCCTCGGGTACCTCGCCGATAAATTCGAGCTCAATGCCGCTTAAATGAAAAGCGTCGCTTATAAGAGCATAGGCCTTCTTCAGCGAGTCTTTAATGTTCGGCCCGCCGGCGCATATCCGAAGATATTCAAGTCTGAGATCATCAAAAGTGCGATTCATTAAGATCGTCCCCGCAAATCATGTGCTCATATTATACCGCTGAACGCGATCATTCACAATATGGTATCTTTTTTCGTAAAGTAATCGCCCGCAATCCTTCAGGATTTTTTTGCTTTTTTCCGTTTCTCCGCTTTTCTGGGGAAGTAAACTCACGCATAGTCATTGTTCTGCACCCTGTTATACATTTCTTTGCTTTTCTGGGGAAGTAACATTGTATGGTCTGACGTCGGGGTGCTACCTGCCCCTCGTTTGCGTCCGCTTGCGGAGAGACTCTCCTATTGCCCACTTGTATGGGCCAGCCACATACCTAAAACAGGGCAAAACGGTGAAAATAGTGACGTGAGAGGTCTTGTTGCGGACCAGCCACATACCTAAAACAGGCTGAAACGATGAAAACAGTGACGTGATAGATCTTGTTGGGGCCAGCCACATACCTAAAACAGGCCGAAACGGCAAAAAAAGTGACGTGAGAGGTCTTGTTGCAGGCCCGCCACATACCTAAAACAGGCCGAAACGGCGAAAAAAGTGACGTGAGAGATCTTCTTGCAGGCCAGCCACATACCTAAAACAGGGCAAAACGATGAAAACAGTGACGTGATAGATCTTGTTGGGGCCAGCCACATACCTAAAACAGGCCGAAACGGCAAAAAAAGTGACGTGAGAGGTCTTGTTGCGTTCACACCGTAACTTTGCTATCGTAACACAGCAGAATAGCTTTGTTCCACAATACAATTTTTATATGTGAAAAGAAATCGCCCGCGATCGTTCAGGTTTTGTTTGTTATTCCCCATTTACACATACTTCTTTCTGAAATATGTCGAATTCTGTCGTAATATGCGTATAATATATAGTCACACATTTTTCGCATAAGGAGAGAAAGCGTATGAAACC
>JAILGA010000031.1 GCA_024697225.1 Lachnospiraceae bacterium
ATTCAGGGACTCTCGAGAATGTGGCACTGAAGAATATAGAACGACGGATCCGCCTTGTCTGCGGAGCGGGATACGGACTGGAGATAGAGTCTTCTCCGGGAGAGGGTACGGAGGTTTCGATAAGACTGCCGTTGAAGAAAACGTGACGTCCTTTACGCCGGCGGAGTCACCGAAAGAGTCGCCTTGCCTTCAGGCTCCAGAGTGAGATAGAACGAGGCGTCAGGGTTGATGTCCGAAAGATCAGAGATGTGCCAAACGCGGTTCTCACCGGCGCTGTCCGCTGCTGTGAGGCGAAGCTCATAGCTGCCGTACTCCCTGTTTGTCGGCACGGTTACTCCCGCGAGGGAAGCGCCGTCCGCCAGGGTACCCTTTGTCTCGAGAAGAATACGCTTACTCGTATCGTCAACGATATACCAGCACAGATCGCGGAGGGTTACGCCGCTTTTGTTCACCACATGAAAGCGCAGGTCAAACCTGTTCTCGGCTGCCTTTTTAACCTCGGCCTGGGCCTGAGCTGCCTGGTCTATGAGTTCCTGAAGGGATGAATAAGTCCCGGTCAGTTCATTGGCTTTAGCCATCCAGAGCGTCTGAAGCTCCTCCTCGGACATATCGTTGTACCTGGATGCCGATGACTCCGCCAGTGCATCGAGCAGCTGACCGGCATCGGTGACACGGGAAAAGAGGGAATCATCTGTCAGCCCGCCATAGCCGGATTCCACCTTCGCCCGCATTTCATTAAGTTCCCCAAGCTTTCTGTCTGCCTCATCTATCGCTTCCTGGGATATGCCTCCGCAGCCCGTAAGCGTGAGGCAAAGCGCACAGAAGGTGATGAAAAGGTTAAAACACAGCCCGTTTTTTGTACTTTTTTGCATAACGACAAAGATTATAACAAAAAACGCCGGAACAGGCAATTGAGCAGTCTTTTAGAGTTTCTTTATTTGATTTTTACCGAGTATATTGATATAATTAAATGCTTCCCGGGAATCATGAATGAATATAAAGAAAAGGATGGATCATGGCATTACTTGAGATTAGAAACCTTACGGCGGCGGTGGAAGACAATGAGATACTGCACGGCATAGATCTCGACATGGAACAGGGCGAGACACATGTCCTGATGGGGCCGAACGGTGCGGGAAAATCCACGCTGGGCTATATGCTCATGGGAAACCCCGGATACACGCAGACAGACGGCACCATCACCTTTGACGGACAGGAGATAAGCGAGCTTTCAGCTGACAAGAGAGCAAAAGCCGGAATATTCCTCTCCTTCCAGAATCCGATAGAGGTGCCCGGAGTTTCGCTCTCGAGCTTTATCAGAAACGCGATCCACGAGCTGTCAGGTCAGCCGGTGAAGCTCTTTTCCTTCCAGAAAAAGCTGACGGCGGCAATGGAGCTTCTGTCCATGGATCCCGCTTATGCTGACAGAGATCTGAACGTCGGATTTTCCGGAGGCGAGAAGAAGAAGGCAGAGATACTGCAGATGCTGCTTCTGGCGCCGAAGCTTGCGATCCTTGACGAGACGGATTCAGGGCTTGACGTGGACGCAGTGCGCACGGTGTCGCAGGGCGTACAGGCTTATCAGGAGGCAAAAAAGGGTGCACTTCTCATCATCACCCACTCAACGAGGATACTGGAGTCCCTGAAGGTGGACAAGGTTCATGTGCTTGTGAAGGGAAGGCTTGTTGCGTCCGGAGACGCATCGCTCATAGATGAGATCAATGAACACGGCTTCGAGAAATATGAAAAGATACAGTGAGAAAAACACCGACTAATCACCAGAGAGAGATCAAATGGCTGAAAAACAGATAGTCGCCGACATTGACAGAAGTCTCTACGACTTCAAGGATGTAGAAAAAGAAAGCGACTTTTACAGAATAGAAGAAGGACTCACGGAAGACATCGTGCTTCAGGTCTCGGAGGAAAAGAACGATCCTGAGTGGATGCGGGATTTCCGTCTGAAGTGTCTGGATATTTATGACCGCACGGAGATGGTGCCCTGGGGACCTGCGATAGACGGTCTTGACATGAACCGTATCGCAACCTATGTGCGCCACAAATCCGAGATGAAGACAGACTGGGAGGATGTGCCCGAGGATATCAAGAACACATTTGAGAGACTGGGCATTCCGCAGGCGGAGAGGGAGAGTCTCGCGGGTGTGGGTGCGCAGTACGATTCCGAGCTTGTCTATCACAATGTCCGTGAGGAAGTGGCTGCTGCGGGCGTCGTCTACACGGATCTTGAGAGCGCCTTAAGAGGTGAGTTCGCGGATATGATAAAGGAGCATTTCATGCACCTGGTGCCGCCCACGGATCACAAGTTTGCCGCGCTCCACGGCGCCGTGTGGTCCGGCGGATCCTTTGTCTATGTGCCCAAGGGTGTCAAGGTCGACATACCGCTGCAGTCATATTTCAGACTGAACGC
>JAILGA010000045.1 GCA_024697225.1 Lachnospiraceae bacterium
GCGCTTCGTTTATATGAAAGACTTGGATATAAAATTTTCAGAGACGATGGAAACAGATACCTAATGAAGCGCTAAATCAGAATATATTCCAGTATAACGTATGAATAATAGAAACATCAAGCTTGCAAGAATACGAAAGGAGGAAGCCGATAATGAAAAAGAAATCACCGGCACGAGCATTGTTATGGCTATTATTGATACCCGGACAATTACTGCTTGATGCGGGATTGATCACAGCAGGAACCATGCTTGATGTCTCTCTGCAATCCGGAGGATCCGGCGAACACATGGGACATATGGTTCCGTTCTTCTCGGTCATATTTATACTCGCCGCCGGTTTGTTTACTCTGATCGCTGTTATCCTCGCCATAGTCCTGACGATAGTACGATATTCTAAGATCAAAAAAACTAACAGGACAGAACAGGCATAGGAGCCGGTATTACAGTAAACATACGGTACAAAGGTAAAAGTGCTGCAGCGAAGAACTATCGGAAAATAGCCTGTTTTTTTATTGTGCCGCATTTTCAGGGATAGTATAATTAAAGCCATTAAAGCGGAAATGATTCGTGGTATCATAGTGCACAGAAGTTCAGTATATAAAGATCGTATTGCGAGGAGAAAAATGCTCAGATTTCTGGGACGCAGATCGGCGTTTTATGAAGAACAAAATAATGCGTATTTCATGGACGGTGATCGGATCGTGTTTATAGACTGCGCGATGTACGGGTTTCATGTTATCAGAAAGACGGGGCTTGAAGAGCTCGCAAAGGCCGCCGGTTCTGCGCAGGATATCCGCGAGATCGCAGTTTTGGTAACTCACACGCACGGGGATCATGTCGGCGGGATACCGATGCTGATCCACTATGCGTATTACATTATGAAGAAGTATGTGACAGTGGTGGTTCCCTCCGGGGAGCTGCGCGATGAGATGAACTTTCTCCTAGAGAAGCTGGAGGGTTGTGACCTCGGCGCATATCGTGTGATAACTGTCGAAGAAACGGATTATGACTGGCTTAAGGCCGCGATCCCAACAGATCATGCGCCGGGGCTGGCAGGAAAATGCTTCGGCTATCAGCTTGAACTCGGGGGAAAAAATGTGCTCTACACCGGTGATACTAATACGATCGAACCATTCCTGCCGTATCTGACGAACGGGAGCGTGCTTTATACCGAGGTTTCCGCCTATGATGTGCCGGTACATCTGTATGTAGAAAAATTGCTCGTACAGGCGGACTTCTTTAAGGAGAGACAGACAGAAATTTACCTGATGCATATGGATGACGAAGAAACCATTCTAGAGAAAACGAGAGCGGCGGGTTTCAAGCCGGCGCCGTTGTATCACGGATAGCTGTAAAGAGAACGGATCACATCGTGTTACCGCAGATGATGTAGAAAAAGTGATCGATAGAAGTAAAGGAGAACGACTATGCCTGATAACAACAGAGTGCTGACGGATATCTTTGAGATAAGCGACAAACTTTACCGCGAGATGTGCAGCAACAAACAGAATGATCACGCGTCGCTGTTCAACTATGTGACGGAGCTCGGACGTACCATGACGGACTCGGACCGGGCGAGCTTCTGGAAATGGGACCGCCGCAAGGGAGAGCTGTGGACTACCTCTGCGACATGCGTTGACAGGATAGTGATCCCCGATGATTCGGGACTTGTAGGCAAGGCGCTCAAGGAAAAGCGCGTGGTAGTCGTGAACGATCCCTACAGTGATCCAGACTTTAATCAGGAGGTTGACAGGAAAACAGGGTATGTTACGAAGTCCGTGCTTGTCATGCCGGTTGCCGATATAAACGGGGATTTCATCGGCGCGTTCCAGATCATCAACAAAAACGGTGACGGGGGGTTCGATGAAAAAGAGGACGTACGCAGGCTTTCACTCGCTGCCCTGATCTGCGGGATCGCGCTTGAGTCGGAGACCTTCCTCGAGGATTCCCACCACGACAAACTGACGAAGCTAAAAAACCGCATGGGTTTCTATAGCGATTTCGGCCGCAGATATGCGAAAGTTCTGGATGAGGGACGGCCCGTCAGCATGTTCATCTCAGATATAGACAAGTTCAAGAGCGTCAATGACACTTACGGCCACAACGCCGGTGATGCAGTCCTTTCGACTGTTGCGCAGATCATATCAGGAGCCTGCGCTGAGAGCGACGGCGTCTACCGCTGGGGCGGCGAGGAGTTCATCATGATAATGACTGATGCGACGCTCGAACAATGCGCGGCGAAGGCGGAGAAGATCCGCGAGACCATCATGCAGACTCCCTGCAATGCGGATGGTACGATCATAAATGTGACCATGAGCTTCGGCTGCGCGCAGTTTGATCGTGAGAAGTCGATCGAGGACAATATCAGCGTGGCTGACGGACACCTCTACACTGCAAAGGAATCCGGAAGGAACCGCGTGATCTGTAAATGATAAAACGTATCCTGAACTGCATAAAGCGTATATGGAGCTTTATCAAGCGCGTCTTCTTTGCTTTCTTCGGAAAAGCAAGGTGGCTGCTCATTATCATTCTGTTCTGCACTGTCACTACGGTCCTTTCTCTCGTTAACTTTTCGCTGATGCCGTATATCAGAGGCGTCCGCGTAGGGGGGGTTCAGTCTGATGAGTTCATCTTTGAAGGCGTGGACATGTTTTCCGTTGGCGACAGCGGCTTAGCGGTCATCACTAACTGTGATAACAAGGATTCGCTGGATTCGCAGGATGCGGTCGCGGTCTTCGACCTGAACACCGGCGTAGAAAACTACGCCAATATCGCCAATGTAACGGTGGATATTTTCACAAATGATTATTTCCCGCCGCACAATTTCGCGGTCGCGGGCGACGGCACCATATATGCGGTACGGAACGATAAACTGGATGACATGAGTCTGATCTATGCAAGGGATACCGTAGTCAGACTGTCCTCCGACTACAGGTATCTCGGGGAAGTATGCTCTTTTGAGTATGATAAACCCATGAGACAGAGGAGTTCGAAGTTGAGCCGCCTTCATTATCATGATGGCGCGGTCACCTTTTCAGTCACCGAAACCGATGGGGTGTGGTTGTATTCCATTGACACCGCAGATCACGCTGTAACGAAGAGCAGGTGCTATGAGCCGGAACAGGACGGAACCTTCACGACGCTGGTGATCCCGATAGACGACGCCTTTCTGTTCCTCCAGAGCGACGGCAACGTTCGCGTGACAAAGTTTGACGAGCCTCTTGGGGACAGCATATACCGTTTCGATGTCAATGCCGAGAGTAAAAGCAACGCTCCTTATTTCGACCGGGCCGTCCTTGTTAACGGGAAGCTGTATGTAACGGATCCGCAGGATCCGAGGGCAGTGTACCTGTTAGAAAACGGAGAGTTCAGTAAGGCTTTTGACGTCAGATCGGATATAGTTGAAATCGGCTCATACCGCCCTGCCGGCGCTTCAAAGGACACGCTGGTCATATGCCTCGATAATGGTATCTTCACGTACGCTGACGGAGAACTTGCGGATAAGACCCCGGACATCAGATTCCATCCGAATCTGCTCATGCGTATAGAGTTATTACTGGAATACGTCCTTAATTATGCCATCTATGGTCTTATCATCCATCTCATCATACGTAAAAAGAATCTGCTGTACAAACAACTGATCCTGATAATCCCGGTGTTTATCGCAATTGCGGTCTTTATTGTCGTGAGAGTCTACAACTATTCCGACGAGCAGATCAGTGAGCGGTTCGATAACGAGATCGCGATAATCTGTGAGCTCGGGACGACTTCGTTTGACGGATACGATTTTTCGAAACTCATGGAAGCGGGCTCCGGAACAGGGAGCGCATATCGAGAGGTTTCGGAAAAACTCGAAAAGATAAGTAATGACCACGGGAATAATTGGAGCGACAATTATGTCTTTTCGATCGTTTATCGCACTGACGACAACGCCGCTCTTGTCATCGCGGGCGACGACAGGGTTTATATGCCTCTTGTCGTGCGCATTGATGCGGCCTTTACGGGTATGTCGGATTCCGCGGACGGCGTGTACATAAGCGAAGATCTGAAGACCCTTTTCACGGATTTAAACAGAACGAGCAGGCTCTCCGCTTTTGGAGAGATAACTGACAAAGAAGACAGCGGGAGATATTATCTCATGATCAGCAGCGACACCCACTCTCTCTTTGTCGAGAGAAGGACTATTCTGTTCAGGGTGGGACTCTACAGTATTCTGGTCATAGCCATCCTGACTGCGCTGATAGTGATCTCGCTGTTGCACAACCTTCGGATCATCAGGAAAGCGACCAGAGTCGTCAGAGATATCGCGGACGGCGATCTGTCTGCGAGGATCAATTACAGATCCAAAGACGAGCTCGGCGAGATTTGTTCCCAGGTCAACGAAATGGGTCAGAACCTTGAGACTCTCTTCAGGGAAAAAGACGAGACGGAGCAGTTCTATTACAAGTTTGTCCCTGAGAGATTCAGGGAGCTTCTGGGTAAGGAAAAGTTCACAGACCTGTCGCTGGGAGATGCGAAGAACAGCGAACTCACTGTGCTTTTCTGCGATATACGATCATTCTCTGTCAATTCCGAGATGATGACAGCCAAAGAGAGTTTCGCGTTTGTAAATGTGATATACGGAAAAATGGGTCCCATAATCCGCGAGAATAACGGCTTTGTGGACAAGTACATAGGCGATGCTGTGATGGCTCTCTTTGAGAACGCCGATGATGCGGTTAAATGCGGGATAGAGCTCTACAGGGCGATAGTTCATGACCCGCATACCGCAAAGGAATTAAAGGTCAGCGACATCAATATCGGCATCGGTGTACACTCGGGCATGGCCATGGTGGGCATCGTCGGCGAGAGCGAGCGCCTGTCGGGAACGGTCATATCCGATACCGTGAATTTAAGCTCCCGTCTGGAATCGCTCACTAAGCAGTATCAGACGGCAATGCTGCTATCCAAAGACACGCTCGACAGACTGACCGACCCCGGATCACTTAACCTGCGCTACCTGGGCATTGTACAGGTGGCGGGGGTAAACGAGGTCAAGGCAGTTTATGAAGTCCTGGACTGCCTGTCAGATGACAAGCGCGCAGAACGCACCGCCAACAAAGAAGAGTTGCACGAGGCCATAAGACTCTTCCACCTGGGCCGCAGGATCGAAGCCGTCCTTGCTCTTCAGAAGCTCTACGAAGCCGGCAGGAATGACCACATCACGGATATGTACCTCGAATATATCGACGGCATGTCTGATGACGACAAGGGCAACGTGTTCCGTTTCGTGAGGAAGTGACAGCACAGTCAGTAAGGTATCGTTTGATAAACTCCTAGCTTGTCGTCTAGTTTCTTTTGATCATCTCATCGAACTGTTTCTTTGCCTTCTCCATCTCGGAAGAGCCAAAAGCACACAGTTTCACGTTGATCTCATAATCGGGATATTCTTCTGCAAATCTCTTAAATGCTCTTACGCACTGCTTTGTAGATTCCGCTACAGGGTTCTCAAGATTTCCGCCAAAAATGCTTGAGCTTATTAGCGGAAATGAGATGCTGTGATAACCGTTCTCCTTAAGTACCAGCAGCGAGTTGTAATATGCCTTAAACAGCTCCTCAAAAGCCGTCGGCGTAACACCGAAATTCGGTCCCACTGCGTGGATTATTGCCTTTGCATTTTTCATATTAAATGCAGGGGTAATAACAGCATCGCCATCCTTTAGCGGTGTATCATACTCTTCACAGGCCTCCGTAAGTTCCTGCATTCCGGCCTTCGAAAAGATCACGCCGCATATACCGCCGCCGGCCCATAATCCTCTGTTGGCTGCATTCACAACAGCATCAACCACCTGATCTGCGCATGAAGCATGCAGCAGTTCGATCCTGCTCTTTGTTTCAGGCGCATCAAATGCCGGATGACCATCCTCGTTAAACACCGCGACTCTCTCATCTGCTGTTGACATTTGCTCATCCCTCACTTTCCAAACAGCCTTTAGGTGCATTGCCATATCAAAAACGCCTTTGCTATGCTCTTGCCATGGCAGCTTCCCACCCGGAATATATATGATACTACCGCTTATGGGAAGTATTTTCAACACAGTTCCTAAAACACAGGGTGCTGTTTGAATCCTGCGATTGAGGTGATTGGGCAAACGTGGTATGATAATCTTCGGAATAACCCGAAAGGAACGGATAAGAGATGAAAAAAAGATTGATATCCCTGATTTTGACGTCAACTCTTTTGGGCGCTGCCGGATGCGGCGCAGCAGAAACTCCGGTGCCGGAGGCAGTACAGGAAGAGCCGCTGGAGGAGCTGACCGGAGCAGAAACCGAAGTATCGGTGGAAGCCGCAGGAGCGGAGGATCAGGTGCAGGAAGCTGTTCCTGATAACGAAGCGGCAGAAGTCCTTGAGACCGACGGGGCAGATTACGTGACGACCGGCGGTACTCCGTGGATCGACTCGGACCTGATGGAGAATCTGTCGGATGATATGGAGACCTCTCCGAGGGATGATTTTCACCTGTATGCCAATAAGGAATGGCTGCTTAACAACGAGATACCGGATGGATATGACAACTGGTCACACTATAATGAACGTGAGTTTGAGGTCACGCGGCAGTGTGTAGACCTGTTAACGGACGAGAGTCTTGACGGACATGACGCTGAGCTCATACAGGCATACAACCGGCTGGTCCTGGACTGGGATGCGAGAAACGGGAAGGGATACACAGAACTGCAGGGATTATATGAAAAGTTGATGGCGGCGGACAGTATTGAGGATATTACCCGCTTGCTGACGGATGAAGAATCGTATTTCTGGCTTTATAACTTCATGTCCTTTGCTGTGAGCCCGGGGCTTAATGATCCTGACACCTATATCGTCAATATCATGACGCCAGGCCTGCTGCTGGTTGACTCCGCAGAGTATTCCGAAAGAAGTGAATGGGGAGATATGATCTACAGTGCTTTTGGGGATATGTTCACATATATGGCCGGAAGAATGGGCATGTCGGAGGAAGATGCGCGAAAATGCTATGACAGAGCCATTGCTCTGGAAGGCAGGCTTGCCGAAAGGATTTATACTACCGAAGAGTCTAACAGAGATGATTATCTGACAAAGATCAATAATGAGATGACCTATGACGAAGTGAAATCTCTCGCAAAGAATTATCCGCTGGACAGGATCCTGACGCTTTTGGGATTGAAGTATGATGGTATATATCTCGTAACACGGCCGGATTATTTTGAAGTCCTGGATGAGATATATACGGATGATAATCTCGAAGACATAAAGGACCTGTTAATTGTCAGTTATCTGTTGGGAAACAGGTCTGTGCTGGACAGAGAGACATATGATAAAACAACGGAACTGAATTCCAGGTATTTCGGACTGGGCGGTGCGCTTCCGGATGAAGAAATGGCTTACACCAGAGTCGCTGATATGCTTCCGGTTTCAATGGTAAAGGTCTATATCTCCAGGTATGGATCGGATGAGGACAGGAGGAAGATGGAGGAACTCTGCCGGCAGGTGATCGATACCTACAGGGAAATTCTTTCTGAAAACGAGTGGGCTTCGGAGGAAACCCGGGAATATGCTTTGAAAAAACTTGACAATATCACCATCCGTGCCGCTTATCCCGATAAGTTAAGGGATACATCCGGGCTGGATTTTTCCGGCTGTTCTCTTATTGAAGCGACACAGATGATCTCAAAAGATGATTTCGATTACATGAAGGGTATGCTCGGACGCAAAAAAGATGATGAGATGTGGGCTGAGAATGGCATCCAAGGTGGATGGTTTTGACTATGACCGTTTCTTCGTCAAGTATGCTCAGTTGAACGGGCGACTGGCACTGTATAGTCGGGAACTCTCCGTTCTGTCACAGGACGAGCATCCTCTCGACTATTCGAGGACCAATGTTCCTGTGCAGCAGTTCGAGGAATTCTACGAAACCTATGGTGTCAAAGAAGGTGATAATATGTATCTCGCTCCTGAAGACAGGA
>JAILGA010000067.1 GCA_024697225.1 Lachnospiraceae bacterium
GACAAAAAGGATCGCCAGTATCCCCAGTCCCCAGATCTTGCTGTTGCTCTTGAAAAATATCCCGGCCGTAAGAAGAAGAGCTGCCGGAAGCATCATCACCGCACGACGCTTCTTTATGGAAAAGACCGCGCAGTCCACTGCCGCAAGCGAAAAGAAGATGCCCAGACTTATGCCGTAGACATCCAGAGTATCAAATAACGCAGGCAGGAAAAGACTCGCGGCAAGCGGAACTGTTTTTGTGATGACAGGCGTCTCCCAGAGGAGCGCAGCCAGATGCGAAAAGAGCCACAGCATCCCTATCCAGGCACAAAGATTGATCATCTCAACGAGCATGGTATTCGCGCTCCCTGCGATCACTGTGGCCGCCATCACGTACAGTACGACGCCGGACTGATAGGGATAGCGATACATATACTCACCAGGAAGCATGCAGGAAACATCGCCGTTCACAAGCTGCTCCGCCATCTCGACGACTTCCCTGGGATCACTTTCCGGCAGAAGCCTCACCTGTGAGATGAACAGAGTGCCGGCCGTAAGGAAACATGCGCTTATGACCAGAAGCTCCCGAACGGGCAGCGCATCCTTCTTCACGGCGTTATCAGTTCTGATAAAACGGCCGGAAAGAGAGGCAATAAGAAACGTAAGTGCAGCAGGGACAAATCCCTTCACCCCCGAACCCCTGATCATTGATAGTATCAGGATATAACCTGCGATCAGGATCCCGAAGACCGAGATCACGCGCACATAAAACGCCTGCCAGTCAAAGTTACTCTCCCCGCCGCCCGCTCTCATCGGCCGGTCACCACAGACATCAGAGCCTCATAATACCGGGGAAACGTATATTTTTCCTCAATGGCTCTCCGGGCTCCCGCACCGAGACGGATGATCGTCTCCTTGTCGCGCACGATCGCCTCAAGCGCCCTGTACAGATCATCTGCATCCCTGTCATGAAAGATGTCACCTGATACTCCGGGTTCGATATAATCCGCCGTCCCGTTGCCGTCGCTGCTGACAGCAGGTATGCTGTAGGACATGGCCTCAAGAATGGAAACGGCCGCCGGCTCGCCTGTGCTTGGGAGTACATACAGATCGGTCTGTCTGTATACAACGTCCATCGCGTTCCTGTCCAGATTAAGGCGGACAGTCACGGCTTCCGAAAGTTTCAGCTCTTCGATGCGTTTTTCTACACGTGCAAGATACTCCTTCTGGAAGCTGTCCTTGCACTCACCGACGATAGTGAGCACCACAGCCGGGCAGGCGGCGCGAAGCTTTGCAAAAACATCCAGCAGGAGCAGATGATTTTTCCGCTCCTCAAAACGTCCTATGGAAAGGATCCTCACCCGTCCGTCCTCACAATAGGCACGTTCATCGGGCGCGCATTGCGGTATGGCAACAAAGGGCACGAAATATGAATCCCGCTCCGTGAAGCTCCCCGTCCCTCTCACCGGAGTGATCCGGGGAAGCGGGAGCAGCCGGTCCATAAGCCTGTGAGGAGCATCGGTCCTTGTATTATCCGCGACCACCCGGAGGGGACTCTGATTATACAGCAGCACCCGGGCTTCGGGCAGGATCCTTCTGATTAGACGGTAACAGACGATCGAATATATGCTCCTCTCTCTAAGGATAACGAGCTCCGGTCTGAATGAGCGCAGGAAATCCGCGATCTTCTTCTTTTTCGGATATCCGACCTTGAGTATGAGATCTGGAGCCGCAGGATCATGCGGGTGGAGCATGCACCAGACGCGCACCAGAAACAAAGCTGACGGCGCATATTCCGCCATCACCGGCTCGAGCTCTGAGTAGTCCTCAATGGGGCCCCGTGCGCGCACGAGAAAGGCGACCTCGTCTCCTCTCTCCTGCCACCCTCTGACGACAGGGATCTGGTTCGTATGATATCTCGGACAGATGTAGAGAACCTTCATGCGCCGATCCTCTTAACTATCTGTGACTCGTACAGTGCTCGCTGTTCTTCAGTCATGGGCGCATGGCCCACAGATTTGTCCGTGGCTCCCATGAGGAACCAGGTATACTCGATCTCCATATTGCCTATGTCTATGACCCGGTATCCCTCGTGAAAAAGATCCTCGGCCAGGGGTTTGGCACAGGGACCAAGCGCCAGCAGAAACAGCTGCCCCTTTGCTTCCTCCCTGCAGGCGGATAATATCTCATCGTAGCGGTCCCAGGCATTTCTTGCGGGTCCCAGTATCCTTCGCACGGAAGCAGCCTCAGAGAGAAGGTCATTACATACGCCGCTCCATGAATCAGGTCCCTCAACCACGGTCACATCGCGGTCCTTCCATATTGACCTTATCTTTTCAAACCATCCCGCGCACTGACTCTTGTCGTCGATCGTGATATAACATCGGGAAAAGGCAGTTGAGGCATAGACCCTGTCCGGATTGCACAGCTTCTCATAAAACTTCCTGCAGACAAAGAGATGAGATCTCCAGAAACGCCTGGATGCGGGCACATAGAGCGAAAGTCCGTCAAAGATATCCTGAACCGATACGGCAAGATCCTCATCGTGATAGCCGATAATATCCTTCATTCTGTCCACAAGCCCCGGTGATACCTGCTGAAGCTTAAGGTTCACGCCGCGCATCATGGCAACCTCGCCGTCGCCGAAGCGGACGAGACTCTTTTTTGTATTTAACATTTCATCTATGGTCTCATCTATGGACATGACCCGTATGTGCGGATGCATTTTCTTAAGACCCGCGCGGTAAAGCCCGTAATCCAGATCCTCGAGTATGCGTTTGAGGAACGTCTTTATAAACGGTTCGCTGGCGTTAACCCGCTTTTCTGCCATAGTCATCACTCCCTGTCATCTGCGTTGAGGCGCTCTGTCTCCTCCCCGTAACCCTTCAGTGTCATTCCTTTAAAGCCGTGATCTGCAGCTGTTTTGAACACTCTTTCCGTCATACGGTAAAGTTTTTCTACATCCTCTTTTGACCGGAACGCGGGGCTGCCTCCCGGCATCAGTTCGCTGGAATGCAGCATGAACATGAGCGGCCCGGTTTCCTGTGAGAACACACGTCCCATGAGTTTCTCAAGCCCGTCATCCGAATCGGTGTCAAAAGCTCTGAGCCACTGCTCGGTCCCCTGCACAAAATGCCTCACTTCCCTGATCAGAGTCCTTGCGTTTTTCACCCTGCTCTTCTCAAACACATGCATCCTCCGCACGGTCATCGGAATCTCGAGTATTCCCTCCGGAGTGTAATACGGGTGCTCCGGTGCAGACGAATAATCTGTTCCCGGCATTCCCGTCGCGCCTTTACTCGGCGCCCAGTCCACGTGAGGTGTCACCGAGCAGTCAACCCTGTAGCCGTACTTTGAAAGAAGCCTGAAATACCGCTCATCCATGGCCCAGCGCCCGCTCCTGTGAGTCGTCGGAACAGTACCGAAAACACTTTTCAGCATATCGGTCATTTGCCCTATCTTTTCGTCCATCACATCCTCGGCATACTCGATCAGAAAGGGCCTGTTGGTCGTAGTCGCGGCAAGCGCCGCCTCTGGCGGCGTTGTCCAGGGATGCAGATGCATACCGATCTCACAGAGACCATCCGCCGCCTTTTCCCCGGCAAAGTCCGAAAACCGGCTGTCACATGCCATCTCATAATCCGTCAGCCATACCGGATAAAAACCATATTCCTCGCACAGAGACTGAAACCTCGGAAGAAACCTGCTGTTTTCCGTGGTGGGAGGCTTTTCCGGATCCCACTGATCGTCCGCCTCAGTATCCACCGTGACAAAAAGTATGTGCGCATCCGGCAGGATGGGTCTGTTTTCATTTGCCTTTTCCGACATATATCTCCTTCATTCGCCCGCACGAGGCATCAAGCGAATAATCCTCGAGACGGCAGACGGCGCGTCCTCTGTAGTCCGGATTCCCAAGAGCCCTCGCCCAGTCAGCCGCACCCGCTCCCGCTGGCATTTTTTCTACACGGTCCGTCACGATACTTTCATCCGGAACCCCGGCAGATATAACACAGCGGAGGCCGTAGATCTGCGCCTCCAGAAGAGCCAGTCCGAAGGCCTCCGAATGTGATGTCATCGCAAATATATCCGACGCGCAGTATATCGGCGCAACATCACTGCATTGTCCCAGAAAGCGCACCCTCTCTTCAATTCCCTCTTCTCTGACCTGCTCCTCCAGAGCCGCTCTCTTTGGCCCGTCCCCCGCAAGAATGAGCATATGATCATCGGGAAGAAGTGCAAATGCAGAGATCAGGAGCGGGATATTCTTGATATCATCAAGTCTCCCCACCGCACAGATCACCGGACAGCCATCCGGAATACCGAGCATTTTTCTCGCCTCATCCCTGGGTAATGCTTTTGACCTGATCGCTTCGATATCGAGACCGTTTCTCGCAACGAACCACCTGTCAAAGCCGTATCTCAGCTTTGCTTTTTCTGCCTGCTCATTTGTGAGACATACCGGCACAAAACCGCCGGCAGAAAAGGCCCTGCGTATCATCGCAAGTTCACGCCCCTTTGCGCGGCCGGGATCGCTGTGAAGAGTGACGAGACGAACAGGCACAGCGCTCTTCATGATGCCGGGGAGACATTTATCCAGAAGGCCGGAAATGTGAACGTGGACTATGTCCGGCTTCACCCGGGCTATGAGTTCCGCATAAGCGCGCCTTGCGACCGCAAGATTGAACACCCCGCGTATGTAGCGCACATGCAGCGGGCTCTTCGGCTCGTTCATATAGTGCACCGGAAGGTCTTCTTCGGAAACTGCCCTGTCGTACTTCGAATCGGATGGGCTTTTGAATACATAGAGCAAATAATTTACATCAGGATCATCTTTGAAATACCTGAGGTGGTTCAGAAGGATCTGCTGTGCCCCGCCGTTCTCCATGGAATAGACCAGAGCCAGAACGCGGATCCTTTTCCCGCCGGGAACCGTCATTGTTGGCTCTCTGTTTTCTTCTCCCGTTCTCATCCGATCCGCTCCGTCACTGACAGTCCGGCCTCATTTGCCCCGAAGCTGCAAGGTGACTAGTCCGGCGGCACCCGGAGTCACTTCATAGAGACGACCGTCACCGATGTCTTCCGGGTTTTCGAACAGACTGCCGTAGCGCTGTATGAAATCCTCATCAGGTCTGTCCAGATAGACATAGGTATAGTTCTTTTCCGTGAGCCTTGCGGAAAACGCCTGTGCCGACATGGCATCCGTTTCAAGATCTTCTGCCGCGGCGCCATGACGGTCCGCAGTTGTGAGAAGCTGAACATTCTTCAGATTCGAGGTCGCGGGAAAGACACGGTAATTGAGTTTCCGGGGATCATCCACATCATAATCCGTGCGGTTTACGTAATAAACCTTATCCCCAGGAACAAATGACGACTCTGCGTGCTCTATACCCCAGAACATCCGATCGTCCGGTCGCTCCACCGGAAGTATCAGCGCATCCGCCGGGTTTGCATACCACAAAAGCATGACCAGAAGAACAGTCAGAGCCTGTACACGGACCCTTCTTGCATCATCTCTCGCAGGATCCGTACCATCCGCCGAAACTCTCTCAAAGAGATAAATACCCGCGAAGACAAAGATGCACATCAGCACACAGGGCATGAGATAGCGGTCAAATGAGCCCAGAAACATTATCTCTTCCCTGGACATCATGATGAGATACGCCATATACATCACCGGAAGTTCAAAAAGTATGGCGCAGGTGAATGTCATGACCATGACATATGTGCCCTCTTCCCTCTTTGCGCCCTGTCCCTGACCGGTGTGAAGTATCCTCAGGACAATGATAAGAAGGAGCAGTGTCATCACGACACCCACCGGGATCTGTATGAGATGTCCGGCGTGAGCCCTCTCCGTGACCCAGAGATTCCGGACAAATGTCGTAGTATAGTATCTGATAAATTCCGGAGAAAACTTCGAAAGGCGCTCCGCAAAACCGAAGGCACGGGTCATGTGACTGCCCGCAGCTGCCGTCTTAGCGGCTGCTGCCAGCGCGCTCTCTGTCACTCCCCCAAGCGATGCCAGACGGGTACCGGCACTGACTGCCGCCGTCTTTACAGTGCTTCCCGAAGTGACTGCCAGATATATGTACCAGGTTGCGACCGCAAAGATCCAGACTGCCCCGCAGGCCATCGCGTCCCTCAGGATCGCGGAGTCGCTTTTTCTCTTTTTTGCCAGGATAAAAGCGCATCCCGCCATCGTCAAAACTGTCAGGAGCGCCATGGCGATCCCCAGTTCCTTTGAAAGTGTCAGAAGAAACAATCCGCAGCACATGGGAAGTCTGTACCAACGGTCCCCCGTTCTCCGCTCCATGTAGAACATGAAAAACACATATCCCGCGAGCATCCCCATGACCCCGTCACCGTAAAGACAGGTATAGATGTTGTCCATCCCCCCGACGGGAATCAAAAGCACCAGAAGTAAAACCGCGAGAAAGCGTTTCCACTGCCCGCGCCCGTTCACCGACAGGAAGAACGGCAGTCCGCAGGCAGCCACGAGCATGGACTGGGCCAAAAAACACATTCCCTCTGAACAGGTTATCCAAAGCCTGGTGTTCAGATAGCACCACACTGTGAGTATGGGAGGATAATATCCGTATTTATCGGTGGACGGGGCAAGATTTGAAAACCTTGAATAAGTGTAGAAATTTTTTACCGCAAGCGCCCAGTGACCATAATCATCACTGGCATCTCCAAGCGCCCGTCCCAGATCCGAGATCATAAAAAAGACCAGCAGGATCAGCGCTGCGATAAAACCGGCCGTCAGCACCGCATTCCTGACAGCACTTCGATCTTTAACTGTCCGCACGGCGAGATATATACAGGAAACAGCGCTCATCAGAACGGCCAGGACCACTCCCGGGATGAAAAAACCGAACAGTCCGGATATGTACACACACACCGTCATGCCTGTTATAGCGACAAGCAGGGTCTCCCCGAACTTTTTATTAAAATATACCGCCAGCGCCGCAGCTAACGGCAATACCAGAAATACCGCCATATCACTTTGCCCATGCCAGTGCCGCCCGCACTGCTCTCTTCCAGCCTTCCAGCAGTTCCTCCCGCCTGGCGTTTTCCATCGACGGAGCAAATCTCCTTCCCAGCTGCTCCTTCTGCACCAGTTCCGCCTTGTCCTTCCAGAAGCCCACGGTCAGACCTGCGAGATACGCCGCCCCGAGGGCTGTCGTCTCTATACATTTCGGGCGCCATACCTTTGCATCGACTATATCCGCCATGAACTGCATCAGGAAATTGTTTGCCGAGGCACCGCCGTCTACTCTGAGTTCCTTCAGGCTTATCCCGGCATCCTGCTCCATGGATCTTATCACATCATGGGACTGATAAGCTATCGACTCAAGAACCGCACGGATGAAATGCTCCTTTTTACAGCCCCTTGTTATACCGACCGTCATGCCCCTGGCATAGGGATCCCAGTAGGGAGCGCCCATACCGGTAAAAGCGGGCACCAGATATACGCCTGCCGTATCCGGCACGGCGCAGGCATATTCCTCTGACTGTGCCGCCGTCTTTATCATCCTCATCTCGTCCCTGAGCCACTGTATGGCAGCCCCCGCCACAAAGACACTGCCCTCAAGGGCATATTGCAGATTTTCATCAAGCCCCGCCGCGACTGTCGTCAGCAGCCCGTTCTCGGAACGTATCGCCTTATCGCCTGTATGCATAAGCAAAAAGCATCCCGTTCCGAAGGTGTTCTTGACCTCCCCCTCGCCAAAGCAGCACTGTCCGAAGAGAGCCGCCTGCTGGTCACCTGCGCAGCCCGCAATGGGAATCTCGCCGTTTAATAAAAAAGGATCCGTTGTCCCGAAGACATGCCCGGAGGGCACAACCTCGGGAAGCAGAGCCTTCGGTATATCAAAGATTTCCAGCAGCTCATCATCCCACTCACCGGTGTGGATGTTGAAGAGCATGGTCCTCGATGCATTGGTATAGTCGGTGGCGTGTACCTTCCCCTTTGTGAGATTCCATATGAGCCATGTATCGACTGTGCCAAAGGCAAGATCACCTGCCTCTGCCCGTCTCCTCGCCCCGTCGACATGATCCAGTATCCATGCTATCTTGGTGGCGGAAAAATAGGCATCCGGGACCAGACCTGTCTTTTCTCTTATCCTCTCAGCAAGACCTTTCTCCTCCAGCTCCTTCACCGCCTCCGCGGTTCTCCTGCACTGCCAGACAATGGCATTGTACACCGGCTCGCCGGTCTTTCTGTCCCAGATTATCGTGGTTTCTCTCTGGTTGGTTATGCCTATGGCTGCGATATCGGAAGCCGCCGCACCAAGCTCTGCCATGGCCTCGGTTGCAACCGAAAGCTGTGAGGACCATATTTCCCTCGGATTATGCTCAACCCAGCCCGGCTGCGGATAGTACTGCTGGAACTCCTTCTGCGCAAGCCCCGCTATCTTCGCGTCTCTGTCAAAGATGATGCAGCGCGAACTGGTCGTACCCTGATCAAGAGCCATTATGTATCTGGCCATTATCTGCCCTCCATAAATATCTGATATATCCGTCATGGGTTTCCTCACCCCGCTCAAAACCCAGCTTCACGCACAGACCGGCGGAAGCCGTATTTCCATGTTTTACACTGGCATACACTCTGGTGACCCCCAGCACCCACTCAGCGAAGCGAAGTATCTGCGAGCACGCCTCATACGCATATCCCTGTCTCTGCCACGGAATTCCCACCGTAAAACCGAGCTCAATATTGTCAAAGCCGTTTGCGGCGCTAAGCCCCGCCCTGCCTATCAGTGTGTTGTCTTCAAGCCTCACAAGAGACCATATCCCAAATCCCATAAGACCATAGATCTTTTCAATATAGTCTTTCATGTACTGCGTCTCGGCCTCGCGGTCTTCGTAAAGGCCGTCCTGATACCTTGTTATCCGCGGATCGGAGTAGATATCATAAAGCGCCTCCAGATCGTCAATGGTCGTCTCCCTTATCAGAAGTCTGTCGGTCTTCGCAATGGTCCACGGGCAGCCGGCCAGTCTTTCCCACGCCTTTCTGTAGGAGTCAGAGTCAACCTCATCGACATCATCGAATACATACTTAAGCCCCGGAAATCGCTCCTGCTTATTGGTTCCGTGCATAAAGCCGCAAACCTTCGCGCTCGCATCCGCAAGCCGCTTTACCGTCTCCGCATCATCGGCGAGATAAAGCATGTCATCACGCACCTTGCATACTGCCTCGGCCGGGGCACACATCTCGGCATCATACCCCGAATTATTAAGAGCCTCGCACGCTTTCATGGCGACGATCCTTGCGGTCTTATCCCCGGTGACAAAACTCACTCCACGGAACAATCAGCCCTCCCCGGGGATTGATGATCCCAATTCCATCAGTCTTCTCAGCCTGTGATTAACCCCTGATTTTCCAAGGGGTACCGAGAGCATCCCGCCCAGCTCTTCGTATGTGGCATCCGGATGATCAAGTCTTATCCTTGCGATCTCCTTAAGAGATGGTGAAAGCCTGTCAAGTACGCCGTCTTCCTCAAGCTTTTTTATCACCTCTATCTGCTCGGATCCCACCGCCGCAGCCTTGCCGATGTTTGCAGCCTCGAGATTGACCCTGCGGTTTATGTTGCCGCGCACATCTCTGGTAACTCTCTCGTTTTCCATCACCAGTAGCGCCCTTCCCGCTTCCATCATGCCGAGAAGTTTTACAATATCCTCACCGCCCCGCAGATAGATGACATGCTTCCCGTTTCTTTCGGTGAGCTTTGCGGATACGGTCTCTTCACTCATCATCTCAAGTATGCTTTCCGCGAGTTCGCGGCTTTTCAATGAGTACTCAAGCTGATACCCCTTTGCCGGATCCGAAACCGTGCCGGCGCATAAAAAAGCCCCCCGCAGATAAGCTCTCCTGCAGCACGAGCTTCTTACTACCTGCGTCCGGATCGCGGATACTGCGTCTCTCAGGAACTCATCCCTTCCGGTGACACATTCCCCGCTACTTACCGCATAGGCCTTATAAGTTTCCGTCAGCAGAGCGACAAATTTCCTGCATGCAACGGAAACAGCCCTGTCAAAGATGATAGTTCCCTCATCACCGGAAATATACCGTCCCCCCAGGACTTCATAGATGGCTTTCATCTCGGAGAGCCTGCAATGTCTGGCCTGACCGGTCCTGTCGAAAAGTTCTTTCTTTACATCTGATGAAAATGACATGTCTTATCCGGGCTTCTTTGCCAGTTCCCTGTGCATTATATGGAAACCGGTGCTCTTATCGGTCTCGCGGAGACGCTTTACCAGTTCGGAAGCTATGGCAACACTTCTGTGCTGACCTCCCGTACAGCCTATGCCTATCACGAGACGATATTTTCCTTCCTTGCGGTAACCCGGGATGAGGAAGCTTATCATGTCCACGAGTTTCAGCATGAACTCCTCACAGGCGGGATTATTAAGGACAAACTCACTGACCGGGGCATCTTTTCCGGTGAGGTATTTCAGACTGTCGACATAGAAGGGATTGGGCAGAAATCTCACATCAAAGACCAGATCCGCATCAGCCGGGATCCCGTATTTGAATCCGAAAGAAAGCACTGTGACGGTCAGGCTGGAATATGCGCTGCCGTCCGCCGTTATCCTGCTTATCTCCTGCCTTAAGTCTCTTGTGAGAAGTCCCGAGGTATCTATTATATAATCCGCTTTCTTCCTCATGCCGGACAGGATGTCTCTCTCTTTTTTAATCCCGTCCTCTATGCGTCCGTCCGCAGAAAGAGGATGTACTCTTCTGGTTTCCTTGTACCTCTTTATAAGCACATTCTCATCGGCTTCCATGAACAGGACTTCGCACGGAATGCCCGCTTCTTTGAGTTTGTCTATCTCTTTTTCGGCATCCTTAAGTGCTTTAGATGCTCCCTTCACGCCGCCCAGGGACGAGCGCACATCTATACCGACGGCTGCTCGTGTGATCTCGGAATCCGGCATTGACAGTATCTCCGCAAACTTTCCTATAAGCGATATCGGAAGATTGTCCACGCAGTAGAAACCGTCATCCTCCAGCATCCTTATGGCTGCCGTTTTTCCGCCGCCGCTCATACCCGTCACGATAAGGAGTCTCATCTGTCATCGCCTTCCATGCCTATAAACTCAACCTCAGGTGTGAGTCTTACGCCGCTTGCTTCAAACACTCTATCCTCTGCCATGCGCATCAGCTTAAGGATATCCGATGCGGTGGCAGATCCCCTGTTTATAATAAAGCCGGAATGCTTCTCCGAGATCTGTGCATCACCGACACGCAGTCCCTTGCAGCCCGCTTCCTCAAGCAGTTTTGCTGCAAAATGCCCCTCGGGCCTCTTCCACGTGGAGCCCGAGCTGGGATACTCAAGGGGTTGCTTATCTCTCCTTGCCTTTGCAAGTTCCTCCATCCTGGCGATTATCGCCTGTCTGTCTCCCCGTGTCATTACAAATGTACAGTCTGTAACGATCTCTCCGCTTTCCGATACCCGGCTGTGTCTGTACGCAAAATCCATGCCCGCGGCATCTGTGGCCGTTAATGACCCATCTGGGGAGAGGAGGCTGACAGATGCCACAAGATCTGCTGTCTCTGATCCGTAGGCACCGGCGTTCATTCTGACCGCACCGCCCACAGTTCCGGGGATGCCTGCGGCAAATTCAAGTCCGGTTAGTTCTCTTTCACAGGCATAGGATGCCAATGCCCCCAGAAGAGTTCCCGCGTCAGCCTTCAGATATACCTTTCCATCCTCACTCTCTCTGCACGAGATGCCCGCAAAAGAACCCGAGGTGCACAGCACCGTTCCCCGGTATCCTCTGTCAGAAACAATGAGATTGCTGCCCCTTCCCACAACCACATAAGCCTCTCCGGCAGACCGAAGAAGCCTGATCGCCTCTCCGAGCTCACCGGCGGATGCTATGCGCACAAAGACGTCCGCAGCTCCTCCCACACGCATCGTGGTATGCGCAGACATAGGTTCATCCCGCGATATCCTGTCAGCCGGTATAACCTCTTCAAGAATATGCGGGATGTCTGTCATCTTGATACCTTGTCCAGAATGAGCTTGGCCGCGCCCACTATTCCTGCCTGATTGCCGAGGGTAGCAAGTGCCCATGTGACATCGCGGCAGGGAGGGAATACACACTTGTTGAACGAAGGCTTCAGCAGATCTATAAGTATATTTCCGGCTTTGGTCACGCCGCCGCCCAGGACTATCGCCTCGGGATTAAGAACGGAAGCACAGATCGCGAGACCCTTGCCCAGATAATCCCCGTATTTTGCAATGGCTTTCTTTGCCACGACATCACCGTTCGCCGCGGCATCGAAGAGATCCTTGCAGGTAAAATTGGTCATTCTGAGAGCGCTCTCCTCCCGTGATTCCGCAAGAACTCTTTTGGCCACTCTCACGGCACCCGTCGCACTGGCATACTCCTCGAAGCAGCCGTAATTGCCGCAGCCGCAGGGCTCAGTTTCGTTGTCCTCTATATGCATGTGGCCTATCTCGCCGCCTGCTCCGATGGATCCGGTGAGTATCCTGCCGTCAACGATTATGCCACCTCCGACACCGGTTCCGAGAGTCACAAGAAGCATGTTCTTGAAGCCCTTTCCACCGCCCAGCCACGATTCGCCGAGAGCCGCGACATTGGCGTCATTGCCGACCGCAACGGGAAATCCCGTGTACTGACTGAGCTCATTCCCGGCATCCACATCCTTCCAGCCGAGGTTCACGGCCTGCGCAACAAGGCTCTCATCCACCACCGCGCCCGGTACGCCCAGTCCGATTCCCAGTACATCCTGCCCGGCTATATTTCTCTCTGCCACAGTCTTTTTTACCGCCTCGGCCATATCCGCCAATATATATCTGCCGGCCCCCTCTGTGCGGGTAGGAATCTCCCAGTCGGAGATACTCTCTCCTTCCGTTCCGAAGAGTCCCATCTTTATGGTGGTCCCCCCAAGGTCGATGCCAAATATCACCTTATTCTCCATCGCTATCCTCCCTCCCTCGTGTGAATTGTTCCTGAACGCGGCGATACAGCTCCTGCGCCGCGTTGTAGCCCATCTGTTTCTGTCTGTGATTGACAGCTGCCGACTCGCATATGACCGCCAGATTCCGTCCCGGTCTTATGGGGATCCTGTGGAGTACCAGCTTGTTGCCGAGATATTCCGTATACTCCTCCTCAAGACCCATACGGTCGTAATCCCTGTCCTTGTTCCAGTCCTCCAGCTTTATGACCACATCTATATTCTGCGTATCCCTGACACTCGAGGCACCAAAAAGCATCATGACATCGATAATGCCTATACCGCGAAGTTCGATGAAATGCTTGGTTATATCGGGAGCGGTTCCTATCAGTGTGACCTCACTGACCTTCCTGATCTCAACCACATCATCCGATACAAGTCTGTGACCTCGCTTGACAAGCTCAAGCGCCGCCTCCGATTTTCCTATGCCGCTCTCTCCGGTTATCAGCACGCCCACGCCGTATACATCCACCAGTACGCCGTGTATCCTGATACACGGCGCCAGCTGGACATTGAGCCATCTTATTATCTCTGAAGTGAACGCCGATGTGGCCATCTCTGTGTAGAAAACAGGTACCTGCTCCTTTTCCGCGATCCTTAAGAACATCGGATCCGGTATAAGCCCCCTGCAAAAGACTATTCCCGGTATATCAAAGGAGAGAAGCTTCGAAAACGATTCCTCCTTCTCTTTTTCACTCAGGCTCTCCATGAATGAATACTCGACAAATCCGATTATCTGAAGCCTCGTCGCGTCAAAGTGCTCAAAATACCCGGCGAGCTGCAGCGCTGGTCTGTTGATATCCGGCTGGGTAATGCGGATAAGGCTCGTGTCGACGTCGTTCGTCAGAGCCTTCAGTTCCATTTTTTCTATAACTTTATCCAGACTTATGCTTGACATTGTGTTCTTCCTTTACTCACACAAACAGATAAAAAATTATACCATATTTTCCGACTCATTAAAACATAGTATAAAATGACTTCATATCAACTTAATCGCGATGATCCGGATCAATACCCGCCGAAAAAGGCTGCACCGGGAACGGCGCAGCCTTTGGAAATACTATCGGGTGTGTGCAATATATGCAGGAGCTGAAACCCCTTATTGCACGTATACGGTGATGCTTCCGGTAAAGCTGTTCTTTCCGGTCACTCTGACCAGGCCGCTTGCGGCATCCACCAGCTCTATATCGTAGTCCTTCTTCGAAAGACTGATCGTGATGTCCTTCCCTGCCGCGTTCTTTGTCTTAAGCTTCACACTGTTCACCTTGTCGATATTGCCGCCCTTTTTTGTCTTGACAGCACCTTTTCCGGTCTTTGCCACTTTGACAAGAAGGGTTCCGTCCGTGACCGAACGCTTGTTTATCGTAAAGCTGCACTTTTCTGCCTTCAGCTTTTTGTTGATCGCTTTAACTTCTTTTTTCAGCTTGTTAAACTCCGACTTGGAGAGGTATTTGGAAGCGTCTTTCGCGATCTCGATCTTGGCGTAGAAGGTCGCTTCACCCGCAGCCTTATTCTTACAGACATAGGTTACTTTGATCAGATCTGCCGCTGTCTTTCCCTTTTTCTCCGCCTTTTTGTTAAGTGTAAGGCTCTTTTCGATCGCAGTCGTATCCACTTTAGCTCCAAGCAGGTCCTTAGCATCGATCTTTTTTCCGGTATAGTCCACGGCGTCCTTCCAGGTGGTTGAGACATTGACAGCAACGGTTTCCCCTTTGATCTTCACAGAGCCCTCCGCCGGCTTCGTCTCTTCCTTCGCTTCAACGATCTTATCGCCTTTGCTGACCTCCTCGGCCTCTTTTATCTTCTCCCCGTCTCCCGCTTTGCCCACGGTTACGACACATTCATCCGTATATCCGCCAACCGTGGTCCTGACCGTAACCTTTGCCGTTCCGGTACTGACGCCGGTCACACTTCCGACTGCGTCCACCTTCACGATCTTCTCATCCGAGCTTGTAAACGTCACGCTCTTATCTTTCGCGTCAGCGGGCAGCACCGTCCAGGAGAGCTTCTCGCTCTTCCCCTCTTCGAGGACGAGCGACCTCTTCGCAAATGAGACCGAGGAAGCATCCGGCTGCACGGGAGTCGGGTTGTCAGGGTTCACCGGATCGGGCGCGGGTGCATTGATGGTCAGCTTAAGAGTGGTCTCTCCGCCTACATAGTTCTCCGTGTCAGCGGGTGTGAAGACCACCGTCTTTTCTCCGCTGTCCGCAACTTCCGTGAGCCCCTGCCCGCTCTTGAACGCCCACGTTCCGGGCACATTAGTCCCATTCACCTTTGCCGTCCCGACGATCTGGGCATCCGTGACTGCCTTTCCGTCGTAGGTCCTGGTGATATTCTGTGCTGTCAGTACCGGAGTTTCTTTCCCCCTGACCGTCAGTGTGGCGGTGATATTGTAATCCTCATAGCTTTTACTTGTGACGGGAACGGTGACGGTAGCGGTCTTACCTGCTTTGCCTGCGTCATCCGCGAAAGCAAAGCTAAGTTTTTCTTCCGCGACTGTGGGAACACCGCTCAGGACACTGTCTGCATCTGTTGTTGTGATCACTCCCACCGTACCGCCGTCCACGATCAGTGTGGAGAGATCCACTGTGCCGCTCTTACCGTATCTGGCAGAGCCGCTCGCGGTCACGCCGGCATGGGCTGCCTTGCCTATGCTCCATGTGATAGTCTTATCGTCTGTCGTATTGTCACTCCATTTAAAGCCACCCGCTACATATTCAGCTTTCAGTTTTGCTGTAGCGGTATAAGTGTCTGCGTCTGTCGCTTTGAAAGTTCCTGACAGAGTATAGCCTGCTCCCGCCGCGACTCCGGTCTGTTCTTCTCCGTTATAGGTCAGGTCCTCTGCCGCCGTGGGGATCACTATCCCGCTCCAGTCTCCTGGAAGCCAGCTTATCTCATTAATAACAGCAACTTCATCAGAAGAATTAAATTGATAAGGATCTTCATCAATAGCCTCAACCTTCACATAACCCTGCCTGTCCGAACCGGCAGCAAAAGAACCTGTATCGAAAATACGTAACGAACTTGAAAGAACGGTGCCGTTTACCTTGATATTCGCAAAACCGGTCGGAGCATTTATCAGAAGTTTCTTACCTTCACGGATCGGAACATAGATAACGGCCTTGGGGGTGAGGGAAATACCGCCTCCCTCCTTCACCTTAATCTGAACCGCGCCCGAATAATTATATGGAAGCGCTTCAACATATAAGCCGTCAACATATGCTGTGGTGTCAGTCAGCGTATCCCCCAGTATGCCAAAAGGGCTATCGGCTGTGAAGTCCCAGAGATCCGCCGTGGACCTGGGCATGACCTTCAGGAAATACACACTGGTGTCGTAATCCGCATAAAGGTGATATTTCTTATGTCCTTTTGCTTCAAATACCACCGCTTTTGCCGAATTATAACTATAAGGTGTAAAGGGAATAGCCTTTTTCTGTATATCATCTGACCCTTCCTCTTCCAGGTAGACTTTACTATTTGATCCACCTTTTACAACTGCAACAACATCAGATTCCTCATCAGTGGTAAATTCGATATAGGTATTCGTACCCGGCTGATAATGCGATTCATCCTCATTGTCTCCGGTGCTGCCCTCATTGAAGATAAGAAAACCCTTTGCTTCTTTTGTACTCGCGGATGCCACACAGGTACTATATTTTTGACCATAGTATCCTTCTTCGATCCTTATTTTATTAATGCTGTTGATCTCATTATCGCGGCTGTATACCAGCCCATCATGGATATTGAAACCATTCACTTCGATCTCTGTTCCATTTATAAACTTCCCGTTTACCGGTTCCTCTTGTTCATCATATTCAAAATACTCCTGTTTAAGCTTATCCTCCGGTATTTCATCAATGATCAGTTCTCCTTCCGCCGCTTGCGCGTACACAGTAGCCGGCATGCCTGAAAAAACCATGGCAGCCGCCAGAACTGAAACCATCTTCCTCTTTAATTCCGATCTGATCATTCCTTTACGAAACATAGCCAACCCCCTCGCTCACAAAGAAAAACAACACAAAAAAAGTAACACATTTTACCGGAACTGTCAAAGGAGACCCGCATCCCGACCTGCTCAAACAGCCTGCTCTTTCCGGCAGCTCTCTATGATCTTCTTAAGTTCCTGTGCCGCCCTGTCCCAGGAAAGCTTACAAAGCGCCTCCTCCGGGGCGGATACATCTGTTTTCAGAACAGCATCAAAATCGGTATCATGATCATAAGGATCAAAATAATGTACCGAATCGCCGCAGTACTCATGTATCACTTCGATATCGGCCGCCATAACGGGCACATTGCAGGATAGCGCTTCCAGCGGGGGCAGCCCCGCGCCTTCATACAGAGATGGAAAGATAAAAGCCCTGCAGTTCATCATCAGCGCTTTGGCACGTGGGTCGCTTATCCTCCCGACAAAAAACAGATTCTTCAGAGGCTTATGCTCATATCCATATCCCCGGTTCATGGCACCGGCGACCACAAACATTCGATCCGGATACCTTTCGGCGGCTTCATATATGAACCTTAAATTCTTATGGGGTGAAATACCGGACAGCGAAAAATAGTATTCTCCCTTTTTTATACACGGATATTCATTGAAGATCTCCGGATCTTCCTGTATTTCAAGGTAGTGCTGCCATCCGAGACGGATCACCTGTATCCGAGGCTGTTCAAGGTCTTTCGGTTTCCTCCTCTTACGGCGTCCCTCATTGATCAGTCCGCTTTTCACCGCCTTTTCTATGTCTTTCCGCGTAAATTCCGACGCTACGATCAGACTATCCGAAGTATAAAGAAGTCTCCCGATCCCTTTCAGGTATTTTCTGTCCCGGCTCCCGTAGAACCTGAGCGGTATGATATCCTGCAGCATATTTATCCCGCCGCCGAAAACGGAATTTCTGTTACGGAAACTGATCACTCTCCGACGCAAAAGAAGCCCTGCAAGATCGACAAAAAGAAATGTCCAGAACCTGAAATACGGCAGGATCGTCTTTTTGATCTTTATATTCTTATATTCTTTTATCCTGTCAGAAAACTCCTCATTCACATTGGATGGTACGACCAGTACATACTCATCTTTCCCCGCGATCGCATCAAGGCTTCCCGTCATCTCTAACAGGACGCGGTTTATTCCGTCAATGGGCAGGCAGGCTCTGTCTCCGTTTATCAACACTCTTTTCATGCTGTATCACGCCCTGATGATCTGTCTGACAAAGGCGGCCGCCTCCGTCATGTTCTTTCTCTGCGACAGGAACATTAAGCCCGGCAACAGTATCACTATTATCAAAGTGCAGACCGCCAGTCTCACAATGATCCCCACTGCGCCCTCAAGCGGGATAAGACCGCAGACCGACCAGACTGCGCCGCAGATTATGAACGCCGCGACAGTATATATGATCCTGTTCCTGTAGAATTCATTTCTTCCGGATCCGAAATACTCCCTGAACAGAAGATTGGTAACCCCGATATAATTCACGAAAAAAACGGTAATGATCGTCGCAAGGATGATACCCGCCACACCAAAAAGCTTACCCATACCGGTGATCAGGATCACGTTCATCAATGCTTCGACGATAAATATCCATCTCGCCTTCCACCAGTATCCCAGGGCGGAGAAGTATGCGTTTCTTACTTCGCCCATAGCAAGGATGTAGAAATACAGCACGAAAAGCATCATCACGGGAACGGGAAATACCAGATCGCTTCCCATCCATATCTTCATAAACGGTTGATACAGGGATACCAGATACGCCGCACAGGCAGTTATGAACGCATTTTGCAGAAACTCCATTCTGGTAAGATCGGCATAGTTTTTTTCCGCGGTCTCAGACACGATACTGTTCCCGATACTGGCCTGAACGGCTTTGGTGATGATCAAGAAAAAGCCCAGAACAGTGCTGAAGATCAGGCAGTAGTTCGAGTACTGTCCCGCCGTATGCAGCCCCAGAAAAGAATTGACCGCGATCATGGGATAGGATTCTCTGGTGGCGCCCAGTATCCTTGAAACAGACACGCCGACGACCTGCTCCCGGACGTTTTTTCTTGTATCGTCATCGATCCTTCCATCCGGATAATACTGTGGAAACTTCTTTTTGGAAAGGATATTCAGGGACAGATTGTAGAAAACCGTCCCCACCGCTATAGCTGCCGCGTATGCGTAAAAGTTTCTCAACACCGCTATAGCCGCTAGTTGGAGAATGCTTTTGCCGATGTAGATGATGATATGTACCGCCTTTGTGATATCGAGCCGCTGAGCCGCATGGAACAGCGCCTCCTTATATCCGAACAGCAAAAAGCCCATAGCCGTATCTGTAAGATACAGAAGATACAGGATATATATATTCTCACCGATCCCTCCGGTATCACCGATCAGTCTGTCAAGTAACGGACATACGATCATCCCGGATATCAGTATCGCAATTCCTATGATCCTGTAAACGCGTCTGTAATAAGCCAGGATCCCCCTCACCGCAGCCACATCATCGTCTTTTAACGGCTTATACAAGTTGACGATCACAGCTGATGAAAAACCCAGTTCGGTAAGATTCAGTACCTGCAGCACGGATCTAAATACGCCGGTAAGGCCGATATATTCGACGCCGAAATACCTGACTGTGGCGGAATTGATCACCATGGCAAGAAGCGGGATCAGACAGCTGCTCACTGATCCCACTATGATATTTCTTTTAGAATTAAGAGTTCTCGATCCCATATCCGATCTCATCTTCTCATATATTGCCGGGTCCTGAAGAACAGCTCTTTTATTCCCCCGGTTTTTATCATCAATACGGCTTTCTGTGTTTTCTCATAGACAAATGCCATAAGCTTTCCGGCAACCGGATGCGCATTTCTGATACTGCGTGCGTTTTCGACTATCCTGCGCTCTTTATCGCTTTTCCAGGATCCCGCGAAATGATGGACGGCGTAAGTGTCGCTCCCGGGCGTTTCCATCCCCGTAGAATAAGATTTGGCTGTAAAGTATCTCCAGGGATAGATACTGAGGTCCATATCCCTTTCCCGCATGATATCGCTCATGACCTTTGACAGGGGCAGTGTATCGGAAAAGCCTTCGCCCGCGACAAAATGCCTGTCCCGATAGTGATCAAGACATGCCTTCAGGAAGGGGTCGTTCTTTTCCGCGCCGAAGCATCCCGCCTCTATCCTTTTCCTGTCAGGCGTTTCATAGGCAAACATATACGGTCTGTCCAGCAATCTGTCAAAGGGCTTCAGCACCTCGACATCCATGTCCAGATAGATCCCGCCGTAATGATATACGGCGTAGAGCCTGATATAGTCCGAAGCAAATGCGTATTGTTTCCGGTCCACCGCCTCGCTTACCCAGACCGAGGAATCCACGGCAAATCTCTCCGGATCCCATTTCACGAATTCGTAATCGGGAAGGAGCTTTTTCCATCCCTCCACGAAGCGTTTCATATCCTCAGGAACGGGGTCGTCGCTTAACCAGCAATAATGGATCCTGCGCGGGATGCTCATCTGTATGTTCTCCCGTCAATCATCTGTAAGCACCCGTTCGCACAGATCATCGCGCATCCCAAAATACTCGGTGCAGGCTCTGATCCCCTCATCGTTTCCGCCCTTATCTACGTTTTCCGCCGACAGGCTTGTCTTCTGGCTTAAGAAATTGATGACATCTTCGGGATACTTTGAGCCGGTGACAGGGCAGACCTTTATCCCCTTTGAAAGCTGGCAGAATTTCAGCCAGATATCGTCGCATGAGGGACAGACACTCCGAAAGTCCCTGTTTTTCCAACAATCGAAGGCTAAAACGGCAGGCGGATACAGCACCCCGCCGACCCCGGTGGCAAGGAGTACCAAGCTCGGCCCGTCGGCGTCCCTGTATTCCCATATCCAGTCCCTGTAGCTTAATAACTCTTTCGAGCGATCAAATCTCATCAGATTCACGCGCCTTGCGATCACCGAATCAGGATGTTTTAAGTACGTTCCATACAGTTCTTCTACCATTTCTTTATGATAGACGATATCATCATCCACCGTGACGACCAGATCATTCTTATACTCCCCAAAAGCATGGTAATACTTTGTATTTGGTCCCAGGTCCTCACGGAATCTCACCTTGATACCCAGGGCCCTGATCTCATCTATCGTTCTCTTCGGATAATTCATGTTTTTTCCGAGCCAGAGAACGATCAGATCCGGTTTACGGGTCTGAACAGCAAGGGAGTACAGCGTAGGAAAGATATATCTGATCCTGTCTCCGGTGCTTGTCAGCGAGACTACTATATTCTCCCTGTTATCACCGTAGGAAGGCTGAAACGCCGCTCTTTTCACAGATGTGATCACGGTTTTGACCATACCGCCGGCTCTTTTTACGGCGCTTCTTTTTATGGCGCCGAAAAACAGCCCCGCGCTTTCGCGGACTCCCGCATTCTCATGATGGTATCTGCGCCATTCGGCTTCAGACTCTGCTATCTTCAGATCTGTTCTGTTTCTGTTCATAAATCCCGTATCAGCCAAGCTGCTGAGAGAAAAATCTCTCCCATTCATCAATGTACTTATCGTCCGTGAACCGAAGCGCCATTCTTTGTAAGGCACCGACTTCCTCCGTATACTCCGCTGCCGGCATATGGATCACTCTCTCAATGCGGCTTCGCAGGCCGTCTGCATCCCCGCTGTGAAAGATGTAGTCCTCATTGTGATCAAGGACCTCCGGTATTCCGCCCCTGTCGCTCCCGACAGCTATCGTTCCGTTGTTGATCGCTTCGATCAGGATCCTCCCAAAGGGCTCGTTCCATTCGGATGGGAGTACCACTGCCTTAGCATTTTTCATATACGCGTAAAGAGATTCCCTTTCCATCCAGTCAAGGACCTCTGCCTTTTTGTCCCTCATGATCGAAGCCGTCATTTCCCCTCTTCCGATCAGGAGCAGTCTGACGCCATCCAATCCCTCCACGGCGTGTATCAGAGTATCGATCCCCTTTCCCTTTCTGATCTCACCCGCGTATAAAACAATATTCTCCTTCTGTTCCATAAATTCTCCGGATACCGAAACCGGCGGAAGATCGACCGCATTGTATATGACATCATTGAACCTCTGTCCCCTTATCCCCGCTTTGTTATGACGATCCATCATATAATGGGATGGTGCGGCCAATGCTGTAAGGAAGGAAGATGCCCTGACATTTCTTCGGATGTTATATGCATCAAGCGCGCCTCCCGCAAACTTCAGTTCCAGAAGATTGGGACCCCTGCTGACATGGGACGCCGGTATCTTCAGGTCAGAGGCTGCTTTCCACAGATTATACCGCCCGAGATAAGACATGGGAGACACCGTGTGCACGATATCCGGAGCCTCCGTTGTTATTATGGAACTGTATTTCACGTACCACTTTCTGCTCCTGTAGAGATCGCCGCCTTTTCTTGTCAGCTTGTCGAACACGGTGAAAGGATCCGCGAGGCGGTTGTTTTTAGTATTGCTCAGGAAATGCTCGCTCAGACCCTTAAGATACTTCCTTTTCACCAATACGCCGTTTATCCTTTCTTCACGGGTATCTTTCCCCAGACAGTATACGATCACCTCATGTCCTCTTTTCGTCAGGCCTTCTGTCATCTGCTTTGTGGAAAATTCACCTCCGCCCATCACATCCGGATAATACACTTCGGCAAATACAAGTATCTTCAAAGATCATCTCCTTTACCTGCGGCTTGTCTGTTATCGCTTCCATTTACAGGGGATCGATGCTCCCGGCCGTTCCCTCACCGCAGGTTCTCAACAATTGTTTCAAACTCCCTGCAGAAGTTTTCATTATTGCTTGTAAAGACTCTCTTCATGTTACGGGTGATATCATCATATCCCTTTATCACATCACCGAGCCTGTTTATATCCTCGACAACGATGATATTTCCCCACCGTGCGGCCAGTTCTCTGCAGAAACGGACCTGATGATCGTTTACATGCTCATGAAACTTAACTCTTCGGGGCACGATGACCGGGATCCGGCCCGTTCGCAGTGATGAGATAAAGCTTGCGGGACCTCCGTGGGAGATCACGATCCTTGCCTCGTCTGTCAATTCCGACATTTTTCCGCAGGGATACATCCTGCTCCACTGACAGTTCCCCGGCTCATACCTTGAGTATCCGGTCTGAATGACAACTTTCTCATCATTGTCACCGGCCCATTTATCCATATATTCCACGAGTCTGTCAAACTGCTGCTCATGGGTTCCTACCGTCACAAAAATCACTTCATGTACCTCCGGACCGTACTAAGACAGTTTTCCCTCAGAAAATACTGCCGAGATTGACTGCCTTCGGGTAGATCTTTTTCATATCCTCCCACTGAACGATAAACCTGTCCGCAACAAGATACACCAGCCGTCCGGAAAGCGTCGGTCGGTCAATGCGGTCAAAAACCTCAATGTAGACAGTCTTAATTCCCATAAGCCTGCCCAGGAAAAAAAACGGAACAGAGGACGCCGCTCCCGACGAGATGATCAGATCGGGACGCTCCTTCTTTAACACCTTTCCCGCCAGCCGGATATTGATAAAAAGCCCCTTGATGCTTCTGTTGGCGGGATAATAACAGGGTATCATCCTCTCCCCCTTAAGAAGAGAACGGGCGTCCTCTTTTTCAAAAGTCACCCAGAATCTTTCATGCTTTGACCAGAAGGGCTTTAACATATACAATTGTGCGAGGTGTCCCCCCGACGAACCCACCAGACAGATCTTCATATCAGCCGCTCCCGACCCTGTCTCCGTTCATATCCAAACCTTATCACTGATTGTGCCATGCCCATAAGGATGAAAATGACCGGCGTACAGATTATCTGCTGATAACAGAAAGAGTTGTGCAAAATATACGCCGCTATCGCCATAGCCACGCCATACAGGTACGGTCTGTCTTCAGCATGTCTCATACAGTCCCTGAAAGATGAGATAAATGTCCCGAAGTAAGCGGTCAGACCGAACAGTCCCACATTTATAAGGGAATTGATCCATTCGTTATGCGCACAGGTCTGGACGATGTGACCTCCGAGTATGTTCGCAAAATCGACTCTGTAATCCTCATAAACGTATTCCGCAAAACAATCCGGACCCGCCCCAAAGAGCTTGCGGACAATACTCCCCTTCATGAAGGCCTCCATGGAACACCGCCATGAAACACCTCTGTTATTGCCCCAGGTATCATTAAAGTTCAGATAACCCGCGGAAAGGGAATATCGCTCCGGCAGCTTTCCCGTCGAATTCAGGATCATATACAGGACGGTCAGGACGGCCCCCGCCGCCACTCCAATAAGCATCACCGTTCTCAATCTCTTTACGGATGCGATATGAAAGCCTGTCCTTTTAAACACGACAAAGCGCATAAGAAGATATGACACGGCTGCCAGAACAAGCATAACTGTCGTAGTCCGTGACCGGCTCATGAATACGGAAAGTGCATCCGGCATTACCGCCCTGTCGGCACATACCGTCTGGATAAAACCGATCGCTTTAAATGAGCACAATGCAATGATAACGCATTCGACAGCCCGCAGGAACTTTTCATCGGAATCAAAAGAGATCCAGAACAGGATAAAGAACATGCAAAACATCGCAGGATAAGCGCTGTCTGAATTCTGGGTGACAGCGGTCATAAAGCTCATTGCGCAGAAGATCCCAAAGGCGATCCTTGCCCACAGCTTTTCTGCACACCAGTAAGCAACCAGGCCGAGGGGCATGACGATACACATATAACTTGAATACCATGTAGCCTGTCCCAATGTGGAGATAAAGTAACTGATACTGTACTCATCCAGGCCTGCGTGCAAGTCCAGAGGATCGATCCGAAACCGCATGATCACGCCTAAAAAGAACACCGCGAAAGAAGCCAGCAGGAAAAGGAGAAGATTGATCGTATCCCATCTCCAGAATCTTGATACCAGAAAATAGATGACCACGAAGCTTATCTGGGCGATAAGGCCCATATACCAGCCGTAATAACCCCATATCACATTCTGTCTGTAAGGAGTTATGACTGATGATATACAGCAGACGACAAGATATGCAAAAGCGAAACGGTCCGTCACATTCGTGCTCTTATATGCGTTCGAAAGGAACTCTGCCGCTTTCTTCTCTGCCAGAAAGCTGCCCAGATACCAGATGAACAGCATGATGACTGCCGCGGCAAAGACAGCGGATACGTACTTAAAGAAATCCCACTTTGCATCGCATATGTCGTAATACCCGTTCTTGTAATACAAAGGATAGACAGTCATCATGAGGAATACATATATGCCCACTGTCCATATCATCATATATTTTGCCGGCTCCCCGGTTTCTGCGGGAGAGCCTTTTTTCCTGTCAACCATGCTCTGACTGTCACCTGTTCGTTTTAAACCCGACAAAGAACCCGCTTCACGTATTACATAGTCATATCTCCGAAGTGCACTCCGGTGCGTGCTTCGTCCCCCGTTCACTGCCTGCCCGCAAAGAATTCCCTGATGTTTTTCAGCCACTCCTCCGGCGGCATGGTCTTAAGCAGATATCTCTCAGGTTTTAAGGACACCACCTGCATGACGCTTTCCCTGTCGTTTTTGGAAGTTAGGAACATCACGGGAATGTCGTGAGTTGCAACCTCACTGCGGATCATCTCGAGGACCTTTGCACCGGTGATCACGGGCATCTCGTAGTCCAGAAGGATCAGATCCACCTTGTTCGCCGCGAGAAAGGTTATTGCATTCATTCCTGAGTTGGCCATATATACACGGTATTCCTTTTCGAGCAGGGATTTGATCATCCTTAGCATGGTAGGGTCATCGTCGACGATAAGGATCTTTTTCCTTGCCTCTGCTGCGGTGCCGCGCTCCACCTCTGCGTCGAGATCCGCCACGAGATCCTTGACGTTCAGAGGTCTTAACAGTTTATCCCTTATGATGCTTTCCGGCAGTGTTTTAAGCACTTCTTCGATCTCATCGTCCGTGCCTGCCACAAACAGAGAAAGCTCCTTTTCCATAACAATATCCTTGATATAGACAAGAACCTCCGTCTCCGAAGCAAGATCGGCATCCAGATAGAGAACGACGAGCCTGGGCAAGTCGGTTATCCTTCCTATCTGGTTTACATCGGCAACAGTTTCAAGAACCTCGTAGTTCTCTTTTTTCAGGCCGTTTATGATGGCATTCATCATAAAGCCGGTCGTCTTTCCTACGAGCAGTACCCTCTTTTCCATCAGAGTTCCTCCAAAAGTGCATCTCGATCAAGTTTTGTCACAAGATCGCAGATCCTGTCAAACCGTTCCGACTCGTCTGCGGGTAGTGCATACTCTTTGAGAGTCTTTATTATCTCATCGGCGGTGTCATAGTCAAAGGCCGTTACTGCCTCTTTGACGGCTCCGTATGCCTCCGCCAGCTGCCCGGGATCGATGGGCTCCCTGCCCCGGGCATCATCGTCTCCGGATGTCTGAGACTCCTCACATACAGCAGAAAGTTTATCATAAAACGATCTGTATGTAAAAATGAGCTCCGGTGTTTTCAGGTCAATGGTCTCTGTTTCGTTTGCGTCTCCCATCGCCTCAAGCTCCGCCGCCATAGCGCTTAGTCCAAGCGCCCCGATGAGTCTGGAGGAGCTCTTGAGCGCATGCACCGCGACGGTATACTCCCTGATGTTTCCGCTTTTCCAC
>JAILGA010000068.1 GCA_024697225.1 Lachnospiraceae bacterium
CTTCAGCAGATTTCCCGGTTTCCTGTGATCCTGCAGCTTTTCCTCTGCCCCGCCTGCCATCCTTTGCTTCGGCGGATCTTCCTGCGCTCCTGGTTTCGCGAGATTCGGCCGATGCTTTGGAACCGCTCATATTATCCTGAGGCCCGGCTGATGCTTTTGTGCCGCCCGTATTATCCTGCGTCTCCGCAGGCTTGCCCGCGCTTCCGCTTTTAGCCTCCTGCGTCATAAGCAGCTCGATGACTGCAGCCTTCTTCATGTTGGAAATGCCCTTAAGCCCAAGGGACTTTGCCATCTCCTTAAGCTGCGGCAGGGGTAATGACTCCAGCTTCTCTTTCAAATTGTCCATAAACATCCTTTCTGTTTCCGGTGGATAAAATGCGCCCTGAAAGGCCGCAGTTCTCAGATTCAGAATATTACAGATATAATGTACTCCCGAAATCTGCAAAAAGCAAGAGTTTTTTCACCACAATCTGTTGTCATCCGCGATATTCTCCTTTACGGCACGCGATACCACATCAGCCACCCTGGGATCAAAGGCCTCGGGGAGTATGTGATCGGCGTCGAGCTTGTCATCATCCACAAGCGAAGCAACAGCCCCTGCCGCCACAAGCTTCATATCCTCGGTGATCTGTCTCGCGCCGCCCTCAAGTGCGCCCCTGAATATGCCGGGGAAGACGAGAACATTGTTCACCTGATTGGGGAAGTCGCTGCGGCCGGTGCCGATAACAGCGGCGCCGCCTGCTTTTGCCTCATCCGGCATGATCTCCGGAACGGGATTGGACATGGCAAAAATGATCGGATCCTTCCTCATGGATGCAACCATCTCTCTGGTCACGATGCCGGGGGCGGACACGCCCACAAATACGTCCGCATCCTTCAGGGCATCCGCCAGGGTTCCCTTTACACCTCTGGGATTGGTGATCTTTATCATCTCGAGCTTCGTTTTATTTGAGCCTGCGGTCTCCTCGCAGATGACACCCTTTCTGTCACATAAAATAACGTCTGTTATCCCGCCGCGCATAAGGAGCTTCGAGATCGCCACACCTGCGGCACCCGCACCGCTTACCACCACACGAAGGTCCGACATCTCCCTCTTAAGGAGCTTTGCCGCATTCATCACGCCCGCAAGTACTATAATGGCGGTTCCGTGCTGATCATCATGGAAAACGGGAATATCCAGTTCTTTCTTAAGCCTCTCCTCTATCTCAAAGCATCTGGGAGCACTTATATCCTCGAGATTTATCCCGCCAAAGCCCGGTGCGAGCTGTTTTACGGCTTTTATGATCTCCTCGGTATCCTGTGTGTCCAGACAGACCGGTACTGCGTTGACCCCGCCGAATTCTTTGAACAGTACCGCTTTGCCCTCCATGACCGGCACCGCAGCGTAAGGTCCGATGTTCCCGAGGCCCAGCACAGCGCTTCCATCCGACACGACGGCTATCGTGTTGGCCTTCATAGTGTATTTGTAGGCGAGCATCTTATCCTCTGCGATCAGCTTGCAGGGCTCCGCAACACCCGGTGTGTAGGCTATCGCCAGATCCTCGGACGACTTCACCGGAGCCTTGGACTCCACATTTAACTTGCCGTGCCACTCCTCATGTGCCTTTAATGCTTTTTCCGCGTTTGTCATTTCTTCCTCCTCTGTAAAACCTTCTTAACTCTTTTGCAGGATATGTTATATGCTTTTCTGCTTCCCCATTTTTCTGCTGCTTTGCTGTTCTTCTTTACTGCTCTTTGCTGTTCTGCTTTTTCGCTTATACTTCTGTCACTGTTATTCTGCCTTCCATACCGGCTACGGCCAAGCGCTGATCCCTATGATGCCCAGTGCAAAATCCGTATACTGCGCGCTGTCCTTCTTATCTATATGCTTATATACATTATATATCATCTTGTGTCCGCCCCCCGGGGCATTGATACCAAGTGCCAGCCCCTCCGCGATCTCGCTTGCATGGTCGGTCTCCCTGGCGTATATGAAGTAATCGATGTCGGGATTGGCCTCGGCGATCTTATATGCATATGCAAAAGCGGCCGCCTGGAGCTCCTGTCCCTGAGAGGACGAGAAGCCCTGCTCACTGAGGATAATCGACCTCACGTTGCCGTCTTTGTCAAGGAGCTCGGGTCTGTGCATATAGCCTGTGAGCACTGAGAGATTCTTCATTGTGATATAGGAGGTGTCGGCGCTGTTCGTCACGAGCTTGTTCGGCTGCCAGAAGGCGGTCTTCGTGAGCGGCTGCGAATACGGATGATAGGCTAGTCCCCAGTCTATGTCACCCCCTGCTCTTATCTGCCCCGCAAAAGTATCCAGCAGGTCTCTCGCGTCATAATCGGGGTTGTTCTTTCTGTTCCTGTCCCACTGCTGATCCAGGCAAATATATACGCCGGCACCTGCGTTCACGGACTTGATCGCATTGTAGAAAACCCTGTAAGCCTGCGCATATGCCTTGGAGTAGTCCGAAAGCGAGGTTGAAGAGTTCATATAATTCCACTCCTTGCGGGCATTGACCTCATTGCCTATTATCCAGTTGTGTACCAGCCCGTGCTGTCCGCCGGAATAACGTCCCGCCAGGAAGGTTGCCACGGCGCCGATAGCCTCAACACCGGCTTTATCCGAACCGTTGAACATGTAATATGGCGCTGTTGAGCCTGATCTTGCCTGCGGATGTGTGAGTTCCGGGTATGCACCCGTGGGCGCGTTGTTAAGTATTATCCCCGTAATGTCGATCCCCTTCCTTGTCATGGTACTGAAGAGATAATCGTACTCATGAATGTGGGCTCCGTTGAAGTACCAGGTCTTTCCGTGATAGGTATAGCTTATGGTGGGATATGCGCCGTTTGAGGTCGCACCGAGGATATGCGCGAGAGGGAAATTGTAAGTGGCATAATCCACTCCCAGGTCGTCCCATTCATTGGTGGCTGTCTTTAGGGGGTCGATAAGAAGTCCCTTCTTGGATGAATGCCTTATGCCGCTGTAGCTGTAGGAAGCCAGTGCCTCGGGATTTTCAACGTATGAGCTTTTGCTCACAACTCTGTAGAGACCGTTTTGCTTCACTGCCAGGCAAAAGCCGGAAAACAGCCTTGTTTCAGGAGTCCCTCTCCTGAGATCGGCGGTCATGGTGACCTCGCTGTCCTTGTAGCATTTGTCCAGAGGTTCCGCATTCTCGGGCAATGAGTCCTCGTAGATCTCATGTGAAAACAGATAGTAATACTTATCGTCACTCATGGGAAGACCCGGTGCCGTGGCAGTCACCTGCACCAGATCCCCCGATATCCTTACTCCTTCTACCTTTGCAAAATCTCCTGCGCCGTACTCATCGACGGATATCTCCTCAGGCCGCAGGTCCAGGGCAGCCTTTACGCCGATTCCGGCGGACACGGCGCTTCTTAATGCGTCCTCGGAATAATACTCGTATTTCTCCTCTGCCTCGAATTCTCCTCCGAGAGAGGATACAAACATCTCCGGAGCCTCTCCCTCCTGCGGGATCAGGCTCCGTACGGCAATCACGGCCGCAACAGCAAGTATAGACAGTATGAAGAACGCGATTATCCTCAGGAAAAGTCTGTCTTTCCCCTTTAGCAGTCTGTTCCCGGACCTTACTATCTCACGTTTGGTTTTGTTCTTTTTCTTCAAATATCACGTCCCGACCGGACATCCTCGAATTCTTTTACCATCTCGCTGCTCGGTTCTTCTGTGGCAAGGCTTGCGACCACCACTGCGATAAGGCTCAGGAAGAAGCCGATGAGGAGTGAATAAACTCCGGTGACAGCGCCTGCGGTCTGTCCGCCGAAGAGCGGGAGATAATCCCAGAAAATAACTGTAAGCGCACCGACCACTATGCCTGCGAAAGCACCTTTGGTATTGGTTCTCTTCCAGTACAGGGAAAGGAGCACCGTGGGGCCGAATGCCGCTCCAAGTCCTGCCCACGCATCAGACACAAGGCCCATGATGGAGCTGCTCGGATCAAGAGCTATGAAATAGGCTATCACAGCCACGATCACAACCACGATACGGGAGAACCACACCATCTTCTTGTCGGACTGCTTCTGTCTGAAGAATCCCATATAAAGATCCTCGGTGACGCTTGATGCCGTAACGAGAAGCTGTGAATCGGCCGTCGACATGATAGCTGCAAGTATACCGCAGAGGAAGATGCCGCCGATGAGCGGGATCCTTACGTCCTCCGTGAAAGCCTTGATGATCATGTACATGAAGACTCTCTCCTGGGTGCCTTCAGCAACAAGATCCTGCGCGATGTAGGCACGTCCAACTATACCAATGACACAGGCAAAAGCAAGCGAGAGCGCAACCCAGGCGATACCGATTCCCTTTGCCTTATTGAGCTCCTTATCACTCTTGACAGCCATGAACCTGACGAGGATGTGCGGCATACCGCAGTATCCAAGGCCCCATGCCAGCTGGGATAATATGGAAACAAGTGTTATTTTATTTCCACCGTCGTACATGGGATTGAGGTAATTGGGATCAACGCTTGTCGCAGCCGACATATCGCCGCCCATCATGGCAAGAGCAACGATCGGAACAGCAAGAAGGGCTATCAGCATGACAGTTCCCTGGATGAAGTCGGTGTCACACACAGCCGTGAAACCGCCCAGCAGAGTGTAAGTCAGGATGACAATGGCACCTATCGTAAGCGAAAGCTTGTAATCGATGCCGAAAACCGTGGTGAAGAGCTGGCCGCCGGCAGCGAGTGCCGAAGCAGTATACACCAGGAAGAATATCATTATCGCAAGGGATGAGACCAGAAGGAGGCCTCTCTTATCATCGTGAAATCTGTTTTCGAGATACTGGGGAAGCGTGACCGCATTGTTGGCTCTTATGGTATATCTGCGAAGTCTTGAAGCTATGAAGAGCCAGTTGAGGACCGTACCGATGAAGAGACCCACCGCTATCCAGATCTGGCCTGTACCCAGAGCGTAGATCGATCCGGGCAGACCCATCAGAAGCCATCCGCTCATATCAGAAGCCTGCGCGGAAAGTGCCGCCACGAGACCTCCGAGCCTTCTTCCGCCGAGGAAGTAATCCTCTGACGAGTTGTTCTGCTTAAGACTGTAAACACCGACCAACACCATGACTGACAGATAGATGACAAAAGCAAGAACTATCCAACCTGTACTCATTTTTTCTTTTTCCTCCTTAATAAATTCTGCATGGTCTTATTATCAATGCCGGACATCCCTGTACAGCATTAATATGCTATATCCTTACATCCTCTCGGGCGCATCAAATCCCAGGATGTCGATACCTGTTTCCAGTATCCGTCTCGTCATATCGATGAGCGCGATATAACTCTGTTTCTTATCTTCATCCGGTTCCGCGAGTAT
>JAILGA010000092.1 GCA_024697225.1 Lachnospiraceae bacterium
GCTGTTTATGAAGAAAAAGCTTTTAATCTCTCATTGTCTGAAAACATACTAACAAGCGAAAATGACAAAACAATGTTTTAATTGTTAAAGAATTGTAAAAACGTAAGACTTTTACCGAAAATAAGTAAAAATTTTGCTGTAAAATTTTGACATGGTAAACAGTAAGCCGAACAAAACTCTGACATGAAAAGAAATATCAAACTGATAATCAGATATGACGGCTCCAGATATTTCGGGTGGGAACATCAGCCGGACAGGGAGCTCACTATACAGGGCAAGCTTGAGCAGGTTGCCGCGAGGATGCTTGGGCTTCCCGAGGGCGAGGTCCCGGATGTGACCGGTGCCGGCAGAACCGACGCCGGAGTCCACGCAAGGGCTATGGTGGCCAATATTCACGTGGATACAGATCTTACAGAGGATGAGATCTTCGATTATTTCAACAGATATCTGCCGGATGACATAGGCGTGATACGCGTCATATTTGCGTCGGAAAGGTTTCACGCGCGTTATAACGCGACGGGCAAATGCTATATGTACCGGCTGTACTGCGGCAGATCGAAGCCTGTCTTTGACAGAAAATATGTCACCGTGCTTGATGAGAAACCCGATGTCGAGGCAATGAGGAAGGCCGCGCAGGTACTGGTCGGCACTCATGATTTCAAAAGCTTCTGCGCGAACGCGAGGATGAAGAAATCGACCGTGAGGACGGTCGATCAGATAAATGTGATAGAAAAGGGCGATGAGATCAGGATTGTCTTCCACGGAAACGGTTTTCTGCAAAACATGGTCAGGATAATGGTCGGAACCCTTCTGGAAGCCGGATACGGCAGGATGAGCGCAGAGGACGTCGCGAGAATAATGGAAGAGGGGGACAGAAAAAAGGCGGGGCCAACGGCACCGCCTCAGGGTCTGTGTCTTATGAGTGTCGATTACTGATCAGAGATCAAAATCGCCTACAGGCTCGTTGTTGACAACGAAATAAACCTTGTTTTCCTCGGGTTTGATGTAGAGATCCAAAGTATCAATATCTACGATCTTTTTTCCAAGATCCTTCGTCCAGATCTGCTTTACGCGCTCGGTGAGTTCATCGTAGGTGACCGATTTGTCAGAGTACTGAAGTACAACTGATGCCTTTACAGCGCTGGTGTTGACTACTTTTGCCTTGCGTGCCGCGGGTGCTTTTGCGGCTGTTTCCTTCTTCTTTGCGGGCATTATACTGTTCCTCCTGTTATGACTGATGTAAAATGCAGTGGAGCCGAAGGGGATCGAACCCTCGACCTCAGCGTTGCGAACGCTGCGCTCTCCCAACTGAGCTACGACCCCGCAAACACAACGTATAGTATACTAGCATAATCATATGTGATAATCAAGTCCCAATTCAGATGATCACAGGCTGCTTTTCTTCTTCCGCGATCCTGAAACCCGCGCCAAGGCGCTTCTGATCGTATATCGCGTCCGCAAAAAGCTGCAGATCTATCATCCGCTTCAGCACAGGGTCGCCCGTTATCCTTTCGCTGTGGAGGTCGGCACCGCGCATGATGAGCGGCGCGCCTGATGAGACGGATCCTCCGATTTGGCCAAGCAGATCTTTTGAACTCTCCCTGACACCGAGGATGCGCAGGTAAGTGGCATTATTCCCAAGTGCCGCGGTGCGGTCGCGTTTTGTGATACCAAGAAGAAGTTCCGTGAGACAGCGGCTTATCCGCGCGTATGTAAAAGCTTTTGTTTTTACGGTGCGGGTAAATCCGGTAAAACAGTCGAAGTTCCTGCGCAGAGACAGAATGCGGTTAGTCAGATCACCGCTAATGTCGGCAATCTCTCCGAGGCTGTTCTGAGAAACGGCGTACAGTACATACGCAAGAGCTTCGGAGAAGTCATCGGCGCACACGGTTTTCTCGACGCCGGATTCGGAGATGTCTCTGAACTCATCCAGAGAGTACTGCGGGAGAAAGTGCAGGACGCGATCGTCAAAGGGTATGGGTTCCCGCCGTATATCCGACGCGTGGGCTATGTCTTCGCCCTCTTTGCGCTTTACGGGCAGGGGAGTGATATCGCTGCCGGTGATGGAAAGACTCCTTATGTATTCGGCAGCCAGGATATCGTTCGGACTATTTGCAAGTGAATAACCGGAAAGCGGATCTTTGTCTGATGATGATAGAGCGAGATCCATCGCCTTCGGATAGGGCATGCCCTGACCGAGGGCATCCATGAGTGTTTCCTTAAAGCTGCCGTCCCGGGACGAGACCGCATCCGCAAGCCGTTTAAGATAAGAGATGTCGCCGCTTTCACTGCCGAATACAAGAGCGGTGTTTTGTCCTGCAAAGAGCGCGTTTGCGGTGAGAATGGCGCCTCTTGCGAAGATCTCGGCAGGCGCGAGGGCATACAGAAGAGGCAGCTCGATAACAAGATCGGCGCCGGCGCGGAGAGCGGCGCGTGCGCGTCTGTGTTTGTCGATGAGCGCCGGTTCGCCTCTTTGAACGAAGGATCCGCTCATGATCACCACAGCGCGGCCGCAGTGCTTCAAGGCCTCGCGGATAAGGTAAGCGTGACCGTTGTGAAAGGGATTGAATTCTGCTGTTATGACTGCGATACTCATAGGCTTTTTGTTATTATAGGTGTTGCAATGACGGAATTCATGATATAATCTTTTTTGTTTTTCTTCAACAATTCACATCGATCGCACAGAGGTTGCAGGAGGATCACAATGGCTTATATCGACAGGATAAAAGAAAAAGCGAAATTGAACAAAAAGACGATCGTTCTTCCGGAGTCGGAGGATGACCGCACACTGCTGGCGGCAGCCCAGATACTGAAGGAGGGGCTGGCGGACCTGATACTCATCGGTGATGAGCAGAAGGCAAAGGCTGATGCAGAAAGACTGCAGATCGATCTCTCAGGTATCACGGTCATCGATCCGGCAAAGGATCCCGATTTTGATAAATATGTACAGCTTTTGTTTGAGCTGCGTCAGGCAAAGGGCATGACTGTGGAAAAGGCCACAGAACTGTTGAACGGCAGCTATATCTATTACGGCGTCATGCTCGTAAAGGCCGGCAAGGCTGACGGCCTGGTGGCGGGCGCAAGCCACGCGACCGCGGATACCTTAAGGCCTGCGCTTCAGATTCTGAAGACCGCTCCGGGCGTCAAGATGGTCTCGGCTTTCTTTGTCATAGATATTCCCGGTTCGCCCTACGGTTCGAACGGAACCTTTATCTTTGCGGATTCCGGACTCAACCAGGATCCCACGAGCGAAGAGCTCGCTGTTATCGCGGATTCCAGCGCAAAGAGCTTCAGACAGCTTGTCGGGGAAGAGCCGTATGTGGCTTTCCTGTCTCATTCCACCAAGGGAAGTGCGAAGCACGCGCTTGTTGACAAGGTTACCGAGGCAGTGCGCATCGCGCATGAGAATTATCCTGATCTCAAGGCAGACGGCGAGCTGCAGCTTGATGCGGCCATCGTTCCGGAAGTCGCGTCATCCAAGGCACCCGGCAGCGAAGTCGCGGGAAAGGCCAATGTTCTCATATTCCCCAATCTCGATGCAGGCAATATCGGATACAAGCTCGCGCAGCGTCTTGCGGGCGGAGATGCCTACGGCCCCATGCTTCAAGGTATCGCGCGCCCCGTCAACGATCTTTCACGCGGCTGCTCATGGCAGGATATCGTGGGCGTTGTCGCACTGACGGCAGTGCAGGCACAGGACGCCTGATCAGGGGATTAAACAAGGAGGGACATAATGAAAATACTTGTAATAAACTGCGGAAGCTCTTCTCTTAAGTTCCAGCTCATCGACTCCGAAACGGAGGAAGTTCTTGGAAAGGGTCTGTGTGAGAGAATAGGTATTGACGGCAGCGTGATAGGCTTCACCCCAGCCGGCAAAGATAAGATCGTAAATACTACGCCCATGCCCGATCACAACAGGGCGATCGAGCTTGTCATCGAGGCGCTGACAGATCCCTCTACGGGCGTTGTGGGAAGCCTTTCGGAGATAGATGCCGTAGGCCACCGCATCGTTCACGGCGGTGAGGCCTTCACTTCATCGGTCGTCATCAATGACGATGTTATCAAAGCCATCGAGGATGTGAGCGATCTCGCGCCCCTTCATAACCCGGCAAACCTCATCGGTGTCCGCGCCTGCATGAAGGCAATGCCCGGTGTGCCGATGGTGGCGGTGTTCGATACTGCGTTCCATCAGACCATGCCCGAGGAAGCATATCTTTACGGACTTCCTTACAAGGCATATACGGATTACAAGGTGCGCCGCTACGGATTCCACGGAACGAGCCATTCATTTGTCTCAAAGCGCGCGGCAGACATAGTCGGAAAGCCTTATGATTCGCTGAAGATCATCGTATGCCACCTCGGCAACGGCGCCAGCGTCTCCGCCGTAAAGAACGGAAAATGCATTGACACTTCCATGGGTCTTACGCCTTTGGAGGGCCTGATCATGGGTACCAGATGCGGAGATCTTGATCCCTCGGTCGTGGAGTATCTTGCAGGCAAGGAGAATACGGATATCAAGGGCGTTATGAACATTCTGAACAAGCAGTCGGGAGTTTTCGGTCTCTCGGGACTGTCCTCGGACTTCAGGGATCTGGAGGACGGATACAACAAAAAGGATGCCGGTGCGACACGCGCCATTATGGCTTTTGCCTACCGTGTTGTAAAATACATCGGCGCCTACGCTGCTGCAATGGACGGAGTGGACTGCATATGCTTCACGGCGGGCGTCGGTGAAAACAGTCCGCTTGTGAGAAAGACCGTCATGGAGCGCCTGGGTTACCTGGGAGTGACTGTGGATGATGAGGCAAATAACACGCGCGGCAAAGAAATCCGCATTTCCGGAGCGGATTCAAAGGTTGCCGTCATGGTTGTGCCTACAAACGAGGAACTTGCGATCGCGAGAGATACCGCAGCTCTTGTAAAATAAAAGAAAAAAACAATTGACAAGTAGAAAAACGAACGTTATAATATTTTTCGCGTGTCATTAAAAAGCAAGTTTTGCGGGGTTATCCCGCTTGAGATCGGAGGTATGCATTATGTCTATTTGCCCTAAGAATAAATCGTCCAAGGGTCACAGAGATCAGAGAAGGGCGAACTGGAAGATGGCCAAGCCCACACTCGTGAAGTGCAGCCACTGCGGCGCTCTTATGAAGCCCCACATGGTATGCAGGGAATGCGGCTACTATCAGAACAAGAGCGTTGTTGCTGTAGAAGACTGAAATATCTGATCAAAATGAAAACCTCTCCGCTGCGGCGGGGAGGTTTTTTTTCGCTGTGCTTTGTTATCTTTGACATTCTGGCTGAACTCATGTAAAATTGATTGACTATGTGTTTTTATGAATCATGAGTATTACGGAGGTGAGTTTTGGCTGACAGGATCAGAGTTGCCGTAGATGCTATGGGCGGCGATAATGCGCCTTTGGAGATAGTTAAGGGCGCCGTCATGTCTCTTGAAGCGGGAAGCAATCACGAGGTTATTCTCGTAGGCAGGGAGGATGAGGTCAGAAAGGCCCTGGGCGAGGCTGGCGGCAGTGAAAATGACCGCCTTAAGATAGTCGGAGCAAGCGAAGTAATAGAGATGGCAGAACCGCCTGTGGCTGCGATCATGAAGAAGAGGGATTCGTCCATCGTAAAGGCTATGCAGATGGTCAGAAACGGCGAGGCGGAGGCTTTTGTCGGCGCAGGCTCAACGGGTGCGACGCTTGTGGGCGGACAGACAATAGTGGGCCGTGTCAGGGGCGTTGAGCGTGCGCCGCTCGCTCCCATGATCCCCACACAGAACGGATCTTCGCTGCTCATCGACTGCGGCGCCAATGTTGATGCAAGATCAAGCGCACTGGTGCAGTTTGCAAAGATGGGCTCCGTATATTATTCGAATGTCACGGGAAAAAAGAATCCCACCGTCGCCATAGTGAATATAGGTGCCGAGGAGGAGAAGGGCAACGCGCTGGTAAGGGAGACCTTCCCGCTTCTCAAGGAGTGCGCGGATATCAACTTCATCGGCAGCGCGGAGGCCAGGGACATACCTGCCGGCGCGGCGGACGTGCTCGTCTGCGAGGCATTTGTCGGAAATGTCGTACTCAAAATGTATGAGGGCGTCGGAAAGACCGCGCTCAAGCTCTTGAAGACCGGACTGAAGAAGAATCTCAGGAGCAAGATAGGTGCGGCGCTGGCTTTGCCTGCTCTCAAAGAATCTCTTGGTGTCTTTGATATGACAAGGTACGGCGGAGCCCCGATGCTTGGACTGAACGGCCTTGTGGTCAAGACCCACGGGAGCGCAAAGGCTGTCGAGGTGAGTAATTCGATCATGCAATGTTATGATTTCTACAAACAGGATATAGGTAAACAGATAGCTCAAGTAATTTAAGGATCGGAGGACATATCAATGGAAATGGAAAAACTCAAAAAGATCATTGCCGAGGTACTGGGCGCGGATCCCGCAGAGATCAACGAGAACACTCTGTTCGTCGATGATCTGGCAGCGGATTCTCTGGATATTCTGGAGATCATCATGCAGATACAGGATGTATTCGGCATTGAGGTTCCGCAGGAAGAGGCGATCAACGTAAAAACTGTCGGTGAAGCGGCTAATATGATAAAAAATGCAGGGAAGTAGGATATGTCGGAAGATAATAATCTGAAAGAATTCCAGAAAAAAATAGGTTATACCTTTAATGATGAGAGTATCCTGAGAACAGCCTTTACACATTCCTCATATGCAAATGAGCATGTGGAAGACGGCGGCATAAATGATTATGAGAGGCTTGAGTTTTTGGGGGATGCGGTCCTGGAGGTTGTCTCCAGTGACTATCTCTTCCACAGATTTGAGGATCTTAAGGAGGGCGAGCTGACAAAGAAGCGCGCCTCTATGGTATGCGAACCGGCTCTCGCCTATTGCGCCTCGGGCATAAGCCTGGGAGATCACCTTCTTTTGGGTAAGGGTGAGGAAGCCGCCGGCGGCCGCACAAGAGATGCGATACTGGCTGATGTGATGGAGGCTGTCGCGGGTGCAGTATATCTTGACGGCGGCTATGAGGAAGCTAAAAGATACATAGTCAGGCATATCCTTGAGAGTCAGGACGGCTTCTCGGTTTTCAACGATTCCAAGACTGCGCTGCAGGAGCTGGTCCAGGGAATGGGCCAGGAACCGCCCAGGTACAGGATCACCGGTTTCAGAGGCCCGGAGCACAGACGAGTCTTCATGTGTGAGGTTCTTGTGGGCGACAGGAAGATGGGCGAGGGCGAGGGCACCAGCAAGAAGGGTGCCGAGCAGAACGCGGCAAGAAAGGCTCTCGACGCGATGAGAAAAGAAGCATAAATTCACATGTATCTTAAGTGTATAGAAATTCAGGGCTTTAAGTCTTTTGCAAATAAGATCAGACTGGAATTTCAGAACGGTATCACTGCAATAGTAGGACCCAACGGCAGCGGCAAGTCAAATGTGGCTGATGCCGTCAGGTGGGTTTTGGGCGAACAGCGCATCAAACAGCTGCGCGGAGCGTCCATGCAGGATGTCATCTTTTCCGGCACCGAACTCAGAAAACCTCTGGGCTACGCTTACGTGGCGATCACACTGGACAATTCGGACAAGGCGCTCGCCATAGAATATGACGAGGTGACTGTTTCGCGCCGTCTTTACCGCTCGGGAGAGAGTGAGTACAGGATCAACGGCAATATCTGCAGGCTCAAGGATATTAATGAACTCTTTTATGACACGGGTATAGGAAAGGAAGGCTATTCGATAATCGGCCAGGGCCAGATCGAACAGATCCTCTCCAGTAAGCCCGAGGACAGACGGGCTCTTTTTGACGAGGCGGCAGGTATTGTCAAGTTCAAGGTCAGAAAAGAAGCCGCGATCAAAAAGCTTGAAAATGTCCAGAACGGCATGACCCGCCTGAATGATATCATCCAGGTGCTTGAAGCGCGCGTGGAACCGCTCAGGAAGCAGTCGGAGACCGCGCATGTATACCTGAGAACCCGCGAGGAACTGAAGAACATGGATGTTAATCTGTTTCTGGTCGAAAATGCTCAGGTGCGTGCTCAGATCGATGATCTCTCCAAAAAACATGAGATAGCGAGCGCCGATTACGAGGAGACGAACGAGAGTTACGAGCAGGCAAGAGTCGAGCATGAGCAGATAATGGCGCGCATCGAGGAGGTCAATCAGGAGATCGACAAGGCAAGCGCCGGTAAGAGTCAGGCGAGTGTCACCAGAGAAAAGCTGCAGGGCCAGATAAGCGTTCTCGAAACTAAGATCAAATATGCGAGCACGGATGAGGAACACCTAAAGCACAGGAAGGAAGATGTTCAGGCACAGCTTGATCTAAAGAAGGCTGAGCAGAAAGCGGCTCTTGACAAGAAAGAAGATGCCGATAAGAAGCTTTCCGAGGTTTCCGGGAAGCGTGGCGACGCGCAGGCAAAACTCGAGGAGATATCGTCAAAAAGACAGGGGATAAACGAGGCGATAGATGTGGCAGGTACCAGGAAATATGAGGCTCTGAATGAGCGTTCCCAGGTGCAGTCCAGACTCTCCGCTCTCTCCACGAGACAGGAGGAGATCAACAAGCGCAGATCGGAACTCACATCGAGGCTTATCCGCGCCGAGTCCGAGGAGAGCAGATACAGGGAGACCATAAAGGAATTAAACGAAGACTTTGAGAGGATCAGTAACGAGCTTAAGGAACTGAAGGACGAGGAGACAAAGCTTGATGATATGCAGTCGTCCTTCAAGGAGAGACTGATAGGCGCGGACGCGGATCTGAGAAAGGCGCAGGAGCGCTATCACGCCGAGAATTCGAGACTTGAGGCTCTGATCAATCTCACCGAGCGCTACGAGGGATACGGTGGCAGCGTAAAGCGCGTGATGGAGCAGAAAAAGGCCGACAGAGACAGCGGTATCATCGGTGTGGTCGCCGATATCATCAAGACGGGCAAGGAATATGAGACCGCCATAGAGGTCGCGTTGGGCGGCAACATTCAGAATGTTGTCACAAAGGATGAGGAGAGCGCCAAGAAAATGATCGCCATCCTCAAGAGCGAGAGGGCCGGCAGAGCCACTTTCCTGCCTCTCACATCCATTAAGGAACCTCAGGAATTTAAAACTCCCGAGGTACTAAATGAAAAGGGAGTCATCGGTCTTGCCTGCGATCTTGTCGAGACAGATCCCAAGTATGCTGATGTCGCGAGATCGCTTCTCGGACGCATAGTGGTTGTGGATGATGTCGACCGTGCGCTGAAGATAGCAAGAAAGAACCACTACGGCATACGCATGGTGACAACGGGCGGTGAGCTCCTGACACCGGGCGGCGCCATAAGCGGTGGATCATTTAAGAATAACAGCAATCTCCTGGGCAGACGCAGAGAGATTGAGGATCTGAGGAAGAACGTCGAGAAGGCCCAGAAGGATGCCGACGATGCGCAGCTTGAGATAATAAATGTCAAAAAGGAGAGAAATGAGGTCAGGGCGAAGCTTGAACACTTGAGGGTTCTCTCCCAGAACAAGCTCCTTGAACAGAATGCCGCGAGATTAAGGATTCAGAACGAGGAAGAAAAGAAAAAGGACGATGCTGATGCCTACAGGGATCTGCAGACGGAAAACGAGGATATTTCCGGAAGACTTGCAGAGCTTGAAAATGAAAAAAAGGAAGCAGAAGAAGCCCTTAAGAATACAGGCGAGATAGAGGAGCAATGCGCGGCAGAGACCAGGAAGCTGCAGGAGGAACTTGCCGCGACAATGGAGCTTGAGGATGAGGCTGCGGCTGCACTCAAGACGATGGATATCGAGGTTGAAAAGATCGCCCAGAGCGCGCAGTTTGAAGAGGTGAACTGCGAGAGGATAAACGGCGAGGTAAAGGATATCGAGTCCTCGATGAAAGAGATAGAGGAGAGTCTTGAGACAAATATCAGAACCCTTGAAGAAAACAAAAGGGATATTGAGGAGATAAAAAAGACCATCGAACTTAGTTACCAGGCCGAGAAGGATGCCGAGGAAAAGCATAGTTCAATGACCCTGGAGAGAGAAAAACTCTCAAAGAAACAGAAGGAAATGTTCGAGAAGAGAGAGGAACTCTCCGAACGCAAGAACACTCTCGATGCCGAGATCACCAGGCTCGCCATGAGAAAGGATCAGCTGCAGAATTCCCTTGAGTCACAGATCAATTACATGTGGAGTGAATATGAGATAACTCTTTCGGATGCAGCTGCAATGAGAGATGAAAGCCTGACCGACATACCTGCGATGAGGAGAAAGGTTGCCTCCTTAAAGAGCACAATAAAGAGCCTTGGTGAGGTCAATGTCGGCGCGATAGAGGAGTACAGGGTAGTAAACGAGGACTATACCCTGAAAAAATCCCAGTATGACGATCTCGACGAGACCGGGAAAAAAGTCCGCCAGATCATCCAGGAACTGGATCAGAATATGCGCGACACATTTACGAGCGAATTCGAGAGGATCAACAGGGAATTCGGCGTGGTGTTCAGGGAGATGTTCGGAGGCGGAAAAGGTTCGCTTGAACTCATCGAGGATGAGGATGTACTTGTTGCGGGCATAAGGATAATCGCGCAGCCGCCCGGTAAGAGGCTTCAGAACATGATGCAGCTTTCAGGCGGTGAGAAGGCATTGACCGCTATCGCACTTCTTTTTGCGATACAGAATCTGAAACCTTCGCCTTTCTGTCTGCTGGATGAGATTGAGGCGGCGCTTGATGAAAATAACGTGGTCCGTTTTGCAAGATACCTGCACAAACTGACCCGGTCGATACAGTTTATCGTTATCACACACAGGCGCGGCACCATGGATTCCGCGGACAGGCTCTACGGTATCACCATGCAGGAAAAGGGCGTATCAGCGCTTGTCAGCGTCGATCTTATAGAAAAAGACATCGAATGATCGGATGAGGTATCAGTATGGCAGAAGGCTTTTTCAAAAAACTCAAGGCTTCACTTACCAAGACAAGGACTTCGATCTCGGAGAATCTGGATAATGTGTTTTACGGCAATTCCGAGATAGATGACGACTTCTATGAGGAGCTTGAAGAGCAGCTTATCATGGCGGATCTGGGGGTGAACGCCACAAGCCGTATCATGGATCACCTGAGGACCCAGGTCGTCACGCAGAAGATAAGGCAGACGAGCAAGTGCAGGGATCTTCTCATCGAGGATATCCGCGAACAGATGGCCATGCCGCCGAACGCCTATGTGTTCTTAAACGGCAGAACCGTTATCTTTGCCATAGGTGTAAACGGCGTAGGAAAGACCACATCCGTGGGGAAACTCGCGGCGCTTTTTAAGAACGAGGGCAAGAATGTGCTCGTTGCCGCAGCTGACACTTACAGAGCGGCAGCGACCGAACAGCTTCAGGAGTGGACGAAGCGTGCGGATGTGCCGCTCATAACCGGGAGTGAGGGCGGAGATCCCGCAAGCGTCATATATGATGCGGTCCATGCCGCCAAAGCCAGAGATATCGATATGCTCATAATAGACACCGCAGGCAGGCTTCACAACAAGAAGAACCTGATGCAGGAGCTCGCCAAGATGAACCGCATAATCGACAAGGAGCTCCCGTTCTGGAACAGGGAAAACCTGATCGTTCTCGACGGCACGACAGGTCAGAACGGACTGACGCAGGCCAGGGAGTTCTTCGACGTCGCCAAGCTCTCCGGTATCATACTCACCAAGCTTGACGGGACAGCAAAGGGCGGTATCGCGGTCGCTATCGTAAATGAACTGGGCATACCCGTAAAGTATATCGGTGTCGGAGAAGGTATAGACGACATGGCGATGTTTGATCCGGACGAGTATGTAAATGCTTTATTTGCGAAAACCACACCGGAGGAAGAGTGATGGCAAAAAAATCTGTGAAGACAGAGAGTGAAATGACCCTCGAGAGCTTCGAGGAGGCATGTGATCGCGTAAGCGAGGTGACACAGGAAACCAAGCTTGTATTCAGCGACTATTTCAGTTCGCAGACGAAGAACAAGGTCTGGCTGAAGCCTGAAAACATGCAGCGTACGGGAGCATATAAGGTAAGGGGCGCATATTACAAGATCTCGACCATGAGCGAGGAGGAGAGAAAGAGAGGTCTTATCACGGCTTCTGCGGGGAACCACGCACAGGGGGTCGCATACGCCGCAAAGGCATATAAGGTAAATGCCACGATAGTGATGCCCACCACCACGCCTCTTATCAAGGTCAACAGAACCAAGGCTCTGGGAGCCAGAGTCATACTGAAGGGTGACGTGTACGACGAATCCTGTGAGTATGCGCTGAAACTGGCGGAGGAGAAGGGACTTACCTTTGTGCATCCCTTTAATGATATCAAGGTCGCGACCGGTCAGGGAACCATCGCGATGGAGATCATAAAGGAATTGCCCACTGTTGATATCATACTGGTGCCGATAGGCGGCGGCGGACTTGCTGCAGGTGTAAGCACGCTCGCAAAGCTTCTCAATCCCAAGATAAAGGTGATAGGCGTGGAACCTGAGGGCGCCGCGTGTATGCAGGCATCGGTCAGGGCGGGACACGTAGTCACCCTGCCGGCCGTCAGTACCATAGCAGACGGCACAGCCGTAAAAACGCCAGGTGACGTTATATTCCCGTACGTGAAGGCCAATATTGATGAATTTATCTCAGTCCCCGATGAGGATCTTGTGGTGACCTTCCTTGACATGGTGGAAAATCACAAGATGATAGTCGAGAACTCCGGCCTTTTGACCGTTGCGGCACTGAGACATCTCGATGTTACGAAAAAGAAAGTGGTATGTATACTGTCCGGCGGAAATATGGACGTGATAACCATGTCATCCGTCGTTCAGCAGGGACTTATCAGAAGAGACCGCATCTTCACCGTGTCGGTGCTTCTGCCGGACAGACCGGGAGAGCTTCAGCATGTGGCAGGGGTGATAGCTGCCGAAAGGGGCAATGTCATCAAACTCGAGCACAACCAGTTTGTTTCGATAAACCGCAATGCTGCCGTGGAACTCCGCATCACGCTTGAGGCTTTCGGAACGGAGCACAAGGATCAGATACTGGGAGCTCTTGAGGCAAAGGGTTATAAGCCCAAACTTGTGAGGACTCTTATATGAACCGGCCTGCACAGGGAACGAAAAAAAAGAAGAGTTCCGCCGGCAGGATAGGAAATCTAATTGCGATCATATTCTTGAGCGTGATATGTCTTTGCGCACTGATGTTCTGCGTCTTTCTGCTTTTGCGTATCGAGATGATAAAAGAGGATGAGGAGCAGCTTAGA
>JAILGA010000121.1 GCA_024697225.1 Lachnospiraceae bacterium
CATCCGGGAGAGTCACAGAATCCAGATTTTTCCTGCCGTGATCAATCCTTCCTTTCTTTTCCGGAGCTGCTGCGATCCGGTCGTGTTGCCGGTCTTGGTTACCTGTTATATGTTTATACGTTTTTCCCGGTGAGATGGCACCTGAAAAAATATTTTTGGCGTCCGAACCTTTTTTCATTCCGCGCTTTGCATGCGGCAAATAAGACAAAAAGCCATAATTCCGTCCGGTTTTTCGACGGATCATGGCTTTTCTTCTGTCTTCAGGCGGCAGCGTCTATACGATCCTGCCGGATCCGGCATTTACTCCTGTGAGAAGTCGTCCTTGCCCACACCGCAGAGAGGGCAGGCAAAATCCTCCGGAAGGTCTTCCCACTTGGTGCCGGGGGCTATTCCGTTATCGGGATCGCCGGCTTCCTCGTCATAAACGTAACCGCAGGTATTGCATACATACTTCATGGTGGTTCTCCTTTCTACGTGCTGTTGGTGGTTTTCCTGATATATCATTCCGTCTTATACTCAATTGCATTTTCTTCCGGTCTCCGGAGTACTTATACCGCTTTACTCCGCCTTTCCTTTGTTCGGCAGCTTCGACGGCAGGGAACTTATGAGCTCAAATGCGCCGAAGGCCAGAAGTATCAGTATAAAGATCGCCTTGTATGTCGTGGCGTCAGCGGTGCGGGGCATGTCGATGGTCGCGTCGCCACCGGCTCTGTTGCCGCCGCCTGTGCCTGCGCCCGCAGTGCTGCCGGTGCTGCCGTTTGAAGCGCCGGTTCCGCCGGAGCTTGCCGTGGAGGCGTTGCTGGAGGCCGAGCTGCTCGTCGAAGCCCTGTTCGATGAGTTGGACGAACCATTGTTGGAACTCGAGCCGTTGTTTGAACTGCTCGAACCGTTGTTGCTATTAGCTTTGCCGGCGTTATAGAGTATCGCATACTGGCTGAAGTGAGTCGTGGTAAAGGTCACGGTGCTACCCGAGGACACGGAATCCACAGTGGCGAGTTTTTCAAGAGCCGCTCCCTTCATCGCGTAAACAACCGCATTTCCGCTGTTCTTTGCAAGAGTTGCATGGAGCGGCAGCGTGATGGTTATCTTGGCATCGCCCAGCTCCTCGGGTGTCTGGGGATATGTGACCTCGCCGTCCACTGTCTTCTTAAGTCTGATGTCGTAGACCTTGAGCTTTGATCTGGACTTCTTGTAGCGGTATTTGGATTCCTCATTTTTGGCATTGTCTATTATGGCCTCACCGATAGTGGTCTTTTTTGGCGAGGTATACTGTGAGATCAGCAGCCTGTAGGAGGCATTGGATTCCTCGGGATCGATGTCCGCTGTGGGCTCACCCAGACTCCAGAGATCCACGGCATTGGTGGTACCCGCGGGAACGCGCTCATCTTTGGACGCATCGGGTGTGTCGACCACGATATTGTGCTTGTCGGAGGTCGAGGAGCCTGTACCCGAATTGCCGCTGCCTTTGTTGTATACGAACATATAAGGATTGAGGAAGGGGAAGTCGCCCTTGGAATCCTCAAGCACGATCTTTACGGTCGCTATGCCGGTGTCCTTGTTGACAGTGGGCTTGGCGAGCGGGATCTCCTTATATCTGAAGTCCCCGCCGGTCACAAGGCCCTGATCGTCCTTAACATCCCTGGTATGCAGGACATAGAGCTTGACCGTGTCGCCTTCTTTGAAATTAAAGTCTGTCGGCAGCGGCATATCCAGTGTGATCTTATGCTCGCCGAGAGTTTCCCTGCTGCTGCCGTTCCTTATGAGCTCCATGTAGAAGGACTGGTGGGCCGTACCTTTGACCGTTTTTACGGGACCGCCTTCAGCTGTCAGTATGCTCCAGAGCTTCTCGTCAAGATCCTCGAGCTCCGCTGTCTGTGTGGAATAAGGATCGGCAGAGGTGTAAGCGATGCTGAGCGAGCCCTTTTCGTCGGCGAGGTTTAAGATCCACGATTCTGAGTTGTTTCCGAGCTTGTCCATGGTTCCGGTGGCGCCGTTCCCCACGCCGTAGCTGTAATTGTAAACATCGATCACCTTGAACTCATCTTTGGTGCTGCCGGTATTCTGACCGCCGCCGCCCTGCTGCGTGCTCGTGCCTGCGTTGCCCGCTGTAGTGCCCGCAGTGCTGGAATTCCCACCCTGGCCCGGGTTGGGGTTGACCACCAGGAAGTACGAAAAATGCGTGACGGGCATGGTCGCGACGTTGCCGTTATACCTCACCCCGTTTATGTACTCGGGCGAGCCCTGATTGTTTTCGGTATATGCCTGGGCATTATTCGGCGTCCACGGCAGTGTGAGATCCACCTCCATGTTCTGGAAATCCGCCGCGTTGTATTCACCCGTCATGATCTCCGTACCGTTCCTCAAAAGCACCATTCTTGCGCAATAAAGGCTGTTATTTGCCTTGAGGCCGTCTATCCACGCGGAGCCGAAGGCCTGCTTCATCTCGGCCTCGCTTGCTTCATCGACACGGAAGGTGATGTTCTGAGACGGGGTCTTTTTCACCTTTCCTCTGAAATATGCGTTGCCCGTGCCGGTTCCCGGCATCGAAAGGTCAGTGAGCACCGCCGTCTCTCCGGGATTGACATTGCCGGAAGGATACGGTCCGGTGTCGTCATCGGCGGTGGTTATGTCGCTGTTTTTCGCAAAATAGTATAGCATGTACTCGTCGTAAACATTGTCGGGGTTATACTCCATGGTTATATAGGAAATATTCCCCGATCTGGTCGGCGACAGGCGCGTCGCGGTGGACTGGTCCACGTTCCCGCCTCTTATGCCGTACAGATACAGCGTGTAGTTGCTTATCGAGGTGTCAAATTTGGCCGGTATGCCGAAGGTCATCGTGATGTGTTTTCTCTCGTAAAGGTTGTCGTCCCAGAAGCTGCTGCCGTTTACGGCGGTGGTGCCGCCTTCATCCGCAAAAGTTCCCAGGGAGAATACCATCGCGCGTGAGACTTCTCCCGCAGCAAGACTTCTGCCATCGAGCATCGACTTGATATTTTCCTCGGTGCTGCCCATGGCGCCTTTGTTCAGGATAAGATAAATATTTCTGGTGAAGGCGGCGACCTTGTCCGTGTGGTCCTCACTGAACTTTGCACTGAGGACGTTGTTGTAATCCGGATATTCCCCCGCTCTCTTATCCACGGGTATCAGGCTGGAATTGCCCCGCACCACATAGAACGCGAGGGCATTGGTGTTGACCGAGACCTCCAGAGGACATACCACGTAGTCCACCTGCTGGGTGTAGGTGAGTTCCTCCCAGCCGTTCCAGTTCTGGTCGATACACCTCATTACGTATATCCTGTCCCTGTTGGTGTAGGAGATGGGATTCTGGTAATACATGCCGGTGAGCGGGAAGCAGAAGTTCAGGTAGTATTTGGAGAAGTTGTACCTGAATGCGTCCACCGCATTCATGGAGCCGTCGGAGATGCTCATCGTGAAGGCCGTCATGAGCTCGGCATTACTCGAAAGCGGTTCCGGATGGCCGGAGCCGATCATGTTGAGAATGTAGTTCTCGGCGGGGAGCTCATTTGCAAGAACGCTCGAGGTGGTGCCTATGTCCGCAGGATTGGTCACTATCGGCAGGGTATCCGTGCCCGAGGTCGCTCCGGCGCTGTTGTAGCTGATCCAAAAATCGTTCTGAGGTCCGTTGACGGGGCACTTGATGTTCAGATCAAGCGTGTCCATGGGATCGGGGTTCACGTATACATTGACGCTGAATTTACCGTCCGAACCCACTGACAGTGCGGAAACACTGAATATAAACTCGTTGGAGGACGTGGTCTGGGAAAGGTCGTTGTCTCCGATACGTGCGTAAACCTTGCTGATCTGCGGGGAGATCGGCTTATCCGGCGTCGAAGTTAGCTGTACGCCGAAGTCAAAGTTGTAGCTGCCGGCGCTCATGTCCAGCTGCTTGTCCTGATATTTGCCATAATATACGTCGTCCCATGCCTCTGAAAAATCATGCATGGTCTGTCCCACGGATGAAGCATCCGAGGGTGCGCTGCCGTTTTTGTTCCTGACAAATTCGCTGATGTCACTCTGTGCGTCCACACTGAGTCCCTGAAGCTGCAGATCCAGCGAATAGACCTCCACGCCGAGATCGTTGACTTCATAGCCGCAGCTGCCAAGCTTTAATATATATGATGCCGGGTTCTGGACACCGGAGCCCGTGATATTTCCTTTTGCCCTGACGCTCGAAAGAGTGAGATCCTGAAGAATGGTGGCCGAACTGTATCCCATGTTAAGGGTGGCGCTGTTTGTGGTCTCGGCTTTGCCGAAATCCGGGATCGCCATGATGAGGAGCGCCAGTATGATGGCGCTTACTCCCAAGGTCCTCTTAAGTCTTCTGACTGTTCTCTTTCTGGGCTTGCTCATTTTGAATATCCTTTCACGTACCTGTACATACCGATACTTCATATCTATATATCGGGTATCAGTGCTTATGATTTTACATCATATAGTGCCCAAATGCTATGATTACAAGTGTTTTTTAATTATTTGAGCAAAAAACAACACCCCTGGAATGCAGGCATTCCGTTTCCTCTTTTTTGTTCAAAAGACATCCTTCCTTATTGTTTCGTAATCATCAAAATTGTAGAATTCTACATTTTTAGCGATTATAGTAATGTGACAAAAAAACACCCCGGGACCGAAGTCCTGAGGTGTAATGAATTGTATACAGTTGTCCAAAGACGTAATGCGTGGCGCAATACTTATCTCTTTGAGAACTGAGGTGCACGACGGGCCTTTTTCAGACCGTACTTCTTTCTTTCCTTCATTCTCGGGTCTCTGGTAAGGAAACCGGCGCTCTTTAAGGTTGCGCGATACTCATCGCTGTCCGCCTCAAGAAGGGCTCTTGCGATGCCGTGGCGGATAGCGCCCGCCTGGCCTGTCGTGCCGCCGCCCTTGACGGTGCATACGATGTCAAATTTGTCAGCGGTTCCGGTGGCTACGAGCGGCTGTCTGACAATGGTCTTCAATGTCTCAAGTCCGAAGTAGTCGTCGATACTGCGCTTGTTAACGGTGATATTACCTTTGCCGGCGGTCATGAAGACGCGAGCTACCGAAGACTTGCGTCTGCCTGTGCCGTAATATTGCTGTGATACCTTAGCCATATTATCCTCCCCTGTTAAATATCAAGCTTCTCGGGCTTCTGTGCCTGCTGCTCGTGCTCCGGTCCCGCATAGACATGGAGCTTCTTATACATGGCATCGCCAAGTGCTCCCTTGGGAAGCATGCCCTTTACAGCATGCTCGATGACGCGCTCGGGATGCTCCTGCAGCATCTTGCGGAGAGTCGTTTCCTTGACTCCGCCCACATAGTCGGAATGTCTGAAATATGTCTTCTGATCAAGCTTCTTTCCCGTAACCTTTATCTTGGCCGCATTGACTACGATCACGTAATCGCCCATATCCAGAAACGGTGTAAAGCCGGGTTTGTTCTTGCCGCGCAGAACGCTTGCAACTACCGTTGAAAGACGTCCCAGAGTCTTGCCCTCAGCATCGACGACAAACCACTTCTTATCCGCAATCTGTTCTGCGGAAGGTATTGTTGTCTTCATCTGAACCTCCTTTAAGTAAACACTTCTGCTTTGGCGAAGCCGCCCTTCACCTGACGCTTCGTCCCGCGTGCTCCTGCGGGTACCGGGTAGTCCCGCTTTCGCGCGCGCACTTAAGGCGCGACAAAGTCGCGCCTTACAATGTTACTACCTGCGGGATGGAGAGTCAAGAGATTTTTGAAGGATCATGTTACTTGTCACTATTCGCAGAACGCCTCCATGATTCGGATTTTCCGTTGCTTCGCAGATCTCCTCACCAAGGAAGTTCCACTTCGCTTTGCTCAGTTTTTCTGGAAGTGTTGGTAGTCCGGATTATTCCAGTGGCCGCCCCAAAAGAAGTTGTGTTTGCTGAACTCCTGGTAGCAGAGATCGTTCTCGTCGATCTTGTGGGCAAAGTCAGCGGTGCGGTCCGCATATTCCTCACTCACATCGGGCGACACAGTATAGGTGCCGTCGCCGTTGAAATTGATCCATGGATTGTAGAGCGGATTGACGTCTATAGCGAGTCCCAATGCATGGCGGGAAAGATTGTTCGAGCCCTCAACCGTCCTGTAATTGAAGCAGGATGTGTTATTTGCCACCATGGATCTGGTGTCGTCCCCGCCGTAGTCGTCCACAAGTCTGATACTCTCTATGGGATAGCGTTGAGTATACAGCGAGTAGAATATCTCGAGAAGGTCCTGGGCTATGCGCTCATTGCAGATGAGCTCGCCCTCCTGTTCCGTATCGTAGAAATCGATGTACTTAACACCCAAATGTCTCAATACATCAAGGCTTACGGGACAGTCCTCGGGATATGACACGCCGGTTATCCTCTTTTTCAGGTCCTCATCTATGGGCTCCATGTAAAAGCCTTCTTTGTATATGGTTCTGTCGGGATGCTCCGCAGTATCTCCTGTACTTGCGGATGCGGATGAATCTGTGCCGCCTGTCGATGCATCGCCTGAAGCGCCTGTAGCGGCATTGTCGGTGCCTTGCGCACCGGAAGCCCCCGATGCGGCATCGGCAGCTGACTGTGAGCCTGATGCTCCTGCTGCAGCGTTATCGGTGCTTTGCGAGCCATCGGCCGCGGCGGTTTGCTGCGCCGCTGTATTCTGATCCGCTGTCTTGCCTGAATCTGCGGTCTGCCGCGCCGCTGCATCCGACCCGGCTGCCTGGTCCGCACTGCTGTCAGCGCCCGCAGTCTGCTGTCCGGTCTGGCCCGCACCCTCAGCTGCTTCGCCATCTCCCACCCCCGAAGCCTGTGCCGGATCTGACCCTGCAGGAGGGATCTCGGGAAGCTCCGGGAGCGAAGGTTTTACCCCGGGCTCTTCCTTTTCCAGAGTCTTCTGCTCATATACGCCCTCGAGGTCAGGTGTGGCTACCAGACCTTTTTCCGCATCTGTTTTGTAGGCAAGCTCCGGATTCTTCCTGGCGTAATCGGCCAGAGTTTCCTGACCCTTAAGGAATCTTGCGGTGATAGCGCAGCCGGTTATGATCAGTAACAGTCCTATCAAGGGCTTTACGATGTTTCTCCAGTCAAATTGCTTCATAAAGGCTATTATATCACATCGATGTCTGTATACCTACCGGAACCTCCTTTAAGCCGGTCAGTAAGTAATCTTGCGGGGTGCAGGCCGGGGTTTTACCCACCGCGGAGGCTGAATCTCCGGTTTGGTAGGTATTTCGCAATTTCAATATTTATATCCTACCAGCAGCAGTCCCTGAGGCGGGGCGGTTGCACCTGCGAGAGCGCGGTCGCGGCCCTCAAGTATGTCCTTCATGGCGAAAGGTTCGCGCCACCCCCAGCCTATCTGAACAAGCGTACCGGCTATGATCCTCACCATGTTGTAAAGGAAGCCGTTCCCCGTGACCGTGATGATGATCTCGTCGCCGTGCCTGCTCACGTCCAGCGCGGTGATGGTCCTGACCCGGTCGGGCGCCGTCGATGCAGTGGCGCAGAAGCTTGTAAAGTCATGCTCGCCGACGAGGAATCCCGCGGCCTCGCGCATTTTGTCCAGATCGAGAGTGCGCGGCATGTGCCAGGTGTACAGCCTTCGCGTCGGGTCCTCGGCCTCGCTGTTCAGCACTCTGTACATATACGTCTTTTCGCAGGTCTGCTTTCTGGGGTGAAAGTCCGACGGGACCTCTCTGGACTCGCGGATCCTGATGTCATCGGGAAGCAGGTGGTTAAGCACATAGATAAACCTGTCAGGTGGGATCGACGATTTCGTGTCAAAGACAAAAACCGCACCGCGTGCGTGAACCCCGGCATCTGTCCTTGATGCGCCGATCACAGGCAATTCTTCGCCTGTGGCAGCTTTTACCGCGCGGTTCAGGTAAGCCTCGATAGTCTCGGGCTCGTGTTCCTGAAGCGCCGATCCGTGGTAGGCGGTGCCATCATATGCGACTGTAAGATATACTCTCGGCATGCCCTTCTATTCTCCCGCTGCGCGATATACGAATAATACCCCTTCGGGGTAAATCTGTGCGATTGATAATTTCATACTCCCTTCTCCGTCAGACCGGCAGCCAGCGCGAGCCCACGATAAGCACCAGATATACAGCGAGCATGCCGTATGCCACAGCATCCCATCTGTGATATTTAAGCGGATACATGCGGGTTCGCCCCTCGCCGCCGTGATAACAGCGGGCTTCCATGGCAAGGGCAAGGTCATTTGCCCGCCTGAAGGCGGACACAAAAAGCGGCACGAGTATCGGGACAAGACTTTTGACGCGGGTGATGACCGAGCCGCTCTCAAAGTCCGCGCCCCTTGCCATCTGCGCCTTCATTATCTTGTCGGTCTCCTCCATCAGCACAGGTATGAAGCGAAGGGCGATGGACATCATCATCGCGACCTCGTGCACCGGAAATCTCACGCGGCGAAGCGGCTTCATCAGTGCTTCCATTCCGTCAGTCAGGCTGTTCGGCGTTGTTGTGAGAGTCATAACGGAGGAACCGATGATGAGAAACACCAGGCGCACAGCCATCATCGACGCAATGCGGATGCCCTCTCTTGTGATCTGAATCTTCCACAACACAAACACAGGCTCCCCCGGCGTCAGGAACAGGTTAAACACAACCGTCATGATAAGGAGGAAAAAGATGGCCTTCATTCCTCTTAACATGAATTTCAAAGGTACCCGCGAAAGCCCCGTCCACAGCACAAGAAATGCAGCCGCGATCAGGTAGCCCAAAACACTGTCTGCAAAGAACAGCGATACGATATAAGCCAGTGTAACCACAAGCTTTACCCGCGGATCGAGCCTGTGTATCACGGATTCCGCAGGATAATATTGTCCAAGAGTGATATCTTTAAGCATAGTTGTCCTTACCATTCAAAGACCGGCTTATCGCGCAGTCTGTATGCAAGCGGATCGGTCGTTTCGCGAAGCGCCTGCAGTTTTTGCCTCAACATGTCCCTTCTCTCAAGGGCGTCCCCGCACGTATCCCGATCGCCTGAAGCCGCGGATGTCTCCGCGATGCCCTGAAGCATTATATCATATGCTTCATATTCTTCTACATGATAACGCATTACTGAAATCATCCGGTCCATCATATGCATGGCTTCGCCGAAGTCCCCGCGCAAATATGCGGCATAACCTATGTATTTCACGGCCTGCGCCGCATACGCATTGTGTGAAAGCACATCTGTCGCGAGCGCTTCCGCCTTTTCTGTCGCCAGGTATTCCAGAGCATGCATGTTGGCGACCTGCGTCACTGCCGTGCCGACGCTTGCGGCATCACCACCCTGCTTGCTAATTTTATCCGCCGCAAAACCGATCTGCTTCATAAGAGCCAGCTCTGCCTCCGTCTCATGGGGATAGAAATCAAGTGTCTTATCATAGTCATGCATCCTGAGAAAGGTGAATGCCGTCAGAAAATACGCAAACCCGATCATCACGGGGATCATAAGTATCCTGTTCTCAATGAGACGGCTCCTTGCGGTGCCGGCAGTATTCCATGCAGGCAGATCTCTCCGCTTTTTCAACCCGTCTGAATCAGCATTCCCGGTCTCGCCGTGCGCCTTATCATCCCCGTGATCAAGGCAAAGCACTGCGAGCATCATTACTGAGAAGTACTGAAAATGAAAGTCCGTCACGGCGGCCGCCAGCATGAAGATCAGGAGTTCTTTCAAAAGCACGCTCTGCTTCCCGCGAAATACCTGCCACAAAAGCCAGCCCATGAGTACAACAGCCGGCAGTATTCCCAGATCCAGCGCCGTCTGAAGATAGTCGTTATGGACGAATCTGGTCGTATAGACGCCGTTCTGATACGCGGGCTGAATATAAAAGTAGCCAGAAAACCCCAAACCGAACGGAAACTTCCCTAACATCCTAAACGCATCCCTGTAATAGAGGAGCCTTCCAAATGCCGTGCTCTTATATGACCCAAGGGTCAGGATCCTCGCAATATTCTGCAGATTTCCCGTCAGGGCAAAAAAGGACAGCGCCGAAAATGCCACCAGCGCCGTTGATATGAGAAAGCCGCGGATCCTCTTTCTGTCAAAGATGCAGATAACCACTCCCCACAAAAACAGAAGGACCAGGACGCTCCTGCTGCCTGTGAGCAGTATCCCCGCCATGAGAGCTGCCGAAATGATCTTTCTTTTTTCCTGCTTTATGCTTATCACCAGCCCGAGAGCGAGGAAAAGCGCACAGGTATTGGAATACTGAAAAGGGCCTCCCAGCCGGTCAGCCTGCCAGAGTCTGTCAGTAAAAGCAGGGAAAAACCTTGCCGCGATGCCGGTTCCGGTGACCACGAGCCCGATCACGGGCACAAAAGACAAAACGTCTGTCTTTTCGTCTTCATCAAGCTGATTGCAGGCACCAAGCCAGGCGATCAGGGCGGCAAGTCTTAAAACGCCCTCCATGTGCAGAGGAGCGTCCACTGCCCACACGGATATGACAGGTGATATAAGGATTATTGCGACAGGCAGGGCAGTGCACAGGTTCAGGCGCGATAAGATGCCTGCCCTGACAGAAGCTGGAGCAGAGGCGCTGACACTCCTTACAAACATTGCACGCATCCTTTGCCTGCGAAATGACATGACGAGGATCAGCGCGCACGACAGCAGCCCCGCGAGCATCGCGCTGTACATGTAGAAGCCGCCCGAGAGCATCACAACAACAAACAGCAGCGCCCGGTACAGAACTATCGTAAGCTTATCCGCCGGATCCCTCATCAGAACAGATCGATGACCGCATCACCCGTATAGTTTTTCTGCCCTCTTATGGTGATAACTTTGTCTGCGATGTTCTTTTTGATGATGACATACCCTGACCTGGGCAGATCCTTTACCGCACCGCCCTGATAAACTCTGATCCACTTCAGGTTGAGCACACCCTCGCGATCAAACCGTCCCTTTGCGCCGACGATGTTTTCAGTGAGGTTCAGCGGCGATATCAGGAAATAGTTCTTTCTCTTTTTAAACTGGGAGTTGATACTCTTAACGGCCTTCTTCACCGCCCGGATATCTTCCTTTTCCATCCCCCATTTTTTTGCCTTTTTGGAGTCAAAAGTGATCTTCGCATAGAAACTGCCTTTACCTACATTTTTGTTCTTTCCTTTTACCCACTGGTTTTTAAACAGCTTTGAGCAGTCCATTCCGCCGAGGCATGCGCCTGCGGTGTTTATGAGTCCGCTCATATCAAGCGTCGCGCCGAGATCTTTGGGCTTGATGGCCCTTCCCGCATAGGGGATTTCCCTTGTAAAGCTGCTGACAGGCATTTCAAAGGAGTACGGGCTGCCCATCAGATACATATCCTCAACGGATGCCACGACTCCCGGCCACTTGTTCAGATTGCAGCCGTCTATCACGATTCGGATCTCGCTGCCGTCGTCCGATATCTGCATCTTTTCATCGGCGATCTCATTTTCCCTGTAGGTCGTCGAACTCACATCTTCAAGCTTGCCCGCGGATTTGACGATGATCTGGTCGCCGTCTATCGCAAATGTCACGTCACCGGCGGCTTTTGCACTTATATATGTGGTAACTGCAGGATCCTCGCCGGAAATGCCCGTCTTAAAGGTATAATCGCTGCCATGCAGGACGATCGTGTGATCTGCGGGCTTTAACTCCGCCTTATCTATTGATTTTCCGGCCACGCTGAGGGTTCCGTCCGGATATACTACAGTCACGTCCATATCCCCGGCAGCCACCGAGTAGAGCTCACTTCTCTCCACATCCGCGAGCATCAAAGATGCCTCGTCAGCAAAGGCGTACCGCTCATCCAAAACCGGCATATTCCCGGAAAAAGTGCCTGCTTCCTGTGTGAGGCTTTGTCCGTTTGCCGCAGAGATCGTCTGCTCCTTTGCCCACGGGAGCACAAGCGTCACCTTGTCTTCATCAGCATCCTGACCGCCCTCGGCCGCAGACAAAGGTTCCGAAGCATTCTCTTCTCCGAATGAAGTTTCCGCCATACTCTGCTCATCCGCAGACAAAGGTTCCGAAGCATTCTCTTCTCCGGCTGCAGTTTCCGCCGCATAACCATCCGCAAAAAACACATCCGGCGTATACTCCTCCTCTTTGCCAGAGTACAGCGGCATCTTAGAGAGGTCGCGGATAAACATGCGGTTCCAGACCTCCTCCAGTTTCTGTCCCGAGGCTGTTACGTAAGCGAAGGATGAAAAGTCGGATGCGATGCTGAATTCGGCCGTCCGCTCGGTTTCCTTTCCCGCGATCCCGGAAGCCGTATTCTCATCATACATGGTTACGACGTAGCTTCCGGCTTCACTGTCCCACCTGCTCTCAAGCGCCAGTATCGCATGGCCGCCTGCGGCGGTTCCGTACGAGAACATCACCGGATCGCCCTCCTGCGTACTCATCACGAGCTTCTGCAGAAATCCGGTCAGCTGCACGTCAGTCCCCGTTTTGTAAACGGACGCGACTAACGTCTCGCTGCTCATGCGGCCAATAAGCTGTCCCGCCTGGTAGAAATTGATGTTGTCATAGAGCTTATCATCGGCGGCGGGTTTTGACAGATCATGATAGGTCCGGACCCCGCTGTCCGTAAGCTCCCCTATCCGGAGTCTTTTCTTTTTCAGAAGTCCCATAGTGGAGGCTATCCCGTAGCAGCTTCCGCCCCAGCCCAAGTTAACGACATGATCCAGCAGCCTTATGTCGAACAAACCGCTGCAAAGCTTCAGCAGTCTGTTGTAATAGGCCTTGTCCCTGAACCGGTATACGGAGACACTCTGACCGCTGTAGAAGGATCTGAGTGAATTGGAAAAATGATTCGTGTCGACACCCACCGTAAAGGGCGTATCCTCTGGCTCGGGCTCCGGTTCCGGCTCGGGTTCGGGGTCGGTGCGGATCCACTTGGCAAAGAGCATGATATTGGTCGTGACCGGCTTCTTAAAGTCGTACTCGTCAGTACAGGTGACGTCTTTGTACCAGCCCGCAAAGGCGTATCCCTCTTTTTGAGGATCCGTCGGTCTCTCCACTGCAGAGCCCTTAAATACGCCCTGTCTGCTTACAACAGCCCCGTTTCTTGCATCAAAGCTCACAACGACGATTATCCTGGGTTCCGGATTATCGGGATCGTCAGGGTTATCAGGGTTATCAGGGTTGTCCGGATCATCGGGGTTGTCAGGGTTATCCGGATCATCGGGCGAAGTCTCCGGGAAATTTCCGATGAATGAGCGGTCAACGCCGATCCCGTTTTCGCCGATCTCAACGACCCTGTATATGCCCCCTGCCCTGTGAAGTTTTAAGATATCAACCTTACTGAGAGCATCGACATATCTGATCCGGTATTTCCCGTTCTGGTCGGGGGTACTGCTGCCTTTCCCCGCAGCAACCTTTTCCATCGAAGAAAGCTCACGTATCTCGAAAGAGGTTCCCGGTCTGTCGGATGTGAATTCATCCCCGGAGGCGTCGTCATATCTATATCCCCACCACGTATCTCCGACAAGCTCTGTAACGCCGCTTACAGTATGATACCAGTACCTGCTGCCGTACATTACCGTACTGTCGACAGGAGGATCAAAGGATCTCTCATAATGTATGTAGCCGTTTCCGTCGGCGGTATTTATCACAGGAAACGACGTGGATTCGAGCTCCCGCCTCATCGTATAACTGATCAGGGTGTCCTCGTCTCCGAAATCAAAATCCGCGTCACCCTTCTTTATGCCCACGTCCTGAGCGTTTTCTATAAACCTTTTGTCCAGATAAAAGTGCGTATCTGCGCGGCTTATCTTTTCATTGTCATACGAAAGATCGGTGAAGGGGGCATAACAGGGATTATATCCTATTTTGATCTGGAAGTCTTCAGCACGTCCGTGGGCGCTCATATTTGCCTTAAGCTTTATATATTTGTTGAGCGCCGTATTCCAGACACCGGAGCTCAGTTTTTTCAGACGGTATACATATACCGAATATCCGCCCCCCATATCATCGCAGCGCTCCATGTTGTCCTTTTCATACTTCGTCACTGCGATATTTCCGGCGCCGGAGGCGTCATAGAGAACCGGCCAGACGTCCTCAGAGAGATTGAGGCCGTATACAAAGGCAGCCACATAATCCCCGGAACGGTCCGGCAGTCTGATAACCCCGTACGGATCGCAGTCTCCGGTGTCATTGACATCAATATATGTCACCCATGGATCGAGGGTGGCATAGTACATCTCTTCCCATCTGGCGGTCACACCTTTGTCGGTATGAACGACGATGTCATACCAGCCCTCGGGGATCTGTCCGTCCAATATAAGTTCCGTCCTCAATGTATCAACACAGATCACGGATGTGTCAGGAAAAGCGTGCTCCATGTAATAATCCGTAAAGGGATCGGAGAACCCGAAGCTGTCGCAATACCTGCAATCCGGCTGCGAATCGGTGATCCTGCTCATAGTCCTGTCAAAAGTCTTTCTCAGGATCTCAGTATCACCGGTATGGGAAACGAGTGTCAGGTAACTCACGAAATCATCATCCGACACGGCGTTCATGTAACAGTCTTCAAGAACTATACTGCCGCCTTTTCTTGCGGAGAAATGATTGCAGTATTCACTGAGTTCTGCCTCATAGACCTGGTGTGTGAGGTCCTGATCGTTGACAAACTCCGCCGTGACACTTCCTTTGTACCAGGTGATCACGCCGTCTTTGGTCCCTGATATTGCGACTGTGACGGTATGTGTACCTTTGCTTATATTCTTATCAAGAAAACCAACTGGAGCATAGATCTCGCTGTTAGTATATGATAATCTCTTTCCGGTTGCGCTTCCGTCGTATTTCATAACCTGCCCGGAATCTATCTGAACCCGGATGTCCGTTATGTCAATGTCGATCCACACGTTATTGGTTCCGCTCACAGATTCCATGTTAAACGCAAATCCGTAGCCGCGGCCGCCTGAATATGTATAAAGTTTCGGGGAAGTCTCGATCTTTACGATGGTGCATGACGCGTTTGTGGGCATGGTTGACGGCATGGGAACCGCAGGCTCAGCCGAGAACAGGTCCTCCTGTTCCTCATGGAGCTCAGCCGAGAACAGATCCTCCTGTTCCTCACCGGATCCGGCTGAGAAAGCGTCTTTGTCCGGCTCAGTAAAAAACAAGTCCTCCTGCTCAACGTCTGGCCCGATCAGGAAACCCCGTTCAACAGCGGACTCATTTTTACCGGATGATTCTTTTGCTGCAGCTGCGGCTTCTATCCCCGTGCTGTTGAGGATCAGCGCTGCTGCCAGGATAAATGCCAGTTTTCTCATATTGTCTCTTCTTTGGCGGTCTTCAAATATAAACTCACCCTGTATAAGCCAATCTCAGATCATTATACATGGATATAAAAAGCTTTTTCAACCTCGCAAAGATCTGACCGCGTCATAAATTGCCTGCGCGGCGCCGCGGACAGTGAGCGGTGAGGTGTCGAGAGCCGCGAGACCTCTGTTTTTGAGCTCGTCAAGGAGATAGCGGGCCTTGGGGATCGCAAGGTCCATGGCTTCAAGTTCTTCTCTTCTGTCAAAGAGTTTTGAGGGCGCCTCGTCAAAGGCGAGTTTTCCGCGATCCACAACGAGTATCCTGTCTGCTCCTTCAGCGATCTCTTCCATGCTGTGGGATACTATTATGAC
>JAILGA010000141.1 GCA_024697225.1 Lachnospiraceae bacterium
GTTCACGAATGACAATGCCGTAGCTAATGTTGAGGTTTATACATACAAGCCTGAGAAACATGATGTCGATGATACAGAAGTGACTATCGACAAGTACGCTAGGACGTTAACGTATGCCGGCGTGGCAGCGAATACAACTGCTCCCGGAAACGTGATCAACGTCACCGGACAGAAGAAGGACAATTCGTTCTACGTCAGGATTTACAATGACAGCGCGACTGATGTGACTGGTAAGATCAGAGTTATCAAGCCCTGATAGTGCCTGATATCAGAAAGTATTGCACAGTAACATGAATCAACACCCGCAGGAGCCGACATACGCCGGCTCCTGCGGCATTATGAGGAGAGGTAGTCTTTTACGAACAAAAAAACACGGCCCGTAGGCCGCGGTACTGTTGCTGATTATGCGGGATGACACAGTTTTGCCTAAAAGCGGCTTCCCTGGGATCGCTTGTCATAAATAGACAATGAGAGTCTACGACTTAAGTCCCGCAGATGCGATAATCTCTTTCAGGCGTTCTATTTCAGCAGCCTGATTATTAATCTGAGCAGCTTGTTGTATTATAAGTTCATCTTTTTTCTCTTGTCTGATGCGGGCTTCTTCGCGCTCGAGTGCGACCTTTCGGATATTGTAATCCTCATTGCTGAGAAAGATGGACTCGGCTGTGGATGCCAGTGCGTTGTTTCCTTCAGTGATCATCTTAACCTCCTCCCATGTGGTGGCCTTTAGCAGCATGGCCCATTTGTCGATGCCATAGCGGAGATCATCTTCTGTCGCCAGGTCTATATGGTTTAATTCTATCACCGATAGCGTATATTTGTCACTATATACCTTGCCGGTTTTCACGTTGATCATGCGGTAGGTGGCGTAGAATTCAGGATCTTCCGGAAAAAGGGTGTAGTTCAGGAATGCGATTTGGTAGACCGGAGGTACGTCCTTATAGTCTTCTCCGTGTTTAAGAGAATTGAATTCTCTTGCGAGATAAGTGAGGGATCTTTCCGGCCAGTCATGATAATCTGTAACCTGCATTTCTATGTTAAGGCGGGCATGGTTGTTCAGCTCAACTCTGATATCCATGCGGGTTTCCTTTGCAGAGGAGGCGTCCCCGGGGTCTATCGGATTGAGTACGGTTGCGGACACGACTTCGCCATCCTTCAGATGCAGAAGATCACGGATAAGACATTTTCGTGAAGCCTCGTTTTTCTGAAGCACGATCCGGAAGATGTAATCATTGGTCATGTTATACGGGATATGACCGGTTGCTTTCTGAAACAGATAGTTGGTTTTGTCCGATTTGGCAGAATCGCAGGGTGTGGCAATTGATGAAGTGCTGATCTTTTCCATAGAGACAGCTCCTTTCAGATGTGCGCAAAGTATCCGGCATTGCCGGGATTGACGAAAGATCATGATACATACGCTGATACACCGGGATAGAATCTCCGGGTGAGGGCGCAGGCAGCGCCGTGAGGAAATGATAACACATCTGAAAGGGAATAGTCTATTGGCAGATTGCACAAAGATTTTGGACGTTTTGGCCTGATTCTTTGTGCAACTTGCACAAAAACGAAACGTAAAGCCAAATTTACCGATCATTGTGCTGTGACGCAGTGGTGATAACGGGCGGAGTAATATAGCAGAGAGAAATGAGGCAGATCATACTGCTTTAAACAGATACCCCCGGCGGCCTGCAGGCCGCCGGGGGTGTGGAAATATTTGCCGGATCGTCATTGATCGGCTTTTGCGTTCCGGATCAGGAGCATGTGAACGGATAAAGAGTAAGTGCTTATTATTGTGAATCATTCCGCGGGAGCAGTCACCTTCATTTCTTTATAGCCGGTGAAGTTCGTACCTTTGCCGGTAATTTTCACGGTGGCGGTCGTTTCATCGATCACCGTTATCTTGTATTGCTTTTTTGTCAGAGTGAAGCTGTCGCCTTGCACGGAAATGACGGATACCGTGTGAGAGGAGGGCAGCTTTCCCTTCGAGGTGAGAGTAAGCTGACCGTTATCACCCAGAGGCGAACATACGGTGACACTGCTCTCTGACAGGTCGATTTTGTTAATGGTGAAGCCGCACTTCTTTTTCTTCAGGCTGGAATTAAGCTTTTTGATTGTGTTGCTGATGGCTCTTACATCTTTTGCTGTAAGACCGGCGTCGCGGGCGTCGGTTTTGTGAAATGATATCACAGGGTAGAAAAAAGCTGAGGAGGAAGCATTTTTAGCCTTTTTTGCCATGTAGCGAACTGAAAGAAGGTTGTCGGAGACACCGGTTTGCAGTCGGGAATCGATCAGGGTCTTAATACCGCTCATATCGATGGAGGCGGACAGATCCTTTTCCGGATCGATCTTCAATCCCTTATAGGAGACAGAGTCGTTGTAATTAACGGTGACGTTTACTGTGTACTTTGTTCCTTCCAGCGTCACATTAACATTTTTCGAGGTGACAGAGGCATTTCCGACTGCTGCGGAAGTCTGACTGTCGGAGGAGGAGTTACCGGAGCCGGTATTCATGCTGCTGTCGGAATTTTCTGTGTCGATGTCCGTATCCGTGCTGCCGTTTTCTGTAGTGACCGCAAGGCTGCTATATGGAGAAGCTTCCGTGTACACCTTGTCACCCACATGCAGCGAACAGCTTCCGTAATTGATCTTACCTGAACCCGAAAGACTTGTAACATAGGAATCCTTCGTCAACACCCAGGTTCCGTCAAGTGTCATATCTACGGTTCCGAGATTCGTATCCGATCCACTCTCATCTCCGATATATCCGGAAAAGATGCTTGCACTGTCTATGTTGAGCTTCAGGGACGATGCAGCGTTTGAGGCGGAGGATGCCTTGCTGCTTACGATGATCCCGCCGCCCAGGGTCTGTGATACTGCGTTAAGCGTTGCAGAATTGCGGTTTCCGCTCCAGCCGTCGTTGCACACGGACAGGAGGATATTACCGGTATCCTCGTTGATTATCGTGACATCGTTAAGATTTATCTCTGCGCCGGTGTTGGTGACATGGAACACGTGGCCGCTTTTACTCGTGAGGGTGCCGCCTGTCATGTTAAAGGAGGAATCAGTGCCGGAGGCATCTCCTGACATGGACTGGTAGATCATGATCGTGTCAAGATATTGAGCATGGCCGTTTGTTTTCGAGTTGCTAGCAGTCAGATCGCAGCCATTTAAGGTGATGGAATTGGTTCCCTCTATGCATACGCCCTCTGAGAGATGGGACACAAGAGTGGCGTTGTTCACGGTGATGTCAGCTGTGGAATAGATCACCGGTGAGCCCAGACCGCTGGAGGTGTAGGTTCCGCCGTTTACGGTAACGGTCCCGCCGCCTCTGTCTGTGCGGATGGGAGCCGATGACTGGCCGGAGGTGGTGACTGTAAGATCCGTGGCATTAGTTACACCGCCGCCTGTGGTCATGATGCCACCGGAGCCCGAGCCAGTGGTGGTGATGGTCACACCTGATATGTTAAGGGTCGTCCCATCGCCGGAGGAACCGTTCTGACCGCCGTTCCCGCCATAGCAAAAGGCGCCGTTGGCACCTGACGCGCCGGAGGTGATGGTGCCGCCGGTGATATTTAAGGTGCCGCCGTCCTTGACCAGAACAGAAGCGTTCTGTCCGTAGAAATTGCAGTTATCGCCACCATCCGAATCCCCGGTTTTAGTCACCGTGATGTCCTTAAGAGTTGTTGTTCCGGACGCGGTGACAAGCAGAGCTATCTTATCACCGGTATCGGATGAGAAGGTATTACCGCTTAGTGTGGTGCCGCTATCGGTTATTTCATGTGCTGCTGAGTAGACGACCTGAGAAGAGGACGATCCTCCGAAACCGCCGCTTCCCGGCTTCGCGGGCGGTGCCGCAAGGACAGACAAGCCCTGAGTCATGATCATTGAACCTGCGATGATGGATGACAGGATCACCTTTATGCTTTTACTCTTTTCCATGATGTACTCCCTCCTGTATTTATCATCCTTGCGGATGCATTAATTCTTACACAGGTTAATACGGAGCAAAAATGAAAAAAAGGGGGGTAAAGATGCTTTTTTGACAGAAGCCTGTTAAATTCTTTCCCCGGCCTTCCATTTGGTGAGCGCTTCGCGGCCGATGTCGGTGACAGGGCGGATCCATTTGCCGCTAAAGAGATGTACCTGCATCAGGATATAGCGGATCAGTTCATCACAGTAGCAGCAGGCAAAGACAACAAGCGTCGGCAGATGCCATACCATGCCGGTCAGCCATACCGCGGGGATGACCATGAGCCACATGAAAGCGATCTCCAGGACAGTTCCGTAGATAGGATCGCCGGCGGCGCGGAAGGTGTCATTCTGCGTCCAGTTCCCCATGCGGATGACGGCTGCGATGACATAGATCGTCACCAGACCGAAGGCGATGCGGAAGCTTTCGCCGCTCATTCCCATGATCGTAAGGATAGGTGTGTGAAGGAAGATCAGAAGGACACCGATCAGACCGATGAAGCCCTGGCACAGATAGACAAGCCGCCAGGCGCGTGCGTAGGCAATCCCCGGATACCCGGCTCCGACTTCTTTTCCCACAAGTATGGAGGAGGCATTGGAAAAGCCCGCAAAGAAACCGATGATCAATCCTTCCAGTGTTCGAAAGACAGCCAGTGCTGCGATCGCTTCCTCCGGCTGTCTGCCCAGCACGATGTTCATTGTCATGTTGCCGAATCCGATAAGGACTTCATTCAGGATGATGGGATAGCACTTTTTAAAATATATGCCAAGAAGTTCCCTGTTCCATCCAAAGTGTCTGTTCACTGCAAGCAGATAGGGGTGTCCAGCCATCTTTGCAAGGAGAATGATCACAAGGATGCTGACAGCCTGAGCGATCACGGTGGCGAGTGCCGCGCCGCGGACACCCATGGCGGGAGCACCGAAGTGTCCGAAGATGAGGATGTAGTTGAGGAGAATATTTGTGACGACAGCTGCTATGGAACCGTATAACGGGATGCGTACACGTTCCGTGCAGCGAAGGAGCGCAGCCATCGCCATTGAGAATACCATAAGCGGATAGGAAAAGCCGGCGATGCGCAGGTATTCAACCCCTACCCTCCTGATGGATTCCTTGTCTGTATACAGCCGCATGACGGTCTCAGGGAACAGCACTGCCAGAGCGCAGAAGATAAACGCAACGCTCATCATGCAGCACAGGGTGAGTCCATAGGAGCGGTTGATGCCGTCGTCGTCACCGGCGCCCCAGTACTGTGAGATAAAGAGCATTCCGCCGCCCACGAATCCCCAGTAAGCACTGAACATCAGTGAGGAAAACTGCGCACACAATCCCACCGCGCCTATCTGGATCTGACCGAGGGATGCGATCATCATGGTGTCCACCATGGAGCCGGTGGTGGTTAAGAGGTTTTGCAGCGCGACCGGCACGGCGATCACAGCGATCCGGGCGATAAAGTCGCGCATATCAAAGGGTGTTTTGGTTCGGGTTGTTATCATGATGTTGTATTGTAACGGTTTACGGGAGGTGAAGCAATACCACCCGGGCCTTTTTACAGGAACAGGCTTTGCTGTTCGTACTCCTGATAACGGCGAAGAGTTGGCATTTCCATAGATAGGAAGCTGTCTGTTTTGTCATCACTGCGGATCCAGTCGCATATCTGGTCGGCTCTGAGGATGCAGGGCATCCTGTCGTGCACAGGCTTTACTGAAGCATTAGCGGCTGTTGTCAGGATTATGAAGCGCAGGAGATCGTCAAACAGATCATAAAAACCGGCAAGCCAGACCGGAGAGCGATCCTCATGTGAGAAGGAGGCTTTGTTTTTATCATGATCCCATTCGTAAAAACCGGAGGCCGGTATGACGCAGCGCCTGTAGGCGATGCCATCCCTGAACATCCGCTTCTGTCTTACGGTTTCTGCCCTTGCGTTTATCAGGAGTCCTTTCCCGGAGGGATTCGGGTAACCCCAGGTCATCTCCTGACATGCAAGTGCATTGCTTCCTGAAGCTGCTCGAGATATGATGACCGCTTTTTCGGATGGGCAGATATCGCGAACGGCAGTACTTCCGGCAGAGAGGGCCGACAGACCGTCTTCCCTCGTCTCTTCCTGCAGAATTTTTCTTATGTTTTCTTCCAGATCATCGCTTATGTAGTATCTGCCGCACATATGCAACTTTAATTGAGATTAGATTCGATGTATCCCGGTTCATTGATCGAGATAATGATTATTTATGGACGATAGCTATTTGATAGTCATTGCCAGATCAACTGTATGTTCGTCTAATCCGGAGGCGATGAGTTCTTCCCGGGTTTCTCCGCTGCGGAGCCGCTCTACAGCAGTTACCAGATTATTCTGTCCTATAGTTATACCCTGAGAGACTCCCTGCTCTCTTCCTTGAGAAATACCTTGAGCAATCCCCTGAGAAATCCCTTCTGCGATACCTTTGGAATATATCACCTGACTCATACCCGGCATGCTTTTCACCTCCTCCACAATAGTTTTGTTTGCACTGGCTGGTGTGTATCTGACTATCTTTTCTATGTCACCGTCATACACACTCTGCAGGTACTCAAACAGTGGCTCTGTAATATCGTCCTTTTCTCCCCTGCGGATCATGATTACTTCGATCAGATCGAAATCCTTTTTCGGTTCTTCCGCTATACCGATGAAGTCTTCTTTGCGCAGATAATAGCGGGTGGCAGTGTTCTGAAGCTTCTCCGGAATGTCTTCATTCACGATCCATATGCTTATGACTTTTTCGATGTCTGCGTAGTTTGTGCGTTCCGTGATGCGTCCCAGTTGGGAACTGATCTCTCGTGCGATGTAGTATACGGCTCTTTTGATCAGAGGATAACTCCGGCCATCCTTAAGCGTTGGTCGATACTTGTTTTGGAACTCAAGGTCTATATGGAGCGAAAGCAGAAGCTTTCCGGTTGACAGCAGAGGGTTCTTGACGTTGAACCGCAGGTCGTAGGTGATGATCTTCTCTGTTGTTGAGCTTTGCTCCGTGCCTAATTCAAGGATCGTGGGCGGAAGATCTGATACCGGCATATCTTCGCTGATAGAGTCTGCGTCGATCAGTCTCATGATCGATTCCGCGGAACAGTTTTCGAGTTCCGTGACAGAGTATTTCAAAAGCGGAGCCAGTATTTCACGGTTCTTCCACAGTACTTTGGCGGCGTTATCATATTTGGCGCTAAGTTCATCAATTGATAACAGGTCCTGTTTTGTCTCTTCCCGCATCAGGTTTCTCCTTCAGTTTATTATAATTCTCATGGTTTTTCAACTCTTGAAGAGAGTGTCCGGCAGGACCGATCATCCTGTCGTCGGTGCTGAATGCGCCGTATATAAAGGATATCACTTATGGGGTAATCGTGTCTATTGGCAGATTGCACAAAGATTTTGGCCGTTTTGGTCTGATTTTTTGTGCAATTTGCACAAAAAGTGAGAAAAAAGCAGGATAATGAAGCTTAGCATGTAAATTGTTGTCCTTGGATCAATTATCACGGTACGGTGACAGACATCGTGAATCGTGACAACAGTCTCTGCAAATAGACATAATACGCAGGAAATGGTACAATATTGCAGTTAAGCAATCGGTCGCAGGAAGGAACAGACGGAGAATGAAGGTCGGCAATGAGGTTGCTCGGACAGAGCTCAGTTTATTGGTCAGAAATGACGACGTACAGATAAAACTCAGGCGCTTCAGGGATATGCTCGCTGTCAGCGGCGCTGCCGTCATAGCCTTTTATCTCTGGGATCTGCTCAAGGTTCTTGTGGGCATGTTTCTGGGAAAGGAGACATTTGCCGGGCTATTAGCGGGAGTCATGGAGGGTTTTGAACTGTCGGATCCCGGGGATTACAAAGTGGTGAGGATCGTCGCGGGGTTATTCATTGCTCTGGTCGCGATCCTGGCGTGTCTTATCATATTTTACTATCACTATTACATAGGGATCCATGCATACAAAGAGGGCCGTCAAAGGAGCAGGAAAAAGAATAACCTGTATCTTGCGCTGACGGTATTAAGCCTTTTAATGTCGGCATGGGTGTTTTTTCCGAGCGTAGGCAGGTTTTTCGTATCCAATGATGACACGGCTGAACAGATCGGGCTTGCCACTCTGTTTGTGGAGCTGACGACACTTTTGAATTACGTCTTCCTGCTTTTTGCGGCATATAAGGTCAGGAAGCTTGAGAAGGAGGCGTCATGACCATAGTACAGAGGGTGCGCGATATAATCGTCGGGCTGGTCATGCTCGCGCTGGCGCTGTTTCTGCTCGTTAGCGAAGAGGCGGCATATCCGGCGATCGTGGCCATTTATACGCTGGTTCTTGAGATAGCGGGATTCAGGCTGCTGTGGTATTACCTGACCATGGCGAGACATATGGTCGGTGGACTGAGGATCCTCTTTCAGGGCGCCATATATGTAGATATGGGCCTGTTTACGGCTTCTCTGATAAATGTACCGCAGATGTATATACTGATCTACCTCACGGGAACGCTGGCCTTTTCCGCAGTGGTGGATCTGCTCAGGGCCAGGGAGTCAAAGGGCATTCAGAGCGCATGGAAGCTGAAGGCCTTTCAGGGTGCGGTCAAGCTTCTCATCGCACTCATATGTCTTATCTATATGCACTCTCCGGCGATGGTGGTCGATGTCTTTTGCGCAGGGTATATATTCTCGGCGCTGATGCGTATCGTTGGCGCATTTCGGCGCGCACCGGTGATCACGATAAGTTAGGAGGCGCGGATGCAGGGAGATTTTCATTATTACGCCACATACTGCGCCGCGGTGCTTGCGGGATACGAGCATGAAAGGTGTCTGGCGATCTGTTATTCGGCCCAGCTTGTGGATTACTGTTCAAGGAGCTGGCTAAAAAAGGTGGGCGGTCCGTCCGAGGCTGCAACGACTCAGCTCCAGCTTGAACTCCTCGATGCGCGCACAGACCGCATGGGACTGAATGATATCACGAGGATCTGGGCTTCTTTTCACTTTCTTCCGAGGGATCTCTATGCCGAAGTTGGCAGGGGATCGAGGAATTACAGGGACAAATACCGCCTGATCTGCGGACCTTGCGGGGAACTGCTGGCAGAGACCGTGAACCTCGCAAAGGGTAAGGGCGATCAGGCCGCAGGACTTGCAATGCACGTGCTGGCAGATACCTGGGCGCATACATATTTTGCGGGGACACCGTCACTGGTGATAAACAACACGGATCAGCATTTCTTCGAGCTGATGCCGCAGGAGGATGGGAGCTTCGAGCGAAGAAGGGTCAGCTTCTCCCACAATCCCTCCGCCGCCGAGGATCCGGAAAAGGGCGTTTATGTCGGCAGTGTTTATCAGTCCTCCGAGAATTCAATCATGAATCTCGGGCACGGAAGAGCGGGACACCTGCCGGATTACAGCTTCATCCGCTACGTCTATCAGCCGGCCTGGGGAGATTACAGGGAAATTCTGAAGGACAATCCCGGTGATTATGAGAAGGCATTTTCCCAGATGGTATACGCCCTGGGCTTTTTGTTCGGAACAGAGGAGACCTTTGACAAAGACAGGTGCGTGTCGGATAAGGTGGCGCCGCATTTGGAGACCATAAGGGGGATCATAGCGAAGAGGCAGGTCGATGCCTCCGCTGACTGGAAGGCCTTCGGCGAGAGCCTGAGTGGTGAGCCGATCCCGGATTTTGATATGTATGCCTATCAGGATGAATACAGAAGTGCTGGTAAATTTGCCGCATCGGACACCTTCCTTGGGAGGTTTTTCGAGGCCGCGCTCTCGCAGAAAAAAATGGTAACGGAAAAGATTAAGGAGTCGGGAAACCGGCTGGCGGGAACCTACCGCGTGACTAAGCAGAAAGACAGGTGAGTGCTATGGAGGACGGCAAAAGGACGGTCTATTGGCATATGCCGGGATTTTTTGTGCATTTCTATCTGTTTCAGGTGCTGCTTCATCTGATGAAGGAGTATCCCGACAGGTTCATGGAAGGGCATACGATCGGCAGCGTCTACGGCACCTTCCCGGGGGCTATCTGGAACGGAGGCCGGGCTGTCTTCGGCATAGCCTACAGGGAAAATATGAAAAAGATCCTGAAGACCTATGCGGATTTCGGCGTGCCGGTGCGTTTCACCTGGACCAATCCCCTCATTGAGGAGAAGCATCTGACGGACACCTATTGCAATATGATCATGGAGCTTGCGGACAACGGCAGGAATCAGGTGCTGGTCAATTCACCGGCGCTCGAAGCCTACATCAGGGAAAAGTATCCGCGCTTTGCTCTCATATCCTCAACCACCAAGCGCATCACGGATCTCGCAGGTCTTAAGGCGGAGCTTGACAAGGGATATTTTATGGTGGTTCTGGATTATGACAAAAACCATGATGAAGAGATGCTTGCGGCGCTTGAGCCGGAGGCGGACAGGGTGGAGATACTCGTCGATGAGATCTGCTTTCCGCGCTGTCCCAGGCGCACAGCCCATTACAGGGACGAGGGACTAAAGCAGATCACCTATGACAGGGGAGGCGCCTATCCCTGCCCGAACAGGCTGGGCAGCACCATAAAGCCGTCGTTTGCGGAGTGTATGAAACGCCCTGCCTTTGTGTCAAAGGAGGAACTGCCATCTTACATCGACCGCGGCTTTGTGAACTTCAAGCTGGTGGGCCGCGGACTTCCGCGGGAGGTGGTGCAGGACTCGATCCTTTACTATCTGGTAAAGGATGAGCACAGGGGTTTTATTGAGGAGAAGATGAAGAAGGAGCTTTCGAAGCTTCCTTCGTGACTGTATGACAGCTGATGTGATCAGGCGGTCAGCTGACATTTAGATCCACCGGACAGTATAAATTGATGAAAGGGAGATTAAGCAACGGAAATGAAAAATATATCGTATACCATAAAAAGAATGATCATTTCGGCGCTGGTCCTGGCGCTTACGACCTCCGGATGTGCGCAGACTGCGGGTAACACACCCGGGGCAGCAGGGAATGCGCCGGAGTCAGAAAATGAGACCGCCGGTCCGGACGAACAGGGGGCAGAGCAGGCAGCGGGGGAGAAGGCTGAAGCCGCAGGAGATACAGGCATACCGGAGATCATGCCCGCTGAAAAAGCGGAGGCTTCCGGTGACGGTAAGACAGATGTCTCCGGGGCGCATGAGACGCTGCCTCTTAAGGAGCTCTTTGCGGATGATTTCAAAATGGGTGTGGCTGTGCAGGCCATCGACCACTGGAATGATCCCACCGCCGAGATCGGAAACCCGGACAAGGAAGAGCTTATAAAGCGTGAGTTCAACAGCATGACCTTCGGAAATGAATGGAAACCGGCCTACAATTTTGATTCAACTTCGCCTACACTGTATAAGACGGATCCCGCGGCCGAGGAGCTTCTGACCTGGGCAAAAAAGAACGGTATACCCGTCAGAGGACATACCCTGGTGTGGCACAGCCAGTGCAATCCGAACATTTTTGCAAAGGATTTCAAAGCGGTTTCGAACGGCTCGCCCACCACTGACTGGAATGCAAAGCTTGATCCGGACTGCCTGGTGGATTCTTCGACTCTCGTAAAACGCCTCCGCACCTACATCCGCGGAGTCATGGAATATACATATTCCGCGGGCTTTGCTGACACGGTCTATGCCTTTGACGTGATAAACGAGGCCTCTGAGGAAAAGAATGCCGACGGTCTGCGCGAGAGCTACTACTATCAGATAATAGGCCCGGATTTCCTGTATTACTGCTTCCTGTTCGCCAGGGAGGCTGAGCTCGACTACGCAAAGGAGTATGCCGCACTATACGGACTGGATGCGGAGACTGACGATCTCTCCTCCATAATGCCGAAACTTTTCTACAATGACTATAACGAGTGGTTTCCCGCAAGATCAGCCGCTATAAGACGCTTTATCTCGGAGGATGTCTACAACGAGGATCAGAAGCTCATAAAGAGCGATGCCATAGCAAAGGACGGCGACGGCACAATAGCCGGAGACGGCCTGATCGACGGCATCGGCATGCAGGGACATCTCGATGACACCCAGAATATCGACCAGTATATCAGGGCGCTTCACGCCTACAGTGAGATAGTGGATGAGGTGCATATCACGGAGCTCGATGTCGGGGAGACCGCTTCGGGAGATTTTGCGGAGCAGAAGCAGGCTGCTTTTGTGAATGAATTCTTCAGGAGACTGCTTAAGGCTAAAGAAGAGGGCGCAAAGCTCACCTCCGTCACCTGGTGGGGTCTGACGGACGATGCCTCCTGGAGAAGAGGGGCCAATCCGCTGCTCTATCACGGGGATCTGTCAGAGAAGCCCGCGTATGAAGCTCTGCAGCTGGCCGCAAGGGGAGAGGAATATGATGCGTCCAATCCACCGTCGCTCAGAGATTCCTCCGATATGATCTTTGATTTCGAGCCCAAGATGGTGGACGGCACACTGACCAATCACAAGCCGGAAGATCTGGGCTTCTACAGCAGAGGCAGCGGTCATCAGTCCGCGCTGAGGTTTGTCAATGATGACAATCATACGGAGGGTGCGCCCATAGGACGATGCCTCAAAGTGACCCGCGAGGAGAGCGATGCCACGGTGCGTCTTGATATCTCGCGCTTCATAGGCGAGACGATAAACATCTCGATCTGGGTCAAAACTGCAGACAGCGCTGTTACGTTAGGCGTCTCGGGCGATTCGGACACGGTTCTTTCCACAACTGCCCAGACGGGCGACTGGGTGGAAATAAAGGGAGCCTGCAGACTGAACGAAGGATTGCAGTCGGCTTCGCTCTTTATAGAGACGGACGGTAATTCTGATATTCTGGTGGATGATGTATATGTCACGACAGGAAACTGAGAAAAAAAGAAAAGGTACGGCCGGTTATACGCTGCTCAATGTCGCGTATTTTGCGGCGTTTTGCACCGTGCACGCGTATGCGGCTGTCTTTCTTTTATCCAGGGGCTTTTCGAATACCGAGGTGGGGATATTGCTCGCAGTCGCGAACATCACCTCGGCGGTGTTCCAGCCCTTCATCGCCGGCATAATAGACAAAAAGGGATGGCTCACAAACCGCAGGTTCATACTTATAGCATGTATGATCATCCTGGCCGGTTCGGTGCTGCTTGGATTCATTCAGGACAATAAGCCTGTGATCTTTGTCATCTATGCCCTGATCTACATGATCCAGTTTGCCTATCAGCCGGTCATGACGGCGTTATGCTTCGAGTATCAGAAAAAGGGCGTCGACATATACTACGGGCTTGCGAGGGGGCTTGGCTCCGCAGGTTTTGCCGTGACCTCGGCATTTATCGGAAGGGCCGTGGAGAAATACGGTACATCTCTTCTTATGACCTGCACGGTGGTGATCATGATCATATCCGTGATCGCCGTATATTTATACAGACCTGCAAAGGACAGAGACGGAGATGTTTCTTCCCGTGAAGCTTCGGATGATCCGGAGACATCGGAAGAAAACGCAGGTGAGCGAAACAGCCATGACGGCATAGCGGACTTTTTCCGCGCATATCCGGCGTTCTTCCTGTTCATCATTGCCTCGGTCTGCTTCTATTTTGCCCACAACATGATCAACGACTTTATGATACAGATCATCCGCTCTTTGGGCGGCGGGGAGACAGAGCTCGGGTATTCCAATTTCCTTCAGGCTATCCTCGAGCTTCCCGTAATGGCGCTCATCGGGATAGTCCTGAAAAAAGTGTCCCCGGCGAAGCTTTTGTTCTTTTCGGGAGTCGCTTTCTTCATAAAGATCCTGATCCTCATTTTTGCGGATAATATGGTGTGGATGTATATAAGCCAGTCCTTCCAGCTCTTCGCCTATGCCGTGTTCATCCCCGCGGCCGCGTATTATGTGAGTCAGACGATGACGAGCCATGATCAGGTCAAGGGACAGGCATATGTGACAAGCGCCATTACCATAGGCGGTGTGTTTTCCAATCTCGTAAGCGGCATGATACTTGACAACCTGGGGATGAAGCCCATGCTCATCACCGGTACCATAGTCTGTTTCGCCGGAGTGCTGACCGGGGCTTGTGCGCTTAAGAGACCGGACAGGGCGGATAATTCGTAGATCATATACTGTAAACATAAGAGGGAGCAGAGCGGATGAAATATATCTCATGGAATGTCAACGGCCTCAGAGCCTGTGTCGGAAAGGGTTTTCCCGATTTTGTAAAAAATGAGGCCCCGGATGTCATGTGCCTCCAGGAGACCAAACTGCAGGAGGGACAGATTGAGCTCGACCTGCCGGGTTATCACCAATACTGGAACTATGCCGAGAAAAAGGGATATTCCGGGACGGCCGTGTTTAGCAGGAGGGAGCCGCTCTCCGTGCACTACGGCCTCGATATCGATGAGCACGACAAAGAGGGGCGGGTGATCACGCTGGAATTCGAGGATCATTATCTGACCACAGTCTATGTCCCCAATGCCAAGGAGGATCTCTCAAGACTTGAGTACAGGCAGGTGTGGGAGGATGATTTCCTTGAGTTTCAGAAAAAGCTTGAGGAGAAGAAGCCCGTCATCTGGTGCGGAGATCTGAACGTCGCCCATAAGGAGATCGATCTCAAGAACCCCAGGTCCAACAGAGGCCGGGCCGGCTTCACGGATGAGGAGAGGAAAAAGTTTCAGAATATAATCGACGCAGGCTTCATTGACAGTTTCAGATTTTTCTACCCTGACAAAGCGGGTGCTTACAGCTGGTGGTCATACCGCTTCCATGCGAGAGAGAACAATGCGGGCTGGCGCATCGATTATTTTATAACATCGCCGAAGCTCTCGGACAGGCTTAAGGATGCCGTTATCTATGCGGATATATTGGGTTCGGATCACTGTCCCGTGGGACTTATTCTGGACTGACACATGATCATTCACCGTCCTTTTCGGGGGCGCTGATCTCTATATGGCCGTCGCGGTAGGAAACCCTGACCTTATTTCCGGAAAGCTCGAGCTCATTCAGAAGCTCCTGCGGCAGCTGCAGGCGGTTTGCCTTGTCAAGCACCACGAACTCATCCTGGGTATCCTCTGTGCGCCAGTCTATGCCGCTCTCCCTTACTCTGTCCGCAAATTCCTCTTTAAGCACGCGCTCTGAGCTGATCTTTCCGTCGCGGATGGCGATTACGCGCTTGACCTTTTTGGACAGGGTCATGTCATGCGTGACTATCAGTATGGTCTGTCCGCCGTTGTTAAGCTCGGTGAACAGGTCAAATATATAATCGGCAGTGGCGGAGTCCACCGATCCCGTAGGCTCATCTGCGAGCAGGAGCTTCGGTTTGTTGGCAAGCGCTATTGCGATGGCGATCCTCTGCTGCTCACCGCCTGAGAGCATGTTCATCTTGCTGTGTTTTTTGTTCGGAAGTCCCACCAGCTCAAGCAGCTCCTGGGCACGGGCTCTCTTGTTCCTGACCCGCGAAAGGTTCATGGGCAGCATGATGTTCTCGATCGCGGTGAGATATGGAAGCATGTTCCGGCCGTTGTTCTGCCACACAAAGCCCACGGTGTCACGCTTGTAGCGCACAAGCTCCTTTTCACTCATGGCGAAGAGATTTTTGCCGTCAACCCACAGCGATCCGGCGCTTGGTCTGTCAAGCCCTCCGATCATGTTCAGAAACGTCGATTTGCCGCTGCCGCTGTTGCCGATGAGAGCCGTGAGCTCTCCCTCCTTTACCGTGAGATCAAGTCCCTGAAGAGCCAGTACCTCGGTGGTCCTCGTTTTGTATATCTTTACAAGACCGTCAGCCTGAACCATGACATCCGAAGGCATGATCTTTCTGGCATCTTCGTTCATGACGGCGTCATTTTTGGTTGTAGTTTTATCCTTTGCCATGTTTTTTCCTGTTTTTAAGGAAGTTCCATTTCACTTCGTTCAATGGAACAAAGTTCGCACTAACGCTCGACAATACCGAGCGTAAGTGCTCACTTTTGTTCTCCGCCGTCCAGTTCTATCGTCATGTCCGCCGCGCCCATAAGTCCCACATCGTGGGTGGTCATAAGCACAGTTATACCTTCCCTGCGGGTCATTTCCTTGAATATCTCCGTAACCCTGGCTGCCATCGCCGAGTCGAGCTCCGCGGTCGGTTCATCCGCAAAGATGATCCCGGGATGATGAGCGAGCGCCCGGGCTATGGCGACTCTCTGCTGTTCGCCTCCCGACATCTCCGCGCTCATATGCGTCATGCGGTTGCCCAGTCCCACCAGCTTAAGGCATTCCTCCACGCGGGCAGTTGATTCCTTTCCGATCTTCTTTCCCGCCATGCGCATGGAGAATTCCACATTCTGAAAGGCGTTCAGGGACGGGATAAGGGATACCGACTGGAAGACAAAGCCCATCTCTTTTCTGCGAAGATTTTCTCTTTCATGTCCGGAGAGAGTCTTGAGAGAGATACCTTTGAAGAACACCTCTCCCTCTGTGGGATCATCCAGAGAGTTCAATATGTTCATCAGAGTGGTTTTGCCTGAACCGGAGCGGCCCTTGAGTATCACAAAGAGTCCTCCGGGTATGGAGATGTCGATCCCCTTCAACGCCCAGAATCTGCCCGCCGGTGTGTCAAAGGCCTTCTTTATTCCCCTTGTTTCGATTATCTTTTCTTCTGCCATAGCTTACTCTTCACCAAGCTTCAGAGCCTTGGTCACATTCATGTGGAACAACAGGAATATCAGTACAAAGATACATATGAGCATAACGGCTCCCACTATCCCGTAGAGCTTGTACAGATCGGAGGCCCTGGTTATGAGCTTCATCGGCAATACCTGATCCGACGTCGCGTAGGATGCCTGGAGCATAGGTACAAACATTGCGGAGGTGAGCTTTCCGATGCCGATTCCCGCGAGCACGGAAAAGACGCCGGAGAACAGCTGCTCCATAAGGAGCATCCGCACGATCTCTCCCTTGTGGAAGCCGCAGGCTCTGAGCACACCGAAGACCAGCTCCCTCTCCTTGATGGACATGATCCAGAAGATGAGATATCCGACCGCGCAGAGCAGGAGCGTGACAGCAAAGCCCATGGTCAGGATCCCGTTGGTGCCCTGCAGCAGCGGATCAGTCATGGTATGCTCCACATCATTTGCCCGGTTTATATACTTGCGCACCGTCATACGATGGGAGGTGATGAAGTCATATACATCATTCGGCGAAGTCCCCTCCCGGAGGGAGATCCACTGCTCATAGGGCTGCACACCGATACGCTTGCGGATCTCGGAGTAATTGGCGACGATCAGGTAGTTTTCCTCGGTCGATGCGTTGCCGTCCGGATTGATGAGAGTGATCGTGGGACGATAGGACGGGAAGTAGTCTATGAAATCGACCACGGTTCCCGTCAGGGCCTTGCCGTCGCCGTTATAAAAGCTGATGGTATCCCCGATCTGTACGTTCTGTACAGATGAAAAATTGCGGGACACCAACAGCCCCTGCTCGTTGAGAGCGAGTTCATTTAAGTAGGTGTGCCAGGACTTCTCGTTGATCCCTGCCGGGAGGGAGGTCATCTCACCGAATTCCCTGGTGTGGATCCCCATGAGGGTGAGAGACATGCGGGAATTCCGTCCCTGCTTCTGATAGGCTTTATCGTCGAAGAGGACGCGGGTATGGCTGTCGGCAAAGTCCATGGACAGATATTTGGTGGCATCGGGTTCAAGATAGATGCCGGTGGGCGCGCCGTTCTCGTCCTGCATCATGGGCCAGTTCTCCTTGATGATCACATCCGCACCATCGAGATAATTGGTGTTCTCCACCGCATTTTCCAGGATCGTGCGCGCCACCGTGGCATGAAACATACCCAAGGAGACCGTCATGATGAGGAAGAGCATGATGAGAGTGAGCTTACGTCCGTTCTTGGAATTCTCCATGAAGGAGATATATCCGGCGGGACCGCAGAACCTGCCTGCGCACAGATAGAGCAGACGGATGATGAGAGGCTGGATGCGCAGGAAGAAGAGTCCCATTCCCACGATGAACAGGGAAGAACTGATATAGAGGAGCGGGTCCAGACTTTTTCCGGAGAGGACAGTATCCGAGAGAGAGGCCAGGTTCCGGTGAAAGGAATAATAACCGTAGAGAGAGACTCCGATCAACAGTATATCCAGAAACAGCTTCTGCCAGAGGGGAGTCTTTCCTACGGCCTTCTGCTGCTTCAGATTGACTATGGTCACCTTGCTGTGACGCACCGCCGGCAGGGAGATGCTGAGAAGTGTGATAAGGACCGCCGCACCGGCATACGCAATGGCGGATGGTGAGAAGGTCACCGGCAGGGAGACATCCGGACGGAACTCCAGAAAATTCCTTGTCGCACTTAACAGGCGTGCGAAGAGGACGGCGAGTGGAATGCCGAACGCTGCGCCCAGGAGGGAGAGAAAGGCACCCTGGTAGAGATAGAGGAGGAGGATCTGTCCTCTGGAGCTTCCGCGGCTCTTGATGACGGATATCTCGTTGCGCTCCATCTCGTACATCTGTCCCGAGATCATGAAGAGGAATGCGGCCAACAGCACAAGAACCGGGATCTGCAGGATCGTCAGGGTGGCGGATATCCGGATCTGCTTCAGGGCGTACTCCTCCAGGATGCTCCGGTAGTCGGGCTCCTTTAAGACACTCCGGTACGGACTTTCCTTGCACAGCCAGGTGGTGGCCTCCCGAATCCTGTCGATATCGGAGGAGGTTACCTGACGGTAATCGGGCATATCATAGAAGGAGATCATGATCGTGTAGCGTGAGGCATTATCCCCCGTAAAGAGAGACCGGAACAGATCAGGTTCCATAAAGCACTGGGCGAATATTTTGTCCGGATCCTCCTGGAAATAGAAATCCTCATCATTCTCGCCGGTAAAGACGCCGATGATATGTATCCGTATGGGATTACCGTCAGCTGTTTTAAGCCGGTCAAAGGTCAGAACCTCATCGGGCAGCAGTCCCTTCTGTACCAGTGTGGCCTGCGGCACGATGACTTCGATCGCACCGTTCTCGTCCACCCCGTCCTCGGAATACATGGAGCCGCTGATCAGCTGTGCGTGGGCGTCAAGACTGGTCATGGCCGAGAGGGAGAGATCGATCTGGCCGGCATCGTCCCGTTCGATCGCCGGAGTGGCGGGAGAGCGCTGGATCGCGTAGGAAAGGATCGTCCGGTATGCCGGAACACCCAGGTGCTCGTAGATATCCTCCGTGAAGCGCTCCATCTTGCCGATGGTATCCTTTTGGTCCTTGTTGCA
>JAILGA010000012.1 GCA_024697225.1 Lachnospiraceae bacterium
CGCCTGAGGAGAAGGCCGTAAAGGTTACAAAACTTGCGTTCGAACGCAATAAGCTGACCATACAGACGAGTACACCATTTGTAAGCAATCCCGCAACACCTGTATTTACGGGAGAGGGCGAGACGCCTGCGGTACATTACGCGACAGAGAACAGGGATATCGTGGCGGTAGACCAGTCCGGCAACTTCTATCCAGTGGGTCAGGGCAGCGCCACTGTTACAGCATACTGCGGCAATAAGAAGACAAGCTGCAAGGTTACAGTCGTCAGCTATACGAATAATCTCTACATCATCAACGAGGACAATGAGGATGTAACAGGAGGGGAGATGAGCATCGCCGGCGGACAGCAGGCATTCCTTACAGTTCTGTTTAATCCTTACGACAGCACAGATCCGAGAAATGTGACCTGGAAGTCCGATAACAAGAAAATCACTGTTAAGAAGGGTCTGGTGACTGCTAAGGAAGTAACGGAAGAGACAACAGCTGTGATAACAGCTGTTGTAAAAGCTACGGATCCGTCAAACGGCAGCAAGATAAAGATAAGCCGCACGGTTACGATCAAAGCGATTCCTGCTGTTCCTGAAAAAGCGGTCACGAATGACAAGAGTCATGGTCTTACGGTTACAAAGAAAAAGAGCATGGTGACCACAGAGAATAATAACATCAAGGAGATAACCGTAAAGATAACCGGCAAAAAGAATACCACCGGAGACGAATTTGAAATATTGAGCATTGCGTCCACAAACGAGGATGTGGTCGAGGCAGGAGTGCCCGAGGCACCTGTTGTTTCCGGGAAGGGTCAGACCTGCAAACTTCCTCTGACCGCAAAGCATCCGGGTACTGCGTATATCGTTGTGAAGAGCAGGGCGAAGGCTTCAGAAGATGGCAAGGTAAATATCAGGCGCTGCAAGGTAACGGTCAAGAGCCCCGTACAGGCAGTTCATGTAGAAGACGGAACTCTTGATGTAGAACAAAACGGCACGAAGAAGACGATCACAATGAGAAAGGGCACGAAGGGCACTGTTGAAGTAGTCCTGGATCCCGAATACTCAACTGATCTAGGTAACATAAAGATCAAGGCGACAGGCGGCATCACATACAAAAACGGCATCATCACAGCCGGCAAGGTTACCAAAGCAGGCAAACCCGCCAAACTCAAAGTGACATGCGGCAAGAAGAAAGAGACGGTCTACGTGACAGTGAAAAAATAATAAATCCCTTATTTACGTGATGTGATCGGGAAACGGGCGGCTCTGTGGCAAACGGAGCCGCCCGTTATTTTACTGCTGTTTTTACTGCAAGGAGCCGGTAAAGACCTCCGCATTTGCCGAATGACGGTTTGACACGTTATACGATACAAGTTAAAATCTAACTATTGATTCATTTTTCTACAGATGCGGCAGGTATAACTTCCTTTTTATGAAACACAATGTGAAACGGCAGGGCTGAAACGTATCATAATTAACAGCGATCGATTATCGCGTGGAATGCCAAGATGATCCACAGTGAATATGAGGAGGGATATTTATGTTCAGAGGCGGTTATAACGGTGAAGTTAATCCCGATCTTATGTCAGACAGGGAATTTGAAGAGTATTTGCGCAGAAACCAGGGATTATTCGACGGTAATGACACAGCGGATTACACGCCAAAGCCTAAGCCCGTAATGATCCCTGTTTATGCCGGTCCTTATGGTATCAGAAATACCGGAGATGTAGCCGTCATTGCCAAATGGCTTGAAGACAACGGCTCGATAGTCCCCAAAAATGTTGTAGATGTACTCACTGAGCGCTGCGACAGCATGCTGAAGATCGAAGAGCTCTCCAGGAAAGCCGATGCAGAAACAGCACAGGGCAGGCCGGGAAAAACTCTTCCCAGGATTACCGAAACCGAAAACGGTTTTATTTTACCTGATATCAATTTATCTGATTACCAGCATAGTTATAACGGATGCTGGTCATGTGCATATCAGCTTCTCCTGCAGAGCAGGGGCGTTAATCTGACACAGTTCGACATAAGAAATTTCAGACCGCAGTTGACAATTGAAGAAGCATATTCTATAGAAGATGGAAGTGTTTTTGACAGAGATTCTGTAATTACCATGAATGAAGACAGGATGTCTAATCCTTTCGAATCTCCCGATCTTGCCATACGCACGGTTCCAAACTGTGCGATGCATGCCGTTTCTTTCACATCATACCGTGACTTGCGTGATGAAGCACAGAATATTACACCCGATGCATATCTGGATAATACTGCGGATTTTGCAATGGTAAAGATCTCGGAAGCGATACTGGAGGATCACAGTCCTGTTGCTTTGCTTGTAGGAAATCATTATGTAACAGTGGTCGGGATAGACGGGAATGATCTGTTGTTCAAAGATTCTAACGGTATAGACAGGACTGTAGACCCGAACAAGACTTATCGTCGGAATATCCGGGATTTTCTTTCTCCGATACTTACAATGGGATATGGTAAAGGTGTTGAACTGAACTGGATTTCGGATATTCATATCGCCAAGGATGGCAAAACTATATACGGATTACCCGAAGAAGGCGTCTATATGGATGAAAGCGGCGCGGTAGCTTTTGATCCCGGGGCGAATATCGGCGGCTTAGATATCGAAGGTTTTCGCTGCCAGATCGGTCGTCAGGTAATCCCCAGGATGCACGAGCTGGCGACAGAGGGTATAGCAGCCAGGGAAAAAGCATATCTTCCGGCCATCCTCAATAAGGATTTTCTTATAAACGAGGCAAAGACGCGTACTGAGAGTGACGAAGCGGCACTCAGTGCGATCGACCGAGAGCACGGTGTCGGACCCGCAAGACAGATATCTGTCGAGACGACATCCGCCACTATTCCTGCACCTGCGTCCGATGATGCGGAAAAAGTACCCGCAAAGGACGAAACTTCAACTGCACCGGTAAAACAGCCTCAGGCTTCAGAACCTGAACAGCGCAGTTTATCTCAGGAGGATTTCAGAAATCTCTTTATGGATATAACGGCTTCCTCCAAAGAAATGTCAAGGGCATCATCCGCAGTTGGTAATGAGCAGAAGATAAACGAACCGTGGGATGCGTTAAAAACACTCACAGGCTCCAGAAAGGCATTACAGAAGGATTTCTACGCAAAAAGCCGCCTGCTTCTGACCGCGAATCCTGTTGTACTTGATTCTGTTCTTCGTCAGTCTCTCACCCCCGAGCAGTATGAGAGATTTGATACTGAACGGAGAAAATCCATTGATTTCATTGTGAAAGGTGATAAATCGGGTCTTCTTACGGCTGACAATGTCAGATATGCGCAAAACAGCTATTTGCCGAATCTGATATCCTTCATATTCACAGATGATGAGACCTCGAAAAAAGTGATCGATCAGATGTACAACACACTTTCTCCGGGAAGTATAAACCGCATCGTGAATGATGTCCGTGGTTACAGGGATATCAGCGAACGGGATGACCGCTATGAATACCTGATCGAATCCGAGTGTGCGCGTTTGACAGCCGCAATCCCCAAAGATGTCGGTGAAAAGGCAGCTCTTGCAAAGGCAGCCCTGGAGAGAGCCAATGATCGCCTGAAGTGCCTGTCCAGGCCATATGCGGACGATCTTTCGACTGCATCAAAGCATCATGACAGTATCGTCTCGGCCGGTTCGAAGTCGCGGGCGGCACAGTTTGCAAGGAATTTCGATGGCGGAAGATTTGACGGTATCTTTACCACCGAGGGATTTTCCATAGATGATGTGTCTCCTGAAAGAAGCAGGGATGTAGAAGCTCTTATGTCAGTTGATGTTTCACTTTCTGAGAAGTATGGTGACAGCGTCGGAAGGATCATGCATAAGCTGGATGAAATGTTTTCCGGTGTGGCCGACGATCATTTCGCAGGCGAGGAACCGACAAAGAAGTATGCATTCAGAAATCTGCTCAGTTCGGAAAATGAACTTGTCACTGCCTTAGAGGAAATGGATAAGAGGATCACCGGAGGCGGAAAACTGACTGACGGTGACTATGACAGGATCACTGAGCTTGAAAAAAAGTATTCAAAGGACCGGGATGATATTCTTGCCATTGCCGGCGAGGTATCCGGGAATTTCGCCGATATACCGTTTACTGAGCCGGGTAACGTGGATATCACCAGAACATTCGGTGCCCCCGCGGAATTTGCCGAGGATAAGTCCATGCAGTCAAGGATCAACGGAATGTACAGCTGCTACGCATTCTGCAGGTCAAACGGCATAAAGATCGATGATTTTCTCAAGGATCCCGTCGGAAGTGTTCTGACTACTGCCGGTGAAAAACTGGAGTCAATGAGGATATCCGGAATTGCTGACCCCGCAAAAAGCGTCGGTTCCAATCTGGCAGCCATTGTCAATATGAATGCTACAGAGCCCATAAACAAGCGAATACCAAAGCAATATGATCTGGTATTAAGTTCGGGCAGAGCAATGGATGCTCTGCTGTGCGGTGAGACAGATCCGGATAAAAGATCCCGGATCAACCTTGTGGCTGATAGAAATAATGACCTGATGGCGCTTCGCGGTAATCAGATCGCAAAAGAGAACTACCTGTATGACGGAGTATCCGGCTGGCAACCCGGTCAGCTGGAGTTTTTCATGTCTCTTGCCGTAAAGGAAACGAAGGACATAAGCTATACAAGAATAGACGGTGCGGAATATGACAGGAACGGCGTCAGACATGATTTCCCCATTCTGGATGATTATATAAACAATGCCCGTACAATGGATTATCGCGGCATGATCAGGCGCTTTGACGCCAATATGAAGGATTTCAGAAGGGACGTTGCTGCCGCGGGTGATAGCAAGGATCAGGCAGCTTATATACAGAGTATAAAGGATAAAATGATCCTGGGAGCACAGGAGGGTTTTATAAAGACACTCGAACTCCGCAGGGAAAAAGACAGGACAAGAACAGATTACCGCGAGATGGAAAAAGCTATCCGTTCCATGGCGGATGAATATGCCGCGGATCTTTCACCGACAGCGAGACAGGCTCTTAAGGACAGAGCGGCGGAATATGACATGAAGACTGCACCTCTCGAGAGACGTGACAATACCATGGCAAGAGAGGGCGGACTACATATTACCGATATTGACGCGAGGCTTCTGATGAACATGAAAGATAATCTCGACTATAAGACCATCCCGGGATTGTCAAAATACAAGAAAGACATCGAAAGTCTGGATTTCTCGCTGCTGGCACCTGCATGCTACTGTCCGGAGGATCTTCCGGGGAGTAAAACGATCCTGACAGCATCGGGAGAGACGCTCAGACTGTTTTCCGACAGCGTTCAAAAAACGCTGGAACCCGCTGTCAGACAATATCATGATGTGGCGGAAAAAATCCTCGCTGACAGGGAACTGATGGAACAGCAGCCTGTTCTCGGCGCTTATCTTCAGGTAATCAGGGAATACACCGATAATTCGCTCTCAGACCGTCCCGATGCTCTGGATTCCTGGAATTCACCGATAAGAAAGTTCCAGATCGATGAGGCTTCGCGCAGACAGGACATTCCGTTCTTCGAAAAGGACGATTTTCCTTCAGTCAATTTCTATCCCAAATATGCGTTTTTAAAGGGCAGTGCCGAATTGTTTGAAATGGAAAAGGCCGGAAGCGCAAGCAGAAATGATCCGTATATGTATAATGAATCCGCCTGGAGCACGGAAATAAGCCGGAAAGCCAATGATCTCGAAAACAGTCTGATAATAATGCAGAATAATTACAGAGTAGACAGCGAGAGTTTCTCGCTTCAGGATCTGAAAAAGGTGAAAGAAAGCCTTGGCAGCGTGGCGGCAAACTATGGCTCCGGACATACTCCCGATGCAATATATCTCAGAACGGTGACCTTTGACACCGCAAAAGATGCAGTCAAAGAGATTAAGCGTCTGTGTCCGGAAAAGGATGATGCGGGGAAACTGTCCCCCGAGGCACAAAAACTGATAAACGGCTTTCGTGATCTTGAAAACTGGTACAGAGGGCCTTTCCTGGCAGGCATGGATGCCAAACAGGTACAGCAGAGGGGCGAGCTTCTGTGCGATGACGTAAAGAAGCTTCTGACGGATCTGACCGCATACAGGGACAACGCCTCAAAAAACGTGACGGATCGCACGGAAAAACAACTCATGGACAGGTTGGATCAGATCGTTCAGGGACATGATCTCGCTTCACTTGCTGCAAGAGTCGATGAGCAGTATCATCTCGAAAACAAGGTGAGGGGAGCGGAACTTTCCGAAAAGCTCACACCCTTCTATGAAATGATGAAGGACACCAAAGAAGGGTGGTTCGGTCATGGAAATTCCCGTGAATACAGGAACATGATGTCGACGCTCGAAAAGGTCATAAGTCTTTCAAAGCGCGCTGAAGCTGCTATCAACAACCCCGCAGTAAGTCCTCTGAATGCAGGTGAGAGGAAAGCTCTCGGGACGTATCTCGGGGAGCTTGACAAGGCATGCGAAGCCTATCTGAAGGGGAAGGAAAAGGAGCGCTCGACACAGACAGGCAAGGATCGCTACGCAGGTGCTCTGGGCGTTCTCAATCTCATTGATCCCGACAAGGCGGATAAGTATATCCGTGCCGCGAACGAAGTCAGAAAGACCAAGATCAGTTTCAAACAGCTGACGGATACAGCCGAGGAAAAACGCGAGGAGCGTAAAAAGCGTGACAGGACAAAGCAGGCAGCTGCAATGAAGGATAAGAAACAGACAAAGCAACAGGAACAGGTAAAACCGGAAGGGAGAAACTGACAATTATGAAGGGAAGCTATAAGAAACAGGGCGATCACAATCCGCTGATGGTGCAGCGCTTCGGGGCCGATCCATATGCACTGGTATACAATGGCAGAGTCTATATATACATGACCGGAGATGACCACATGTATGAAGAGGACGGCACCGTCAAAGAGAACAACTAT
>JAILGA010000036.1 GCA_024697225.1 Lachnospiraceae bacterium
ACGCGGTGTGCCGCAGACATCTGTCTGTATCGATGGTAGGCTCGAACTACCGTCCCTGCCGTACCGGGTTGCAGCCCCGTACGACGGTACACCACTATTTTTCTGGATTAAATAAATACTATCATACTACTTGGCTATTAACAAGGAAAAACTCACATTTCAATGCATACAATTCATTATTGTATGCATCACGCCCCCATGCTATAATATTAGATTGTGATTTTGATTGATGATCGGAGGTTTATATGTCCTTTACATATATACAGAAGCTGCCCACGCCGGATGAGATGATCGAAGAGATTCCCATGCCCGCTGATCTTGTGGAGGTCAAAAAAAAGCGCGACCGCATGATCGCGGATGTTTTCACAGGAGCAGACAAGGATCGCTTTGTTGTTATTGTGGGGCCCTGCTCCGCCGATAACGAGGATGCTGTCTGTGATTATGTTTCCCGTCTTGCCTCTATCAACGATAAAATATCGGACAGACTGGTCATCATACCCAGGATCTATACAAATAAACCCAGAACCAACGGCGACGGCTACAAAGGTATCGCATCGCAGCCTGATCCCAAAGGTGAACCCGATTTCAGAGCAGGTGTCGCTGCCATGCGCCACATGCACATACGTGTGATCAAGGAATCTGACCTGACTTCGGCGGACGAGATGCTCTATCCGGATAACTGGGGATTTGTCTCAGACATTCTCTCCTACGCGGCCATCGGTGCACGATCCGTTGAAGACCAGCACCACCGCATGACGGCCAGCGGTTTCGATGTTCCTGCGGGAATGAAGAATCCCACCAGCGGCGATCTAACGGTTACATTGAACTCTGTATACGCGGCGCAAAGACCTCATGACTTTTCATACAGAGGCTATGAGGTAAAGACGAACGGAAATCCTCTTGCACACGTAGTTCTTCGCGGCGCATCCAACAAGACAGGCCAGGCGATACCCAATTATCACTATGAGGATCTGTGCCTTTTGAAGAAGCTCTACGATGAGCGCGATCTTGCCAATCCCGCCTGTATCGTCGACGCAAACCACTCCAATTCCGACAAGCAGTTCAAGGAACAGATAAGGATAGTAAAAGAAGTTCTCCTGTCCAGAAAGCACAATGATGACATTAGGAATCTTGTCAAAGGAGTAATGATAGAAAGCTACATCGAGGAAGGCAATCAGAAGATCGGCGAAGGCGTGTACGGAAAGTCTATAACAGATCCCTGCCTGGGCTGGGCAGATACGGAGAGACTTTTGCTGGAGATGGCCGAACTCGTGTGATCCGGCTCACCCCCTCTTCCAGGCTGCGGAATATACATCCCTCAGTCTTGTCTTCTCGTCACTCTCATATATTATCGTCTGCGCGCGGGTTGAAAAACCAAGCATTCTCGCCAGAGAATCCGCATCTGCTCCGTTTTCCATCAGATGCGCCGCAAAGGAATGCCTGAGCATTCCGGGAGTCACTTCTCCCCTTATCCCTGCCTCCCCTGCATAGTGCCGCACGATCTTCCACACGCTCTGCCTTGTCAGTCCTGTACCTCTTGTATTCACAAAGACCGGAGCCACATCCAATGCCTCAACGTATTTTTCCCTGCCCATAACGATCCAGTCCACCAGTGCTTCCCTGGCCTTTTCACCAAACGGGATTTTTCTGTCGGATCCGTTTTCCGGATGATCTATGCTGACGACCGAAGATCTAAGATCCACATCCTCGGGCATGAGTTTAATAATCTCTCCAACCTTCAGACCTGCGGAATACATGAGTTCCAACAGCGCCTTGTCACGCTTCCCCATAGGCTTTGCGTTATCCACCGAATCAATGATCCTGTCTATCTCATCCGTGCGCAGTATCCTGGGTCTCGAATGCTTGAGTCCGGGCTGTTCGATGACATCCGTCAGATTTCTCGGAATATCGTCATTCTCAACCAGAAACCTGAAAAATGTCTTCAACACCGATATCTTTCTTGAAAGGGATGCGGATGCAAGGCCTGAATTTGTCAGTTCAAAGCAATAATCGGTTATCGCTTCCTCCGTGACCTCGTCAGGTGCCGTTATCCCATGACGGTTCATATATTCGGCAAATTGCGCAAGATCACGTCTGTAGGCATCTGTTGTATTTCTTGATGCCTTTCGTATTATGATCATATATTCGATAAAGCTGTCAATATAGCGCTTCATTCAGGCAAAGAAAGCTCCTTCAGCTTATCGAAAACAGGCAGTACATCAAGTGTGGAGAAATAATCCATGGGCGTCTCGGCGCGCCTGATCAGTTTTACATTACCGTCAGTTTCCAGCAAAAGCTCACTGCTCCAAAGCTTTCCATTGTAGTTGTATCCCATTGAAAAGCCGTGGGCACCGGTGTCATGAATGTAGAGGATATCACCTTTTTCTATGCGCGGCAGCATACGGTCGATAGCAAACTTGTCATTATTCTCGCATAAAGAGCCGACTATATCATACTTGTGATCGCAGGGCTCATCCTCTTTTCCCAGAACGGTTATGTGGTGATAGGCGCCGTACATCGCAGGTCTCATAAGGTTTACCGCACATGCGTCAACACCGATATACTCCTTGTAAATATGCTTCTCATGTATCGCCGTGGTCACAAGCGCTCCGTAAGGTCCGGTCATAAAACGGCCCATCTCCGTATAGATATCTACATCGCCCATCCCCGCAGGTACAAGAATGCTCTCATAAGCTTTTCTCACACCGTCACCGATGACGGCGATGTCATTGTTCTCCTGATCCGGCCGGTAAGCTATGCCCACTCCGCCCGATAGATTGATGAAATTCAGCGCAACGCCCGTTTTCTCTTTCGCCTCTACAGCGAGCTCAAACAGCTCTCCGGCGAGCTTGGGATAGTAGTCATTTGTAACTGTGTTGCTGGCAAGGAATGCATGTATGCCGAACCTTTTCACTCCTTTGCCTGCGAGTATCTTAAGCGCTTCAAAGAGCTGCTCTTTGGTCATGCCGTACTTGGCATCTCCGGGATTGTCCATTATACCGTTACTCAGAGTATACACACCGCCCGGATTATATCTGAGACTCAAAGTTTCGGGCAAGGTCCCAAGAACGTTATCAAGATAATCAATATGCGTAATATCGTCAAGATTTATGATGGCATTTATTTTATCCGCAAAAGCATACTCCTCGGCAGGAGTCTCATTTGACGAAAACATGATCTTCTCTTTACCGTCTCCGACTGCACGTGCGAGCATGAGCTCTGTCATGGAGGAACAGTCAAAGCCCGCGCCCTCTTCCATGAGAATGCGAAGTATCTCCGGATTCGGAAGAGCTTTTACAGCAAAATATTCTGTAAATCCGGGATTCCAGGAAAAAGCCTCCCTCACTCTTCTCATGTTTTCGCGTATGCCGGTCTCATCGTAGATATGAAACGGCGTAGGATATTCGCGGCATATCTTTTTGGCGGTATCCAGTGAAATGAATGGTTTTTTCATTATATTATATCCTCCAATCGATCGGCTCTTCGCCGTTTTTAACAAGAAATTCGTTGCACTTGCTAAAATGCCTGCATCCGAAAAATCCTCTGTAAGCTGAAAGCGGGCTTGGGTGCGGCGCCTTCAATATCAGGAAACGGGGATTGTCTAACCTTGCGGCTTTTTCCTGTGCCGGTCTCCCCCAGAGCATGCAGACTATCGGTCTGTCCTGTTTATTCACGACGTCTATCACGGCATCCGTAAACTGCTCCCACCCCATTCCCCTGTGTGAGAAAGCCTGATGCGCACGCACCGTCAAAAGTGTATTCAGAAGCAACACGCCCTGATCGGCCCATTTTCTGAGATTTCCGGACGTCGGTACCGGGCACCCGATATCATCATGCAATTCTTTATATATATTCTCAAGCGAAGGCGGCAGTACCTTCTGATCCTCCGGAACAGAAAAACACAGGCCATGCGCCTGCCCGGGTTCATGATACGGATCCTGCCCCAGTATGAGAACTTTTACTTTTTCGACCGGCGTATAGTGCAGAGCATTAAATATATCTTCAGACGGCGGGTATATAACACGCTCGTGATACTCCTTGCGTACAAAACTGTAAAGCCTGGCATAATATGGCTTCCTGAATTCGTCTTTCAGGGCATCCTGCCAGCCCCCGGTGATCATTGCCATCTTTGACTGCGCCCCCGCCCGTCACCTGACAGGTCTCACAGGAATGCCCTGTCCGGCGAGATAGTCCTTGACTTCCTTTATCGAAAGCTCTCTGTAATGGAAGAGCGATGCGGCAAGCGCAGCATCTGCACAGCCTGTTGTAAGCGCTTCCTTAAAGTGTTCACAGTTACCCGCGCCACCCGACGCAATGACCGGGATCCCGACGCGTTCGGCGACTGCTTTTGTAAGCTCCAGATCATATCCGTCCTTTGTCCCGTCACAGTCCATGCTTGTGAGCAGGATCTCCCCCGCTCCTTTTTTCTCAGCGGTAACAGCCCACTCAAGAGCATCAATGCCTGTATCTATGCGTCCGCCGGCCTGGAATATGTTCCACCTTCCGGGTTCACCGGTACGCTTGGCATCTATTGCGACAACTATGCACTGGCTGCCGAATCTGTCCGCGCCTCTTGAGATCAGATCAGGATCGTCTATGGCTGCTGAATTGACCGCTACTTTGTCGGCACCCTCTCTGAGGATGCCCAGCATATCATCAACTGAGCGAATGCCACCGCCTACAGTGAAAGGAATAAAGACTTTCTCGGCGACTCTTCTGACCATATCGGATACTATGTTTCTTTTATCTGATGTGGCAGTGATATCCAGAAACACAAGCTCATCGGCGCCTTCCTTTGAATAGGCCTCACCGGTTGTAACCGGATCACCCGCATCGACTAAAGATAAAAAGTTTATACCCTTCACTACCCTGCCGTCCTTGACATCAAGACAGGGGATTATCCTCTTTGTAAGCATGATCTTTTCCTACCCTCTGAAACGCTGTTTGAATCCCGGCGATGATCAGCCGATGTCTATGAATCTGCGCAGAATTCCCAATCCGAACTCCCCGCTCTTCTCCGGATGAAACTGACAGGCAAAGACATTGCCGCTCTCGATCGATGCATGTACACGTACTCCGTAGTCACAGGTTGCGGTAACTATGCTCTCATCAGCGGCCTCAAGATAATATGAATGGACAAAATACGCATACGGCTCTGTCTGATCGTGCTCACAGCCTTCAAAAAGCCTTCCCTTTCCATGGAAATCAAGCCTGTTCCAGCCTATCTGAGGGATCTTTCTGCCATCACCTTCGGGAAGCCTGCGGATCTTTCCTCTAAGTATCGAGAGGCCTTCTACACCGGGTGACTCCTCGCTTTCATCAAATAAAAGCTGCAGACCGAGACAGATACCGAGAAAAGGCGTGCCCTTACTTATGACCTCAGTGATCACTTCGTCCAATCCTGCGGCTCTTATTCTTCCCATGGCATCCCCAAATGCACCGACGCCCGGCAGTATCACACGTTCAGCATCCAGTATCATGTCATTATCGGATGTGCAGATTGTCTCCACGCCCATGGTTCTGAACGCATTTTCAACACTTTTCAAATTGCCCGCGCCATAATCTATGATTGCAATCATTGTTTCTCCTCAGCGTTCCGAACCGGTGATCGCCTGCAGTCGTCTTGTGTATTCCTCACTGTCAGGTATGGCGATCAGCTCATGTGCATCATCGATACTGAGTCCGAAACGGTCTGACAGGAAGTACTCTATGTTGCCGTATAACTGGTTTACCGGTCCGGATACATTGTAGGCTTCAGCCTGCGGGGCTATCGTCTCATAGTTCTGGACGCCCTTAAGAAGAGTATTCAGTGCATCAGTGGGTCTGTCTGCTTTAAGATAACTCTCGTACGCATTCTGATACCGCTGCATACTGTATATCAGCCACGATTGCTGGAATCTGGTCATGTCTTCAGGGCCAAGACTCTTTCCGTAATAATACTCATATGCACCCTTGAAATCACCTCGTGAGAAGGCGGCCCGGGCATCACTTATCGCATTCGACTCAGGATAGATAAATGACGGAGTGAGGAACAGTGCTCCAAGTGACAGTGCAAAAGCAAATGCCAGCACATATCGCTTCGTAGGTATTTTCTTTACAGGAGGACCTGCCGGTTTCTTCGGCTTCTCCTTCTTGGGTTTTTCTTTCTTGGGTTTTTGGGGTTTAGGCTCTTTCTTCGGCTTTTCCTTCTTGGGTTTCTTTTCCTTCTTCTTTTTCTTCTTACCGGTTTCTTCAGGCGCAGGTGTTCCGTTCAGCTCTTCAAGTATCTTCTGGTTTTCTTCGGACAGACTTGCAAGAGCAGCTGCATCATCAAGCGCGGCAGCCTGCTCGGCAGCAGCTGCTTCTTCCATATCTTCAACGGATTCCGTCAAAGCATGAGATATCGATTTGAAGAACCTGACAATGAAGTTCTCCCTTTTATCGGCATCGCTCTCATCCGCACCCTCGGGTTTATCTGATTTTTTCTTTCCCCGGAGTTTTTCAAGCAGTCTGGCAAAGAAACCTTTTTTCTTGGAGATGTCCTTTATCTCCAATGCCGCCTCATCAAAATCCGCTATGACCGGGCCTTCCAGGTCATCGGTTCCAGTCGGAACAGCTTGCGGCACATCTGAACTATCAGCATCGGGCGAAGCGGCAGGAGCAGGTTCATCCGGAGTGACTTCTGCAGGTGTTTCCTCCTTCGGCTCATCTGAACCTTCTATGAGTTCGCTCATCAGAGCATCGATCTCACTGTAGGCATCCTGCCCTTGCGATTCCTCCGAAGATGCATCCCCCGGCTTCTCATTAGTGTCAACATCTAAATCCATGCTTTTCGCCGGTTTCGGTCCATCACCATAGAGAAGCTCGGCTATCTCCGTCTGAGACATGTTGCGGCTGTCATCATCGAGGTCAGGTTCAGGTTCTGGTTCTGGTGCCGGTTCCTCGGCGGGTGCAGCACCGCCATCGCCCATCGCTGCAAAGAGCGCTGCGATGTCATCGGGATCCATCTTGGCATTCGGATCGTCGGAAAGCTCAGGCATTGCGGGCTTCTCAGGCTCGGGTTCAGGTTCTGCTACAGGCTCGGGTTCGGGAGCCGGTTCTTCAGCAGGTGCAGAACCGCCGTCACCCATCGCCGCAAAGAGCGCAGCTATATCATCCGGATCCATCTTGGCATTAGGATCATCAGAAAGCTCAGGCATTGCGGGCTTCTCAGGTTCGGGTTCAGGTTCTGCTACAGGCTCGGGTTCCGGCTCCGGTGCAGGTTCAGGTTCGGGAGCCGGTTCTTCAGCAGGTGCAGAACCGCCGTCCCCCATCGCCGCAAAGAGCGCAGCTATATCATCCGGATCCATCTTGGCATTAGGATCATAAGAAAGCTCAGGCATTGCGGG
>JAILGA010000052.1 GCA_024697225.1 Lachnospiraceae bacterium
TCCGCAAGCGGACGCGAACGAGGGAAGGTATCACTCTGACGCCAGATCATGCAGTGTTACCCCCGCAGAGAAGCGGAGATTTGGGAAAAAACAATCAAAACCTGAAGGATTGCCAACGATTACTTTACACATACAACTGTCTCCGTCATTGTTGCAATCACGGGCAAAATCGTGTATATTATCGAATGTATGCGGTCTTAAGCTGTGGAGAAGGAGAAAGACGATGGACATGAAGGCAAAGCGGCAGATAAGCTGCTGTCACAAAGGAGAGGACCCCAGAAAGCCATGATGATACTTGCAGGTCTTGTCGGCGGTCTTGCTCTGTTCCTCTACGGAATGAGCGTCATGAGCGGCGGTCTCAATAAGATATCCGGCGGCACATTTGATAAATTTCTCTCCGGGATCACGCAGAAACGCTTCATAGCATACCTCTTCGGAGTGGGAGTTACTGCGCTCGTACAGTCATCCTCCACCTCGACCGTCATGGTGGTGGGTTTCGTCAATTCCGGCATCATGACATTGTCCCAGGCTGTCAATATAATCCTTGGGGCCAATCTCGGTACAACCGCAAATGCATGGCTTCTTTCGCTGAATGCCATCGACAGTGGAAGCAGCGCATGGCTGTCGATATTCAAGCCCTCCACCTTTACGCCGTTTCTGGCCTTTATCGGCATTATTCTGTTCATGGCGGCAAAAACCGACCGCAGGAAGAACATCGGCACGATACTGCTGGGATTTGCGATACTCATGACCGGCATGCAGACCATGTCCGGAGCAGTGTCGCCCCTTGCCGACAATCCCACATTTACAAGGATACTTACATCGTTTGCCAATCCGCTGGTAGGTTTTCTGGTGGGAATACTGTTTACAATGGTGATACAGTCCTCCGCGGCGACCATCGGTATATTGATGGCCCTGGCGGCATCCGTGTACGTATCCATGGGTATGGCGATACCGGTAGTAATAGGTGCCGAGGTGGGCACCTGCATCACCGCGATCCTTTCATCCCTCGGCGCCAACAAAAACGGCAAGCGAACGGCTCTGATGCACCTGTACTTTAATGTGATCAAGGCTGCGACCTTCATGATAATATTTTATACCCTCAACGCCTTCATACACTTTTCCTTCCTGGAGAGGCAGGCAGGCATGGTTGCGGTGGCAAGTATTCACACGCTGCTGAATCTTGTGGCGACGCTCCTGATGCTTCCGTTCTCGCAGCTTCTTGTTACACTAGTTATGAAGACCATACCCATAGACGACAGGGAGAAGGAGGAGCATGAATCCCAGCGCTCCCTGAAGGCGATGGACGAACGCTTCCTCACAAATCCGCCCTTTGCTCTCGAACAGGCCAGGGTAGCGGCATGTGATATGGCGGAGTACTCGAAGGAGTGCATCGGAAAGGCCATGGAGCTGTTCCGCAATTATACTCCCGAGGGGAAAGAGGAGGTTGTCCGGCTGGAGAACAGGATCGATATATACGAGGATGAGATAGGAAGCTATCTGGTCAAGATCAATGCAACGGAGCTGGATATCCGCACCAGCCACATGCTGTCGGTGATCCTCCACAGCATAGGAGATTTCGAGAGGATAAGCGACCATGCGAGAAATATCGCCGAGAGCATGTCTGAGATGGCGGAGAAGGAGCTGCGCTTTACCGACAAGGCGTATGACGAGCTGGACACCTTCTGCGATGCGGTCAGGGAGATCGTGGACATGAGCGTCCGCGCTTTTACCGAGAATGATCACGACTGCGCCAGGGATATAGAGCCTCTGGAGGAAGTCATAGATTCGCTTACCATGGAGCTGAAGAAGCGCCATATCCGGAGACTCAGAAAGGGCAAATGCTCGGTGGAGCTCGGGCCCATGCTCACGGATGCCACGGCTGACTGCGAGCGCGTCGCGGATCACTGCAGCAATATTGCGATAGCGGTGCTGCAGGTCAGGGAGGACGGTTTTGACGCACATGAATATATTGAGATAATGCGCAGCGAGAACAATCCGGATTTCGAGAGGAAGGTTCAGTATTACGAGACAAAATATGCACTTCCCGAGCTGAAGAGGGACAGGGTCGAAGCGGAGTCCGCGGACAGGACGGAGACGAAAGAGAAGGAAAAGGTCTCCGGCAGAGAAAAGGAAAAGAATAAGGCATTAGCCAAGGAAAAGAAAAAGGACAAGGCCGGCAAGGAAAAGAAAAAGGACAAGGCCGGGCAGGTAACGGAAACCGAAGCGATAACAATAACGGGAAATGAAACGGAGGTCGCGGAGAATGGGGGACAGGAATAACACAAAATGGAGCAGATTCAGATACACGCCGGGTCTTCCTCTTTACGGGGAGGAGAGAGTGACTTCGGGAACAGGGCATCTGACCCTTTCCGAGGTAGCTGCGGGCGAGGGCATCGTACTTCTTAAGAATGACGGAGCACTGCCGCTTGCCGGAGGCACCAGAGTGGCGCTTTTTGGCAAGGCGACATTTGACTATGTAAAGGGCGGCGGCGGAAGCGGAGATGTAAATGTATCGCATACTGTCAATATCTATGACGGTCTGAAGGCGTTTCCCGACTGGATCAGAGTATCCGAGGCCACGATCCCTTTCTACCGCGGACATGTGGAAAAAGAACTGGCAGAAGGAAAGCTTCCGGGCTTTGTTTCTGAGCCCGCACTTCCCGGGGATCTGCTGAAGAAGGCAGCTGCGGAGGCAGATGTTGCGATCATATCCATCTGCCGTTATTCCGGCGAAGGCTGGGACAGAAAGACCGATCAGAGTGTCAGGGGAGAGTCCGTAGGAGGCCCGGGTGCCGAGGATCAGTCGGCGATGCTGTTTGAGAGAGGGGATTTTTATCTCTCAAAGGCAGAGCAGGCGCTGGTCGCCGGGGTGAAAAAAGCATTCAGCCGTGTTGTTGTACTCCTCAATGTGGGCGGCGTCATTGAATCTGAGTGGTTTGCCTCGGATAAAAAGATAAACGCGGTGCTCCTTACGGGACAGGGCGGCATCTGCGGCGGAAGGGCGGCAGCAGCCGCGCTCCTTGGTGTGATCAATCCCTCGGGAAGACTCATCGATACTTGGGCGGCTGATATAGAGGACTATCCCTCGACGAAGGGCTTTTTCAAGTCGGACGCCTATGTGGAATACGAAGAAGATATCTTTGTGGGATACCGCTATTTTTCTACAATAAAGGGAGCGGACGAGCGGGTGGTATACCCCTTCGGCTACGGCATGGGATACTCGGATTTCGATCTTGAATCCATGCAGGCGAGGGAACTGGACGGAGCCATCGAGGCTGAGGTGACGGTGGTCAACAGAGGGCCCCTGCCCGGGAAGGAAGTGCTGCAGCTCTATGCGGAGCTTCCCCAGGGCAAACTGGGCAAGCCTGCCCGCACGCTTGCGGCTTTTGCCAAGACAAAGCTGCTGATGCCCGGTGATTCGCAGAGACTGCTGTTGAGAGTGAAGCTTGATGATCTGGCGTCATATGACGATACCGGGAAGGTAAAGAAATCCGCATGGATACTGGAAAAGGGAAACTACCGCTTCTATCTGGGAACCAATGTCCGCGACGCCTGGCCCATCGAATACGAGTATGTGCTCACACGTGACAGGATCGTGAAGCAGCTGACGGAGAAGATCGCTCCTAAGGCACTGAAGAGAAGGCTGACAGCGGATGGGCGTTATGAGAAGCTCGAGACATCAAAGACTTCATCGAAGAATGAAGCAAAGAAGCTTAAGCCTCTCCCGCTCTCGGAATGGGACGGCTATGCGCCTGCGGCGCGCGCCATACCCCAGCGCTTTGTCTATCAGCCGGATAAGTCGGTTCATTCTCTCGACGAGGTGGCAGATGGAAGACTCACTATGAGTGCTTTCATGAAGCAGCTGACGGACGAGGATCTCATCTGGATGTTCTCCGGTCAGCCCAATACAGGCGTGGCCAATACCTGGGGCTTCGGAAACAATGAACGATTCGGCATTCCGAATGTCATGACGGCCGACGGACCTGCGGGACTTAGAACACAGGCCGAGACAGGGGTTACGACCACGGCCTGGCCTGTGGCATCCACCCTCGCGGCCACCTGGAACACTGAGCTGGTCACGGCAGTAGGTGAGGCAGCGGCTGAGGAGGTAAAGGAGAATAATATCGGCGTGTGGCTCGCACCGGCGATCAATATCCACCGCAGCCCGTTCTGCGGCCGGAATTTTGAGTATTTCTCGGAGGATCCGTTCCTGACGGGTATAATGGCGGCAGCAGTCATAAGGGGCGTGCAGTCAAAGCGCATCGGCGCCACGATAAAACACTTTGCCTTCAACAATAAGGAGACGAACAGGCGCGAGTCGGATTCCAGGGTTTCCGAGCGCGCTGCAAGAGAGATATATCTTAAAGGCTTTGAGATCGCCATAAGGGAGTCGGACCCCTGGTGTGTGATGACCTCCTATAACCTGGTGAACGGTGAGCATACCTCGTCAAACGAAGAACTCCTCACGGGGATACTTCGCGGAGAGTGGGGCTACGAGGGACTGATCATGACTGACTGGTGGTCCACAGGCGATCCCTACCGCGATCTGCTGGCGGGAATAGATCTGCGCATGCCGAACGGAGTGCCGGACAGAATACGCGCAGCTCTTGACAAGGGGCTGATAAGCAGAAAGGATCTCGAGCGCTCCGCGAAGCGCATACTTGAACTTTTATTAAAGCTGGATTGACCGGCTGAATACAAAGACGGATCATCAGGAGGAAGACAAACACATGACACAGTCGAGAACACATACCTGCGGAGAACTGAGGATAGAGGATGCCGGCAAAGAGGTCGTACTTGCCGGGTGGCTTGAGAATTTAAGAGAGGTGGGAGCAAATCTGGGCTTCGCCGTTATGAGAGACTTTTACGGCACAACGCAGGTTGTCATCGAAACGGCAGAGATGCTGCAGGAGTTCAAGTCAGCGGGCAAGGAGTCGACGATACAGGTGAAGGGTACCGTGAGGGAGCGCTCCAGCAAGAATGACAAGCTGCCCACCGGTGCAGTCGAAGTGGTGCCAAAGAGCATAACGGTACTCGGAAAATGCCGCTTCAACGAGCTCCCCTTTGAGATAAACCACAGCAGGGAGGCGGATGAGAACACCAGACTCAGGTACAGATTCCTCGATCTCAGAAATCCCGAGATGAGAGACCGTGTCGTACTCAGGTCAAAAGTCACGGCTGAGCTTCGAAGGAGGATGATAGAGCATGATTTTCTGGAGATATCCACGCCTATCCTTACAGCATCATCACCTGAAGGAGCCAGGGATTATCTCGTTCCCGCCAGAAAGCATCCCGGTAAGTTCTATGCTCTTCCCCAGGCGCCGCAGCAGTTCAAGCAGCTACTGATGACGAGCGGCATCGACAGGTATTTCCAGATAGCGCCCTGCTTCCGCGATGAGGATGCCAGAGGCGACCGCACTCCCGGGGAGTTTTATCAGCTTGATATGGAAATGGCCTTTGCTTCCCAGGATGATGTGCTTGGAGTTCTTGAGGACGTGCTGACGCCCGTGATAGAAGAGTTTGGTCTGTACGGCGAGAGAGTCACAAAGGCGCCGTATCCCAGGATCCCCTTCCGCGAGGCGATGTCGAAATACGGTTCGGACAAACCCGACCTGCGCATTGACCTGGAGATAACCGATGCCGCCAAGGTTCTGTCTGACTGCGGATTCGGGCCCTTTGCCGCGGGAAATGCGATCAAGGCCATCGTGATAAAAGACTTTAAGGAGAGCAGAAAGTGGATCGACAAGCATATCGCGGATGTGGAGGTGCAGTCCGGCGAGAAGGCATGCTGGTTCAGGCTTGACGAGAACGGAGAGATCGTCGGCGGCATCGCCAAATTCGTACAGGACAGAAAGGCTGCGGTGATAGATGCGCTCGGCCTGGAAAATGACTCGCTGGTCGTCATGACAGCCTCCGCAAAAGAGGCGCAGGCCCTGAAAACGGCGGGCTATGCCCTCAAGATATTCGGACAGGACCTGCCGGAACACTTTGACAAAGAGCAGTATGCGATGTGCTGGATAGTGGATTTTCCGATGTATGAGATCGGCGAGGAATCCGGCGAACTTGAATTCTGCCACAATCCCTTCTCCATGCCGACGGGAGGCCTGGAGACTCTGCTGAAGGCGGAGCGGGGTGAGATAGATCCCCTCACGATAATGGCCGAGCAGTATGATCTGGTAATTAACGGATATGAATCCGCATCGGGTGCGGTTAGAAATCACGATCCGGAGATAATGGTAAAAGCCTTCGAACTGGTGCGGCTCACCGAGGATGCCGTGAGAGCCAAGTTCCCGGCAATGTACAACGCGTTCTGTTACGGTGCTCCGCCTCACGCCGGAGCCGCGCCGGGCATCGACAGGCTCATAATGCTGCTTGCGGGAGAGGATTCGATCCGTGAGATAATCCCGTTCCCCATGAACAAGAACGCCCAGGATGTCATGATGGGTGCACCCGGAGAGGTAACCGAAAAGCAGCTGGAGGAGCTGCATATCCTCATCAAAGATGAGGATATGCCGACTGATCCGGAGATCTGAGTGAACGGGGAAAAGGAACCAAAAATGCGTCGGGAAGACGCTGCAGACACCGAAACAAAAAAAACCGGCGGCACCTCGCGCGTGAGGGCCGCCGGCATCAATATCTTCTTCGGATATGCAGGGACAGTGATAACAGCCCTGCTCTCATTTGTACTCCGGAAAGTTTTTATACTGCATCTGTCTGACACGCTTTTAGGTGTGAACGGACTCTATGCGAATATCCTGTCCATGCTGTCGATGGCGGAGCTGGGTATAGGCACGGCCTTCCAGTTCGCTCTGTACAAGCCGGTCGCCGAGGGCGACACGGAAACTGTCAAGTCATACATGGCAGGATACGCAAAGGTATACAGGGTCATCGCACTGGCTGTGGCGGTAGTAGGGCTGGCACTGACTCCGTTTTTGAAGTACATCATCAGAAATCCCGGCGATAATACTCTGCGGGATCTGACCTTCTACTATCTGATCTTTCTTTTTAATACCGTCAGTACTTATTTTGTCAGCTACAAATATTCCCTTGCTAACGCCGAGCAGAAGAATTATATACAGACCAATGTGATAACCATCACCAAGTTCGCCACGGTGATACTGCAGATAATCGTGCTCCTTGCGACGAAAAATTTCTACATTTTCCTGCTCACGGACATGGTCGTTCAGCTTATGCAGAAGGTCGTCGTATCACTGTATTTTGACCGCAGATATCCGTATCTGACAGACAAAAACGTCAGACCGCTGAGTGATAGTCAGAAGGCAGAGATAAGGGAGAAGACGGGATCTCTGTTCATGCACAGGATCGGAGATGCCCTGAGGCTTCAGACGGATTCCATGATCATATCCGCCTTCATAGAGGTTGCCATGGTAGGAAGAGTGGATAACTATCTGCTCGTGGTGAACACCATATCCAGTTTTGTGAATATCATATTCAACTCTGTCATCTCGGGCTTCGGCAATCTGATAGCTACCGAGGATAAGGATAAGCAGATGGTGATGTTCAGGGTGTACAGGTTCTTTGCGGCATATGCCTACGGCTTTTCCTTCATAGGTTTTTATGTGCTCCTCACTCCGCTGATCTCCATTATCTTCGGATCGAAATGGGTGCTGCCGGCCCTGGCGGTGCAGCTTTTCCTGGCGGATTATTATTTCAAGGGGGAGAGGATAGTGCTTTCAAATTACAAGACGGCAGCGGGAGTCTTTGAGCCGGACCGGTATCTCGCTCTGCTCCAGGGAGCGGTCAATCTCGTGCTGTCGCTTGCGCTGGTCAGGACCCTTGGCCTTGCAGGCATATATGTGGGTACGGTTGTGAGCGGCCTCATAGCCAATATCACCAAGCCTGTCATACTGTACCGGACATGCTTCGGCGGCTCAGTGCGTGCGTACTTCATAAGGAATCTTGAATATCTGGCTGTGACGGCGGCGGCGCTCGTGCCTTCAATTCTGCTTGGCAGGGCTCTGTCTGCAGGCGGTGCGATGTCGATCCCCATGTTCGTGCTCACTGCGCTCGGAATAACGGTGATATTCCATGCGGTGTTTCTTCTGTTCTTCGGGAGGACGGAGGAGTTCGGATATCTGAAGCAGGTGATAACAGGGAGACTGCACAGGACAGCGAAGCCCTGATGCCGTTCAGATACGCGGCGGACGCCGCGATTGAAAGCGGTGACGGAGAGAGGATATACAGATGGATCTGGATGATAAAACCGGGAATATTCACGGGTTAATGAGCAGTGAAGAAAAGAAAAGGATGGCGGAAGAGAGCATAAGGATGCTTGGTGCATTGCCGGACAGGAGTGTAAAGGCCCGCGCAAAGAGAGTTGCAAAGAGGTTCCTCGGAAAAAGCAGTGCGTCGGACACGGATCCGATATTCTGGCCTGCGGGTTTTCTGATGCTCGGACTGATGTCTTACGCGGAGACAGGCGGGGACAGTGGCCTGTCCCCGAAGTGTCTGGAGGCGGTGAGCGCGAGGCTTAATGCCTGGAATGCAAAGGGCGGTATCGTAAGGTATGCGGATGACGCTCTTGCGGGCCTGGCAATGCTTAAGTGTCACAGACTTACGGGTGAGAGCCGCTATATGGATATGGCGGATCGTATCTGCGTGTACCTGACCGATCAGGCATCAAAGGACGCCGAGGGGGCACTCATCTATCACCCGTCCCCGGTTAATTCATGTATTTTCGCCGATGGCACCGGTATGAGTGCCATGTTTCTTTCGGAGTACGCAGGGGCGGGAGGCATACACGCAAAGAAGGCACTCGGACTGGCGGGACGCGAACTGGCGGCTTTTCTGAAGCACGGCATGGACATGCGGACCGGTCTCCCCTACCACGGCTACCTGCTTGAAGATAACGGCTCTCAGGAGAAAAAAGGCCTGGTGGGCTGGGGACGTGCAGTGGGATTTCTTCTGATGGGGATGAGAGCATATTGCGGAACCGCACAGGACGATGGGATCGGGGAGCAGTGTGATGCAATGACCCGCGCCGCACTGGAGAGGATGAGAGAGGACGGCTGCTTCCCGTGGCTTCTCACCGCTGCTGACGGACATGTGGACACTGCCGCGACAGCCATGATAGGTTTGTCGCTCACCGCTGCGAAGACAGAATACAGTGATGAGATATCACGTATCGCCTCAGGTCTTAAGCGGTTTCTGAAGGAAGGGACGATGACGGAAGCACTCGCCGAATGTGTGGATTTCGGGGAGCATCCGCAGCGGTACGGTCCCTATCCCTGGGGACAGGGTGCTGCTCTCGCGTTTTATTCGGCGATATGATACAATATCAGTTTAGTATGAAAGAGACCGGAGAAAAACTGCATATCGCAATGATCGGCCACAAACACGTGCCTTCAAGGGAGGGCGGCGTAGAGGTCGTGGTATGGGAGCTGTCTAAACGCCTAAGGGATATGGGGTGCGAGGTCGACTGCCTCAATCGTTCCGGATATCATCTTAAGGCTTCAGATTATGAAAAGATCCCGGGGAAGAAGGGCTGTTATCGGGACGGCATCCGAATAATCACGGTGCCGACTGTAAGAAACCCGAAGTATAATGCCGTGATATATGCGGCTCTTGCGACGCTCAGGGCGCTTTTCGGGCGCTATGATATTATACATTTTCATGCGGAGGGACCATGTCTCTTTCTGTGGCTTCCGAAGCTCTTCGGGATCCGCACGGTGGCCACGGTCCACGGCCTGGACTGGCAGAGAGCAAAATGGGGCAATTTTGCCTCGAAAATGATACTCCTCGGGGAAAAGACAGCCGTCAGGCATGCGGATGAGATGATCGTGCTTTCAAGGAACGTGCAGGAGTATTTTAAGAAGACCTACGGGCGGGATACGCATTATATTCCAAACGGCATATTCAGGCCGGCGAAGCGGGATCCGAAGATCATAACAAAAGAGTACGGCCTTAAGGGCGATGATTATATACTGACGCTGTCAAGACTGGTTCCGGAGAAGGGCCTTCACTATCTGATAGAGGCATACCGCGGCATTGATGCGGACGTGAAACTGGTCATCGCAGGCGGCAGCGGCGGTGCAAGAGCTTACGAGGATGAACTCAGGCAACTGGCAGGAGATGATGGCAGAGTTATCTTTACCGGCTTTGTTTCCGGTGAGCCCCTTGAGGAACTTATGAGTAACGCACAGATATTCTGCCTGCCCAGTGACGTTGAGGGAATGTCCGTGAGTCTCCTGGAGGCGATGAGCTACGGAAACTGCTGTCTGGTGAGCGATATCGCAGAGAACCTCGAGGTCACCGGTGGTATGGCGGAGAGCTTTGCCCACGGCAATACTTCAGCTCTTGGTGAGAGTCTGAAAAAGCTTCTGTCGGATGCCGGACTGAGGAAAAAATACAGGAGCGCTTCGGCGGATTATATACTTGACCGCCACAACTGGGATCGTATGTGCGCGGATACGGAGAAACTCTACCGTGGAAAATGAGAGCAAAAAGCCTGTCGTTTCACTTCTTATGACGACCATGAACTGCCGTCTGGCTCTTGAGAATACTCTTGAGGGCGTGCGGAGGCAGGATTATCCCCTGATCGAAGTCGTGATCAAGGATGCCGGATCGACGGACGGCACGGTGGAGGTTATAAGGGATTTTGAGGAGGAACTGAAGCGGGATGACCGCGGATGGACACTTGTGTGGGAATCTGCTCCGGATAAGGGGCTCTACGACGGAATGAACCGTGCTGTGGCGATGGCTTCCGGGGACATATTGGGGGTCTGCAACGACAGACTCACCGGTTCAGGTGTCATATCATTGATGGTGGACACCATGATGAAGGAGAACGCTCAGGCTGTACATGCGGACCTGGTATATATGGACGGGGACGTCTGCAAGAGGCTGTGGCATGCCGGAGAGGGAACCATAGAATCCGGATGGATGCCTGCCCACCCCACACTATATGTGCGTCGGGAGGTTTATGAGAAGTTCGGTGATTATGATATCACCATGAAGAGTTCTTCCGATTATGACTGGATGATACGCATCATAAGAAACGGGCATATAAAGCCCGTCTATATCCCCAAGGTGCTTGTGAGCATGTACTGGGGCGGCACCAGCAACAACGGATTCGTGGGGTATCCCCGCAATATCATGGAAGCCTGGCTTGCCCTGAGAAAGAACGGGGTACCGTTTCCTACAGCTGTGATCGCACTAAGGATACTCCGTACGATCAGACAGTATATTCTGGCTGGAAAATGGCAGAAGAGAAGAAATCGATACTGCTGCTGATCGCGGCATATAATGAAGAGGAGAACATCGCCCGGGTCGCGGAGGAAGTGACAAGGGTATGTCCGAATGCCGATTATGTGATCATTAACGACGGTTCCACGGATGGTACAGAGAGGATCCTTCAGGAGAAGGGGCTCAGGCATGTCACTCTTCCGGTAAATCTCGGTATAGGCGGAGCGGTTCAGACGGGATACAGATATGCCAGAGAGTACGGATATGATATAGCGGTGCAGCTGGACGGCGACGGACAGCACGACCCCGCATATCTGGACCGTCTGGTGGCACCGATACTCTCGGGCGAAGCGGAGTATACCATAGGATCAAGGTTTATGCCGGGGGAGCATGAGGGTTTTCAGTCCACGGGAATGCGGAGGTTCGGTATACGCTTTCTGTCAGGTCTTATCCGTGTTCTGTGCGGAAAGCATGTCTATGATGTCACAAGCGGCTTTCGCGCGGTAAACAGATATTTCATAGAGATATTTGCGGAGACCTATCCGACAGATTATCCGGAGCCTGAAGCCATTATGGATGCGGCGATGAGGTGGGGGAAGATAGTCGAGGTGCCTGTGGTCATGAGGGAGAGAGAAGGCGGAACAAGCTCCATCAACTGGTGGAGGGCCGTCTATTATATGATAAAGGTCACGCTTGATGTGATCATCTGCCGCATCAGTTACGGCGTTCGACGCGAGAAGAGGAGGACATGATGCTGCCCCGGAGACTTACGATCACACTTATCCTGGCAGTCGTAGTATTTTTTGCCGTTGTGCTCTGGCTGCTCAAGAAGAGACGGCTCGCACTCAAGTATACTCTGCTCTGGTTTTTGACTGGATTTCTGCTCATGCTGCTCGTCGCTTTTCCGGGTCTCATGTCCAGACTGGCTTCGATCGTCGGAATCCAGAGCCGTATGAACGCGCTCTACATCTTTCTGATAGCGTTTCTTATCATATTGGTGTTATCCCTCACTTCGATAGTATCCAGACAGACGGACCGCATACGCTCACTCGCTCAGGCCATGGCGGTTCTCGAGGAAAAGGTGCGGAAGCTGGAAAAGGGAGAAACCGGGACAGAAAATGTGACCGGAGTAAAAGAGACGGCGGCCGGCAGCGCTGAAAATGAATGCGATGACAGCAAGACGTGAGATAAAAGCCGGGTTCTGTATCCTGCTGATCCTCATTTTTGCATCCTATCTGATAATAACCTTTACGGACGACAGTATGGATGTATACTGCACATTGCAGTCTGCGCGGGAAGCAGCGGGAAAAGTGTCGGATGACGGCCGCATATGGACGGTTGATCAGGCATTGCCTGAGGGCGATGTCCTTACGGCTTCGCTGTATGCTCAGAAGGCGGGAAGGTATCATGCCGATTTCAGCTGCGAGGTGCAGGACAGAGAAAGTTATATTACGATCTCAGGTGACGGCATCGTAACTCCAGATAATACCCTGAAGACAGAATTTGCCAGGGTCATGCTGGAGCCTGACACACGGGATTATTCTGTTTCTTATGAACTGGATGATTCCTGCAGGCATGTGTTCCTGACGGTTCATTACAGCGGAAGCGGGGGTCTTTCGGTAAGCCGTATCCGGAATGTATCGGAATTCAAGTATTACCGCGATGCGGGATTTGTGTGCGTATTTCTCTCATTTGCTGCGGTCTTCATTTTGATCATGCTTGGAAGAGATGGTCTGCTGCCGTTTCGGAGAGCAGCTTCCGGATCCCGGAGTACTGATGATAAGGCGTTATTTCTTATCCGTGATGACGGAACCCTCAGACATATCGATATGACAGTCTTTTGCGTGGGTCTGGGTCTCATATCCTCTCTGCCGGCCATGGGGAAGGGGTTCTATCGCGGCGCTGATCTGCAGTTTCACCTGATGCGCCTGAAGGGACTCGCGGAAGGACTCGCGTCGTTTAAGCTGCCTGTGCGCATGCAGCCGTATTGGTTTTCCGATGCCGGCTATCCGGTATCTGTATTCTATCCCGATCTGCTGCTCTATCCTGCGGCTTTCTTGATCGCGCTGGGGGTATCGGAGTATTTTGTCATATGCGCTTTCTATTATTTGTGCAATATCCTCTCGGCATGGGTGGCGGCATATGCTTTTTCGGGGCTTCTGGGTTCCAGGGTAAAGGGTATGACGGCAGCAGCGTGCTATATTCTGTCAGTATACCGCTTCATAAATCTTTATAACCGGTGCGATTTCGCCGAAACGATAGCTATGGGTGTCATGCCGTTAATATTTCTCGGGATATGGGAGATACTGGTTGGGGATGAGAGGCGCTGGAAGATACTTACGATCGGTTTTACGCTGATCATAAGCGCTCATATACTGTCGGTCATGTTTGCCGCCATTTTGTGCGCTCTGTTTACGCTTATCATGATCGGGAGACTTAACCTGAAGCGCCTGGGAAGTCTGGCGCTCGCTGCGGGAAGCACGGTTTTGCTGAATCTGTGGTTTATCGTGCCGTTCTTTTCCATGGCGGGCGAACCGCTCACGATACTCAGGCAGCGGTCGGACATAAGCAGAAGCGTGGTCTATCTGCCGCAGATGTTTAGGTGGCTTGGAAGTGCTACGGGCGGCAATATCCAGGGATCGGTGACTGAGGATGAGATGATGCTGAGCATAGGCTTTCTTTTCGGATTAGTCCTGCTCCTATGGGGCTTCCTTAAGATCAAGGGGCATGTTATGCCTGAGATCGTTGATCTGTGTGTCATACTGGCGATCATGTTTCTGTGGATCTCCTCGGAGTTCTTTCCCTGGGAGCAGGTGATCAGGCTTCCGCTCATCGGAAGGATCCTTACCGCCATGCAGTTTTCCTGGAGATTTTATATACTGGCCACACCGGTTCTCGCCATAGTGTCCGGTGAGGTGCTCGGTGCCTTCATGAGCAGGGTATCTCCGGACAGGATGCTGATCGTTGTGATATTTATGGCGATCCTGAATGTCATGCCGCTTATGGATCACTATGTTGAGGATGCCAAGCTCTATTTCAGGGATAAGTATCGCTTTGAACTTGATTTTTCCGGGGAAAAGGAGAACAGGGATTATCTGTATGCGGATCTGACAGACAGGGATATAGCGGGACTTTCGCGGACTGTTGAGGCTGAGGGCGGCACAGTGTCGGATATAGTAAGACGAGGCGTCGATATGTCACTTGCATATCACAGAGAAAACGGAGAGGCAATGCAGTTGACACTGCCCATATTCCTGTATCCGCATTTTCGGGCATCGGTGAACGGCGTACCCGCAAAGATCACGGCTGACAGTCATCATCGTGCGGTTGTGGCCATACCAGAGGATGCTCCCGATAACGGGGTTGTGCGGGTGTTCTACAGAGAACCTGTTCTCTGGCGGATCGCGGAACTCATCAGCCTTGCAAGTCTTGTGTTTTTTGTCTTCAGATATTATAGTAGGAAAAGATATGGGATATCACAGAATACCGGCGGTATGGAACAGATCTCATGAAGATCCTGATAATAAATAAATTCCTCTTTCCAAACGGCGGCTCCGAGAGCTATATATTCAGGCTCGGAGAGGAACTCATGTGCTCCGGCTGCGAGGTGCAGTATTTCGGCATGGAGCACGAGGGACGTATCGTGGGAAACCGGGCGGAGAGCTACACCCGGGGAATGGATTTTCACGCAAAGGGCATGGAAAAATTCCTTTCTCCGTTTGGGCTTCTCTACTCACGGGATGCGAGGCATAAGCTGAAAAAGGTGCTGGAGGATTTCAGACCGGATGCTGTGCATCTGAACAATATCAATTTTCAGCTGACGCCTTCTGTCATTGATGAGGTGCGCGCCTTTGATCCCGGGATAAAGATCGTCGCAACAGCCCATGATTCACAGTGGATGTGTCCCGGTCACCTTTTGAGGATCCCGTCCACAGGCGAGGTATGCAGAAGATGTGTGGACGGATCCGCATGGAACTGTTTCAGGCACCGCTGCATCCATGATTCCGCGGCAAGGAGTTTTCTCGGAAGTCTTGAGGGCAGCCTTTACCGGATGCTGAACACGTATGCGGCCGTCGATACGGTCATATGTCCGAGCGCCTTTATGGAAGAGATTTTGTCACACCACCCGAAGCTTAAGGGGAGGCTTCGGACGCTGCACAATTTTGTCGAGTTACCGCAGGCCTCTGAACGAACGCCCGGGGATTATGTATTGTTCTTTGGCCGTTACAGCCAGGAGAAGGGAATACGCCCCATGCTGTCCGCTGTGAGGGCGCTGCCGGAGGTCCTCTTTGTGTTTGCGGGAAAAGGTGAACTCGAGGATGAGGTTGATGCAGTTGCCGGGGAGACCGGAAATCTGAAGAATGCGGGCTTTAAGAGCGGCGGGGAGCTTCGGGATATGATCAGAGGTGCGCGGTTTGTGGTATTCCCTTCCGTATGTCATGAGAATTGTCCGCTGTCAGTGATGGAAGCGCAGGCTGCAGGTGTTCCGGTGATAGCTTCGCGCGCGGGCGGCATCCCCGAGCTGATCGATGACGGCAGGACGGGGGAACTGTTTACCATGGGGGATGCGGATGAGCTCGCGGACAGGATATGGGCACTTTGGAACGATGACAGGCGCTGTATCACTTATGGTGAGAACGCCGGAAAGATGGCAAAAGAGCGGTATCTGACGCCTGAGGCGTATGCCGTAGAGATGATCAGACTGTACAGCAGCAGATCGTGACTGTTAACGGCTGCAGTCAATGCTAAGGAGCGATGATATATGAAGGATATTGAACAGGGATCAAAAACTGCTGCGGCAGAGAGAACGGGTCTGCTTTCAGAGTTGAATTATATCTTTTCCAGGACAGAGAAATGGAAACTACTTGGACTGCTCTTCCTGATAGGTCTGGGCAGTGTGCTGGAGATGCTGGGTGTGACCGTTTTCATGCCCTTCATCCAGGTGGTTATGAATCCCGCCACTATAAGGGAGAATGCCCCTCTGAATATGCTCTACACAGGTCTGGGCATCTCGAATGCAAGGGATTTCCTGACTTTCCTTGCTGTGGGCATCATCCTGATATATATCTTCAAAAATGTGTTTCTGGCCTGGGAGAAGAATGCTATCTATACCTTCTGCTATGATCTGCAGAAGCGCATATCGGTGCGGCTTTTGCGCGCATATCTTTCCGAGCCCTACACCTTTCATCTGGCAAAGAATCAGGCCGAACTCATACGAAGTCTTCAGAACGATACCGATCTTTTTGCAAAGGGCGTGATACACGTGATCGAACTGGTGGCGGAGATCGTGGTCTGTATGGCACTCGGCATATATCTGTTTACGGTTAGCCATTCGATCACTGTCATAGTCCTGGCGATCCTGCTCGTTGTTGTGGCGATCTTCCTGAGTATATCAAGAAAGCTTTCGAGACAGATGGGACAGGAGGTACAGACCTGCGGAGGCAAGCTCTATCAATATATAAGTGAGGCGCTGGGCGGGATAAAGGAAGTCAAGATCCTGGGCAGGGAAGGGTATTTCCTGAATTCCTATGAAGGTGTGTGCGGGAAGTATATGAGAGCCATGCGCATAGGGCGGCTTTTGGCAAACAGTCCCCGCTATGTCGTTGAGGCGACGTGTATGACGGGCCTTTTCATAGCCATTATCTTCAAGATGTATTTCGGCCAGAAGGAGGTTCAGGATTTCATACCGCAGCTGGCGGTCTTTGCGGTGGCGGCATTCAGGCTTCTTCCCTCGGTGGGCAGGATAAACGAGCATCTCTCTGACATACTGTATTCCGCGCCGTCGTTCGATCTGATATATCATGATCTCAGGGATGTTGAGGATGTGCCTGCCATGAAGGGCGAAGCCGGCGGCGCTTTTGAACTTAAGAATGCAGTTAAGGTGGACAGGGTGCAGTACACATATCCCGGAGTGCAGGAGCCGGTGCTGGGAGAGGCAACACTTGTCATCCCCCGCGGGAAGACGGTGGCTCTCATCGGCAGTTCCGGGGCGGGCAAAACCACGCTGGCGGATATCCTCCTTGGGCTTCTGACACCCGAACGCGGCAGGATCGAGGCCGATGACATGGATATCTTTAAAAACCTCGCCACCTGGCAGAGACAGATCGGCTATATACCGCAGAATATCTTTCTTTCAGACGACACCATAAAACGAAACATCGCTTTCGGCATACCGGATGCGGAGATAGATGACGAGAGGGTTGCCGCGGCGGCCAAAAAAGCGCAGCTCGGCGATTTCATAGACACCCTGCCCGACGGTTATGATACCGTGGTGGGCGAACGTGGAGCGAGGATATCGGGAGGACAGAGACAGAGGATCGGCATAGCCCGGGCGCTTTACAACGATCCCGAGGTCATGGTGCTGGATGAGGCGACCAGCGCATTGGACGGTGAGACCGAGGCGGCGGTCATGGAGGCCATAGATTCACTTCACGGAGCCAAGACCATGATCATCATTGCGCACAGGCTCACCACTATCCGAAACGCCGATATCATCTATGAAGTGGAGAACGGACGCATAGTGGAACGCTCAAAGGACGAGGTCTTCGGCGGAAAAAGCCGTGATCCGGAGGGCGGGGAGCAGGAGTCGTGAAGACTCTGACAATAAAGGAATATCTGTTTTTTGTCTATTTCGGACTTATGCTGTGGATCAAGGGCATAGGACTGGTGGGCGGCGGTTTCTACAATCTGATACTGGTCATCGGCACGCTGATCGTGCTTGTCATAACCTTTATGGGGAAGACAACACCCGCAGCTTTTGCCTTTTATCTGATGCTGCTGTTTGTTGCCGGTATACTGCCGTGGCGCATCGCGGGTGATCAGGGTCCCCTGTGGTGCGTGCTCTTCATAATGGCGGCGAGAGATATGGAGCCGAAGCGGATCGCCTCGTTCGGGGCAAAGATATGGGGTATCGCATTCTGCGTGCAGATGATCACCCAGCTCACATGGCTAAGAAACAGGGATTTTGTGATCCACGACAAATCCTTCGGCTATGTTATAAGGTGGGCCTTCGGGTACAGCCATCCGAATGTCTTTCAGATATCCTACGGAATACTGGTGATGCTTTTGTTCTACATCTACCGTCCCCGCGGGAAGAAGCTTATACTGTCCGCGCTCATCGCCCTGTTCGGCGGCATCTGGGTGTTCATCAACTCCTTAAGTTCTACCGGCATGGTGTTTCTTTTTGCGTTTCTTATATTCTATACGGCATTCGACCTCTGCCCGGAGTCAAAGGGATCGTATCCTCTGATCGTGCGTATCCTTACTCATGCGGTGCTCCCTGCGGCTCTTGTTTTTTCGCTGGTGCTGCCGCTTGTTCTGGAGGGAAGGGCCTTCGATGTGCTCAACCGCATAATGAGTACCAGGTATGCGATGACCAGGAGATTCTTAAGCGATCCGGGACCTGCGCTCTTCGGTGTCAGGATAGTTTTCGGACAGTCGGAGATGATCGACTGCTCATTTGCAAATCTGCTGATGCTGGGCGGGATAGTGCCGTTTATACTTATGTGCGCAGCCTATATCTTTACGGTCCAAAGGCTTCTTGTAAAACGTGACGGGCCGGCGCTCGCGATAATGATCGCCTGCATGATCGCCGGGATGTCGGAGCCCTTCATGTTCAATACGTCATACAAGAACATTTCACTGATATTTGTAGCAGCTGAGCTTGGACGGCTGATCATGGATCAGCTTCCGAAGGCCGGACCGCTCACCGATAGCGTATACCCGCTGTTATTCCTGGAAAACAGAGTGAAGAATCCGGCAGTTTTTTCCGCGGAGCGCATAAAGAAACTGATCTCGGTCATCTTTATTGCCGCCTGTCTCCTGGGTATCATCGGGAATTTTCTGAAGCCTGTGCCGGAGACGGTATATGCCCTTCGTGCGAGCTGTGATGTGCCGGATTCCCTTCCTGCGCTTCATCTTACCGAAGAAGAGGCTGGGACGATAAGGGATGACCGCGCATCCTGGCTTTTAAATTATGCTGGCGAAGAGGCTCCCATGCAGAGATTTACAGGCAGCATCGTGCGCATAGAGCGCGTAAGGGTTGCGGTCTCGAGTGTTATGCTCGCTGCTGCGGCGTGCTTTGCCGCATTCTTTATGCTGCCGCGGGAGAAAAGGATACGGAAGAAAGAGGGCAAAGGTGAGACATGAATAATATCATACTGCTGTCGGGAGGCAGCGGAAGACGGCTGTGGCCCCTCTCCAATGAGGTAAGGTCAAAACAGTTCATCAGAATATTCAGAAATCCGCAGGGTGAACTGGAATCCATGGTGCAGCGGGTCTACAGACAGATCTGCGAAAACGTGGAGGACGCTTCGCTGACCATTGCCACAAGCAGATCTCAGGTATCTGCCATACGCGGGCAGCTACCCGGAACCGTGAATGTGTGTGTGGAGCCTGCAAGACGGGATACATGGCCTGCGGTCGCACTGGCCTGCAGCTATCTGAGAGATGTGCGGAAAGTCTCTCCGGATGAGCCGGTCATCGTATGCCCCGTGGATCCCTACGTTGATGACGAGTATTTCCGGAATTTCAACAGACTC
>JAILGA010000109.1 GCA_024697225.1 Lachnospiraceae bacterium
TTACCGCGGGTGCTGTAATATACAGGATACTTCTATTTGCTTTTCTGGGAGTTTTGTTTTTCTTTATAGCAGGCTTCGCCCTGGCGGTATTCTTTGACATAGACATTTTTCAGATACTCGGACCGGCATAACTTGCAGCAAAAACAGTATCCGAGGAAGTATTTGCATAAATATATGAAATGACATAAAATGTTCTTCGTGTGAAGAGACGGGGGGATTGTATCTTCTGACAGATCTTATTGCGGTCACCACGGAGGACAACAAAATGAAAAAAGTACAGGGTTTAGCGAAACGGACGATCGGAGGAGCGCTCGCCTTAATAATGGCGCTTACACTCACTCCCGCGCAGGCGCTGGCCGGGGCAGGAAACGCCGGCATCCGGGCAGGCGGAGGAGCAAAGGATGTAAGTAAGGCAGAAGTATCAGCAAGCTCCGCCGAAGAAGGGGAGAGGATAGAGCCGGATCCGTATCCGCTGGATCTTTTGATCCTTGAACCCGATCCCGAACCGTTGCCCGAAGAGATACAGGAAGAGCCGGCAGAAAATGAGGAGCTTCCGCAGAAAGAAGAGGAGCCCGTAGAGGAAGATCTGCAGGCGGCAGAAGAGGAAGCAGAAGACCTCTATGAAGCGGCCATAGTTTCCGGTGATTATGAGTATACTCTTTCTTCTGATGAGGCTACTATAACAAAATACACAGGATCCGCGACTGCTCTTGAGCTTCCCGCTGCTCTGGACGGATATCCGGTAGTCGCTGTAGGAAATAATGTATTCAGATCCAACAAGGATCTGCTTTCGGTCAAAATTCCCGCGAGTGTTAAGACTATAAAAAGCGCCGCGTTCCAATACTGCTCGTCACTGGAATCTGCCACATTTGTCAGTCTGCCAGCGCTCACAACCATAGACACATATGCTTTTTCGGGCTGCACAGCTCTGACAGGATTTGATATCCCGGAAACAGTAACAACCATAGGCGCTTACGCTTTTGAGAACTGCTCATCACTCGAAGGCATCACTATCCCCGCGGGAATCACGGCGATAGGCCAGAATACCTTCAAGGGCTGTTCTTCGCTTACGACCGTTGATGTTCCCGCGACAGTAACGACTATAGGATCTTATGCTTTCAGAGACTGTACTTCTCTTTCGACGGTAACACTCCATGACGGTCTTACTAAGATCGACGGCAATGCATTTTATGCAGACAAGGCTCTGACAGCCATCGAGATTCCCAAAACCGTAACAGAGATCGGATCGAGCGCGTTCTACAATTCCGTCAAGACGGTCACCTTTGCCGATGGAATGGTAACCATTCCCAATAATGCCTGCCGTGGGGCAAACCTGCTGGAAACGGTATCCATGCCTGATACGGTGACCGCTATAGGAACCTATGCATTTTATGACTGCGATAATCTGAAATCGGTGACAGTTTCAAGCGCACTTACTACCATCGGCAACTATGCATTTGCCCAGTGTAGAGTACTGGCAGAAATATCGCTTCCGAATACAGTGACAAGTATAGGCGAGCACGCGTTTTACCAGTGCTATCTGCTGGAATCCGTAAATCTCTCAGGTATCACCACTCTCGGAAATTACGCCTTTGATCAGTGCGAAGCGCTGGAATCCGTGGTGCTTCCCGATACTCTGACGACAATAAGCGAATATGCCTTCGCGGAATGCAGCGCGCTCAAGACAGTAACACTTCCAGCCAATCTGACGGCTATCAACAGGAACGCTTTTGACAGGTGCGCACTTCTGGAAAAAGTAAATCTTACAGCTTCCACGAAAGATATAGAGTTTCCTGCCACCCTGACAACGATCGGATATGCAGCTTTTTCGGGCTGCGTTTTGCTTAAGGATATTGTAATACCCACAGGAGTTACCGAAATAGGAGAAAGAGCATTCTATCAATGCTCCGGTCTGGAGAAGGTTACGTTTTCTTCAGGACTGACAGCGATTGGACCATATGTGTTTTATCAGTGCTCAGCCCTTACTGAGGCGAATCTTCCCGATACGCTCACGACGATCGGCAATTATGCTTTTTACAAATGTCCTCTTCTGACCGGTATCGTTCTGCCTGCAACGCTTACGACGATAGGTACCTATGCTTTCTATAATGACGAAAAGATCACAGAGCTCTCTGTTCCTGCAACCTGCACAAGTATAGGCAGCTACGCTTTTTATAACGCGGTTAAGAAGATCATCTTTGCGGACGGGACCGTCACGATCCCTGCCAATTCCTGCAGCAGTGCAAATCTTCTGGAGGAGGTCGTCATTCCTGAAACCGTGACGAAAATTGACAGCAATGCATTTTATTCCTGCAAAAAGCTTATGAGCGTTGCACTCTCATCAGAGCTGACATCGATAGGAGAAAAAGCATTCTATCAGTGCGAACTGCTTGAGAATGTGACCTTCCCCGCAAAGCTCACCTCCATCGGCAGCCAGGCATTTTACGGCTGTAAAGCCATTACCGCCGTCGTTTTGCCTGAGGGATTCAAAAACCTGGGTAACGGCGCTTTCTATAACTGTGAGAATCTGGATGAGGTAAAGCTTCCCAAAACCATTGAGACCGCAGGAAGCAGTGCTTTCTACAATTCCGCAAAAAGCGTGGTCTTTGCGGAGGGTACGGAGAATATCCCGGCAAACGTCTGTGACGGAGCAACGAAGCTGACAAATGTCACTATGCCTGTCGGGATAAAGACCATAGGCGAAAGGGCATTCTATGGCTGCACGCTTCTGGAGGAGGCTGTTATTCCCGAGGGAGTCACGTCTGTCGGCAGCAGGGCGTTTTATGGAGACAATGCGCTGAAGGTGGTCATTCCGTCCTCTCTTACGACTATCGGCACAGAAGCCTTTGCGGGATGCACGGTTGTAAAGGCCTGCGGCGAAAATGCAAAATGGGAGCTCTCCGAGGGCGTGGCGACCATCATCGGTACAGGTGAGATAGGAAACGGAACAGACAGCATCTTCAAGGATTTCGAGAGTCAGGTCGAATACGTGGAGATCTGCGACGGGATAACCGGTATCAAAGACCACTGCTTTGACAATCTGGACAATCTCGCCGGTATCATTATGGGAAAGGACGTAGAGGATATCGGCAAAGAAGCCTTCACCGGCTGTGAAAAGCTGGCGAGAGTCGAGCTGTCACCGGAGCTTAAGACCATACAGGATAAGGCCTTTGACGGATGCGAAGCTCTTGATACGGTGGTGTTCACCGGAGATTTCCCCGAGATAAAAGAGGATTCGCTGCCGGAGCAGAAGCTCATCGCCTATTATCCCAAGACCAACAAGAGCTACACCGATACGACAAAGAAGAGCATATCCCAGTTCAAGTGGAAGCAGTGGGATGACACTCTTCCCGAGAGAGATGTGGTGCTCGTACTGGATGTATCCGGAAGCATGTCGGGTGATCGTATCGCGAACCTGAAAACGGCGGTTACGGCATTTGTCGACAGAGTCGGCGGGCGCATATCAAATACAAGGATAGCTATCGTTCAGTATCACAGTGCAGCGACCACTCTGATGCCCTTTTCCACCGATGTCATCAGGATGGAGGCCTGCATCAGCAAGCTTTCGGCCGGCGGCGGAACCGAATATCTGCAGGGCTTTGCCGAGGCGGAAAAAGTCCTCGCCGAGTCCACAGCCGGCATCGAATCCATCATCATGTTCAGCGACGGCGAACCCAATGACAACAGGACAAGGATTCTTGAAAAGGCAGCAGAGTTCCGCGACAACGAGTATTACATGTACAGTGTCGGCCTTCTGCCCTCGGATACAAACAGACAGCTTCTGATAAACATCGCGGGAAGCGAGGACAACTATTTTGAGGCTGAGGATATAGATGCCCTGATCGAGCGTTTCCTTGAGATCTCCGAGGGACTCGGAAGAGGCGGTTCCTGCGGCGACAACACGAGGTGGAAATACAACGTTGCAAATAAGGAGCTGGTCATATCCATTGACAGCAAGAAATCCGGCAGCGGAAAAATGCAGGATTTCTCAGCGGAGAATCCTCCTGCCTGGGATGCCTATGCCGGCACGATAGAGAAGATCGTGATCGGGGACGGCGTAACCTATATCGGCGCGGGCGCCTTTTCACAGCTTGCAAATGTTAAGGAAGTGCATATAAGCAAAGATGTAAGATCGGTCGGAGCCGGTGCCTTCGGCGGCTGCACGAAGCTTGAGACCGTTTATTACGGCGGGTCCGAGGAGGACTGGAAAAAGGTTTCGATCGGCGACAACAACAAGCCGCTGCTCGATGCGACGGTGAAGTATAATACAAAACGCGCGGGCAGCAGTGATGGTACCGAAAAGCCCGTCACCAAGGTGGTCGTAAAACCGGGCTCTATATCTCTGGATCTGGGCAAGACCATGACACTGTCCTCTACGGTTTATCCCAAGAATGCAACAAAGAAGACCGTCAAATGGAGCAGCAGCGACAGTGCGGTCGCGACCGTGACATCTACGGGGACCGTGAAAGCCATCTCCTGCGGCGAGGCTACGATCACCGCGACGACAGACGACGGCGGCTTTACCGATAAGTGCACCGTAACTGTCACAAACGGCATGCCCATTTTCAAGGATTTCACACTGGGCGGATCTTCATCCGGCTTTACGGTTGATGACAATATCCCCCTGCTCGGAGGAAAGACCTTCAGCCTGGATCTGCCTGTTGATCTGCCGGTCAGCTGCGTGGTCGAGGACGGCGCCTTCAAGGTGGGCATAAACATAGCCGAGAAAAATCTCTACTCCTACAATTCCTATGAGGGCAACACCACCACCACGAAGAAAAAGAAGTCTCTCAAGGAAGAGATGGAGGAGAAGTTCAAAGATTACAGAAATGACCTCGCAAAGACCGGCTATATCGCAAATGATATGGAATGGATGAAGAATCTCCAGGATGAAAAGTTCCTGAAGGCCAACATCCCGGGATTGGAAAAAGCCGTGGATGTCACCTTTGTCGGATATCTTGAGGGTCAGTGGTCCGAGAAGCTCGACAATATCGACGGCGGGGTCATCCTTGCCATAAAGGGTTCGGCGACTGTTGAAGGCCAGTGGGTGCTGTGGTTCATCCCGGTTACGGTAAACTGCGAATTCTCGGCAGAGGGATCGATCTCGGGAACAGTCGGCTATGACTTCAAGAATTCCCAGTGGTACGGAGATCTGGGACTTGCAATAAGCCTCGGTATAGAGCCTTATGCCGGTATCGGTGCGGGCCAGTGGCTCTCTGTCGGTGTATACGGTCACGGTCAGACCGACGTGGACATCGTTATACTCTCGGCGGCGTACTCGAATATTACAAAATCGATCACGAAGCACAAGGAATGGGGCGTCCAGACATGGACTATCAGCGGCGAGATGGGCCTTAGGGGATATCTGGCAAAGAAGTCCGCGGATATAAAGATCATTTCCGGAGACTATACAATCTATGACAGAAACGGCGAAGGAAACGGCTGGTTCAATGAACCCGGCGAAGCGGAAGAGGCGGATGTACCGGATCTCTTCTCCGAGAGCGCGGAGGTGACAACACTTGAGGGGAAAGAGAGCGAACAGTTATATTCCATAGATGCCGACGGAACGCTGGTGAACAATGTCTACAACGCGGCCAAACCCACTCTGATCGCCACGGAGGACGAGGAACTGCTCTTCTACGTGACGGATGATACAACCCGCAGCGCTCTCAATCAGTCCAAGCTCGTATACAGCATATACAACAGCGACACCGGAGTTTACGGCGAGGCGCAGAGCGTTCTGGATAACGGCACTGCGGACTATGAACCGGTGGTCTGCAGAGACGGCGACGATATATATGTGGCCTGGCTCGATTCCGATAAGGTGTTTGACGCTTCGGAGGATCCGGAGCTTATAGATTACGTAAACACCTTCCGCGTACATGTGGCGAAGTATGACCCCAGAACGGAGAAATTCGAGGATCTGAGATCACCGCAGGCTGTTCCCGAAGAGTATAAGAATTACACATATATGCCCAGGCTCTATGTAAGCAATGGAACCCTAAACGCAGCGTGGGTGGAAAATATTGAGACCACCAAGAAGGGGCTCTCCGATAAGAACACGATCTACCGTGCGGAATACAACGGAACAGCATGGTATACAAGAGACGAGATAAAGGATCAGAGCCTGGTGACGTCCCTGAATATGGGCAAGATAAGCGGCGCAGGCAGCTATTCCCTCTCCTATGTCGTGGATCTCGACAACAATGCCGTCACGGGAGACAGAGAGCTGTACCTCAAGCCTTCAAACAGAGATGCGGAAAAGATCGCTGAAGGAAATATTTCAGCCATCTCCTATACAAGGCTTCCCTGTGTCAACGGAGTGGTCCTTGCGGTGTGCAAAGACGGCGGCATGAATTATTACAAGGATAAGGCACTGATATCCGTATTCAGCGGTGATACTGCGGCCATCTACTCGGATTTCGCGGTCGTTAACAACCATATCATATACATGACCGGAAGCGACGGAAGCCGAAACCTTGCGGCGGCGACCTATGACAATAATAAGTGGGGCGCAGCGAAGCTGACACACGATCAGAAATACGTGGACTCCTTCTCCATATCGGACGGAAAAATAAGCTATCTCTCAAGCGATGTCAAAGGCAAAGGAAACGGAAGCTTTGATGTCACATCCTCGATAAAGATGCTTGAGCCCATCGAATACAGCGATGTGGAGCTGGGGTATGTGGACTTTGCGGTTGCCAATGCATGTCCTGGAGAGGAGCTGCCCATTGACCTGCATATCAAAAATAACGGCATCAACAGACTTAAGAAGATCCACGCGGTCGTCTCCTACGGCGGAACCGATATCAACTACTCTGATGTCAGCGTGGACCTTATGCCCGGAGAGAGCGGAGCTTTTGAGTATTCCATCGCCCTGCCCGCAGACCTCTCCGCAGGGGGTGACTTCACCGTGACAGTCACCTGCGATGACGACGCAGTCGCGGACAACAACAGCTATGCGCTGTCGCTTTCAAAAGCAGATCTCGAGGTGAAGGCCTCCTATGATGCTCAGAGCGAATTGCCCTGCATCAATGTGACCGTTGAGAACAGAGGTCTCGTGGATTCAAACATGGAGATGACCATAGAGGACGAGAGCGGCAAAGTGTTATTTACCGAAAAAGGACTGGCCACAGCCAATGATGTCGTAACCTTCAGCGAGACATATCTCTCAGCTGCGGAGCAGATCCTCACCATAAAGGTCACCGGCGACAAAGATGAATTCTACACAAATAACAACACAACCTGGCAGACTGTCAGCGCCTACAAAAAGAATCCAGTCGTACTTGACGAATCCTTTACAGTGAAGTTTGCAGGAACCACGGATGATCCCTATGACGGCATGAGCTTCAATGCCAGTGAAGGACGCTATGAGACCGTCTACACGGGAAGCGCCATAAAGCCCGAGGTAGTCATCACAGGTCAGGACGGCATGCTTATCGAGGGCGTCGATTACACGGTCAAGTACAAGAACAACAAGACTTTCAGCAAAAACGGCAAGCTTGCTACGGTTACGATCACCGGAAAAGGTCATTATACCGGAAAGAAGGTGATCAAATTCTACATCCTTAAAACAGACCTGAAGACCGCGGCAGAGAAGGGACTTCTGATAGTTCCGGATGTGGTAAAGACGCAGACCGGAAAGAAGATAAACCCGATCCTGTGCTATGCTGATCACATTTTAAGCTCAAAAGAAATGAGCCTCAGTATCAATAAAAAAGTCACAGCGGACACAAACCTGGACATAACCGGTAAGGGAGGCTTTACGGGTACCCTTAATGGAATAGCCGTTAGAGTTGTCTCCGCAGACGACGCCAAAGCCTCACAGATCAAGGTCTCACTGGCTGTGGACAAGCATGTGTACGACGGCAGTGAACAGGAACTGACCTGCTCCGCAACAGCCCAAGAAGGTGAACTCACCGTAACATCAGGTAAGTCTGATACGCCGCTCACATACGGAACGGATTATGTGGTGAGGTACGGCAATAATACGGCTGCAGGAAAAGCAAGAGTCACTGTAATAGGAATCGGGGAGTATTACGGCGGTGTTTCCAAGACCTTTGAGATAGAACCTGACAAAGCAAGCGACATAGCCGCGGAGCTGATCGATACCGAGCCGGTCACATTTACGGAGGGCGGCGTCACGCCGGATGTATTCGTGACACTTACAAAGCCTGACGGCAGCAAGACGGTTCTGACAGAAGGCAAGGATTACAGAGTATCCTACCGGAACAACACGAAGCCCGGAAATGACGCCTCCTACAGCGTGAAGTTCTGCGGCAACTACAAGGGCCATACCGGGATCACGGATCAGAAATTTGCTGTCGAGGCGGCTTCCTTTGCGGATGCGAGTGTGGTCCTTGCCGACATGATCTACAAGAAGGCCGGAAAATACATCTCCGCACCGTTTGTCTCTAAAGACGGCGTGCGCCTGTCCTCAAAGGACTACTCCGTCAAATACTATGACGGCAATACGGAGATAACAAAGAAGACAAAGATAAGCCTTGATGAGGGCGCACAGTCCAAGGAGATCACCGTTAAGGTCACCGGTAAGCGCAACTACAAGAATGAGGAGCTCACTGCGACATACAGCATAGTAAAACCGGGCAGCGGACAGATAAGCCTCTCAGGTGCAAAGATAGTCGCGCTTGAAAAGAACAGCAGAGGCAAAGATATCGCCATAGGAAAGCAGGAATACAGCGGTGAGGAGATAAAGCCCGCTCTAAGGGGAATCATTAAAAACGGAAATACCTGGACCGAGCTGCCCGCGGACTCCTACAGCATAACCTATATCAACAATGTTGAGACCGGTAAGGCCACAGTACTCATCACAGGCAACGGCGTCGATGCGGTAGGAAGCAAAAAGGCGACATTTGCGATAACCGCCAAAGATATAAACGGCTTCGATTTCTGAAGCAGTAATTTAATTATCGCTCTTAGGCTCCAGCGCCTTCTCTTCGTTTTTGATCTCCCAGTGGATCAGGAAGGTGAGGGTTGCCCTAAGGGCGATTATTGCGCCGAGGATCCCGAGCTCAGCCCAGTCTCTTACGACAACGGTTCTCAGAACCTCGCCTCCGAGCTTGAATTCAAGCGCGAGCGCTATTCCCTGTGCCAGGGCAAGCCTTATTGAGTCGTCCTTTTTTATCCACAGGATAAAGCTCTTAACACCGGTATAGACCAATATACAGATGCCGAAAAACTCAAGCAAAAGTGTTGAGAATTCGACTATGTAGCGAAGCAGGCTTTCGGCGTTCTGATAAACGTATTCCATTTTGATCCCCTTTTGGAAGCTGACAAAAATTTAATCCTATGGTACGCAACAATTAAGCCGATGTCAAATGCGCAGAGACGGCTCTTATCACAGAATTTTGCATAAATCATCTTGACAAGGTCATTTCTGCGTGCTAGTATTATCGTCGTTCACGCAAGATTTAAGGTCTTAATTTGCGCTTCTAGCTCAGTTGGTAGAGCACCTGACTCTTAATCAGGGTGTCCAGGGTTCGAGTCCCTGGAGGCGCACGCCGAGTACTGATTTTGTTGGTAAATCCAGCGGGGTCGGTACTCCTTTTTTTTATAAGGATCAGCACACCATGGGAATAATCGATCCCAGAAAGGGAAGCTTGCTTACCTGGCTGGGATCGATTATTCCCATGGTGCGGACAAGGTGCGAAGCACCTCTGTCCGCACTACACTCAAAACGCGAAGCGTTTTGAGTGTTGTTAATCATTTTTCTACGGAGGTTTCCATGAAAAAAGCCCTTATTGTCATCGATATGCAGAATGATTTCCTCACAGGCGCCCTGAGAAACGAGGAGGGAATACAGGCAATACCCCGCGTTGCGGACAGGATCAGAAAAGCCGCCGAAAGCGGTGAAACCGTCATATATACGAGAGACACCCATTTTGAGGAAACATACATGGGCAGCGAAGAGGGAAAGAACCTTCCCGTTCCCCACTGCATCCGCGGTACTAAAGGCTGGGAGATAGCGCCTAAGCTTCAGGAACTGATACCGGCAGATGCCGTGACGATAGGCATAGATGACAGTGTCGCGCCGGCTCTGGGTGCACAGACAGTAGTGATCGACAAGCCGACCTTCGGCAGCGCGGGACTGGGTGAACTGCTTAAGAGCGAGGGCTTTGAGGAAGTTGAACTCGTCGGCGTGTGTACGGACATATGCGTCATAAGCAACGCCCTTCTCACAAAAGCCTTTCTTCCGAACGCTCACGTATCGGTGGATCCGGCCTGCTGTGCGGGAGTCACCCCGGACAGCCATAACACGGCGCTTGATGCCATGAGGGCCTGCCATATCGAGATACTGTGAGTGTGATAATAGAGCAAGACATAAAGCAGAAAAAAGGAACCGCTTTCGCGATTCCTTTTTTTGTGGGTCCGTGCGGGATCGAACCGCAGACCTCATGCACGTCAAGCATGCGCTCATCCCAGCTGAGCTACGAACCCGTCAAACTTGCAGTTTTTCACCGCAGTTATTGATTGTAACATACAAATGACGATCATGCAAGTCTTTTCCGCATACTCACTTCATAACCGCTTTATTACCGTCGTTTTCGATACTGATCCAGGGGAAGTTGCGGTCGAGAAAGACGGAAAAGCGCGTGACGCCGCTCTCCTTGATGGCGGCTCCGAGCCCCGGGATCTTCTTTTCAAGTTCACTCTTTAAAAGCCCCATGTTCATGGTCTTTGAGCGGTTCTTCCTGAATACATCGCGGATGCCGGTCTCTATATCCGCAAGGGATGTGCTCTTTAAGGACACCCAGCTGCCGTCCGCGGAGATATTGAGCGAAGGCAGATCCTTAAGGAAGGCGGAAAGCTTGCTGTAACCGTAGTTTCTTGTATCGAAATCCGGATAGATCTTCACCAGGCGGGAGCCGATCTCGCCCATACCGGTAGGCCGTCCCTCCGCGCTGTTGTCGGAGATCATCTTGGTGATCGCATTCTCTATGGCTGTTTTGCTAAGGATCGCGCTGTCGCCGCCGGTTTCCTCCACGATCTCCTCAAATTCGTCCTCGGCGCGGCCGTAAATATCCGCGAGATCGTGGTCGGCGACCTGCGTGTCAGTCTTTTTGGCTGATTTTTTGGAGGTGCTCTTTTTCCTGGTTGTCTTGGCGGCAGCTGGAGCCTCAGGCTCCACGTCGTCCTGAATGACATCAAGGAACACAAAGCGCTCGCAGGATGCGCGGAAGGATTCCGGCGTTTTCTTTTCACCCATACCTATCACCAGCTTGCCCGCCTCTCTTATCCTCGTCGCAAGCTTGTTGAAATCCCCGTCGCTCGACGCGATGCAAAAGCCCTGGACCTGCTCGGAATAGAGGATATCCATGGCATCAATTATCAGGCCGATGTCCGAGGCATTTTTTCCGGGCGTATTGTTCGGCTGCATGATGGGCGTCAGAGAGTATTTCTGCGCGATATGGAGCCAGGTGCGAAGCCTGGGCTGCGACCAGTCGCCGTAAAGGCGTCTGATGGTCACCTTTCCGTACTTTGACAATTCGTTCAGAACGCTCTCCACATAGCGCGGCGATATGTTATCCACATCAACTAAAAGAGCGATATTTATATCTTCCTGCATCTATTACTCCTTTACATAGATGATCCGTTTCGCTGTAAATTTACTCTGAATTATGCTATAATACCTTGTTAATTGTCAAATGTGACAACTGCGGAGGCAGCATAAAAATGAGAAATCTCTCTGAAAAGAAGCTTGTGCTCACGGGCGGCGGAACCGCCGGACATGTGACGCCGCACTTGGCGCTGATTCCAGAACTCAAGGAGCGCGGCTACGACATTGTATATATCGGCTCCTACGAGGGCATCGAGAAAAAGCTGATTTCCGATTTTGACGTGCCCTATTACGGCGTTTCCACAGGGAAATTCAGGCGCTACTTCGATCCGCAGAATTTCTCCGACCCTTTCAGAGTCATGAAAGGTCTGGGTGAGGCGCATAAGATCCTGCGCAAGGAGAGGCCCAGACTCATCTTCTCCAAGGGAGGTTTTGTGAGCGTTCCCGTCGTAAGGGCGGCAGCGATGCTGGGGATTCCGTGCATCCTTCACGAATCCGACATGACGCCCGGCCTTGCGAATAAAATCTGTATCCCGGTCGCCAAAAAAGTCTGCTGCAACTTTCCCGAGACCATGAGCAGTATACCTGCGGACAAGGCGCTTCTGACGGGCACTCCCATCAGGAAGGAGCTTCTAAAGGGCGATCCCGCCGAGGGCAGGAGGATCTGCGGCTTCACGAACGACAAACCGGTGCTCATGATCATCGGCGGCTCCTCCGGCGCCCAGGCTGTAAACGAGGTGGTTCGCCAGGCCCTGCCCGGACTTCTGGAGGATTTCAACGTTGCGCACATCTGCGGCAAGGACAAGATGGACAATCTTATGCTCACTATGGAGGGCTATAAGCAGTTCGAGTATGTCAAAGATGAGCTCAAGGATCTCTTTGCCATGGCCGACGTAGTGGTGAGCCGCGCCGGAGCAAATGCTCTGTGCGAGCTTCTGGCACTCAAGAAACCCAATGTTCTCATACCGCTCTCTTTACGGAGCAGCAGGGGCGATCAGATCCTGAATGCAAGATCCTTTGAGCAGCAGGGCTTTTCCGTGGTTATAGACAATGACGAGCTGGATGAGAGCATCCTGGTCGAAAAGATAAACGAAGTATATAAAAACAGAGACAGCATCGTGCGCACCATGAGCAAATCCCACCAGCACGAGGCCACAGAAGCGATACTGGAATTAATAGATAATTTCATGAAATAGGCGGATGCAGACGTATAGCATCTACACACGCGGAGGAACAACATGTCAAAAAAAGGCCGGATGGCAGCGGTATTACTCACGGCGGCAGCAGCCGGACTGGGTATCACAGCGGGTGAAAAACTCTACAGTAATATCATGGTCCCGAAAGCAAGGAAGGAAGACGAGCCGGACTTCTCCGAGCTGGTTACGAAAGGCCGCATGTTCGTGCGCAACCACCCTGATCATCAGGATATTTATCTGGAATCCATAGACCTTCTGAAGCTGCATGCGGTGTTCATTGCATCGGACAATAAGGACGAGCACAAATATGCCCTTCTGATCCACGGCTACAATGATAACTGCGAGAGCATGGGAATATATGCAGAGCACTATAAATCATACGGCATGAACCTGCTCCTGCCGGATCTTCGCGGATACGGCAAAAGTGAGGGCGCCTGCGTGGGTTTTGGCTATGACGACAGACTCGACATCATAGAGTGGATCTACTGGATCTTAAAGCGAGATCCCGAGGCAAAGATATTCCTTCACGGCGTGTCCATGGGCGCAGCCACGGTGTTTATGACTCTGGGTGAGACCCTGCCGGAAAACGTCGTGTTTGCGGTGGCGGACAGCTCTTACAGCGACCTCAAGACAGAGTTTTCCAGAGTTCATATCATGTCAAAATCCAGTGCCCTGCCGTTTGATATCGCCTGGAACATCCTTCGCGCCATGACAAAACTCCGCGCCGGCTATGACATAGATGATGTGTGTCCGCTCAAGGCCGCGGCCAGAGCTGTCACGCCCATCCTCATACTCCACGGCGATGCCGACAGGCTCATACCCGTGTCCATGGCAAATGAGCTCCTTGATGCATGTTCATCGCGGACAAAGAAGATCGCGACCTTTGCAGGCGCGGATCATCTGCGAGGGGTCGTCACCGATCCTGCAAAATACTGGAACGAGATAGATACTGCTCTGACGGAGGCAGGACTGCTGTAAGCCATGCTCTTTTACTCGTTTCTCTTTGTACTGATATTTCTGCCCGTAACTGTCATCGGCTGGCATTTTCTGGGAGCCTTCAGAAACCGGGCGGTCTCTGAGTGGTTCATGATACTTGCGAGCATAGTTTTCTACTCGCTCTTTGGTGTCAGGGATCTGCTCGTCCTTGCGGGCTGCACCGCCGCGGGATACATCTTTCACAGACTCATATGGAATGCCCGTTCTGCCCGCGCAACCAGGGCCATACTCATTTTGTCCGTTCTGTTTTTCGTCGGGGTCCTCTCGTTCTATAAGATTGCCAAGGTCTCGATCCCGGTGGGCCTTAGTTTTTATATATTCTGGATCATCGCATTCCTTGCGGCCCGTGCGAAGGGTGAACTGGCAGACGTGGGCATAAGGGAATACCTTCTGTGCACCCTGTATTTTCCCAAGCTCGCACAGGGCCCCATCACTCTGCCGGATGAGATGTTCTCCTCCTTCAGAAACCGCACCCGCGGCAGGATAGACAGGGATAAGCTGGTGCGCGGCCTCATGCTCTTCATATTCGGTCTCGCCAAAAAGGTCCTGATAGCAGACACTCTGGCTTCGCCCGTGCGCTTTGGCTTTGAGAATGCGGCATTACTCGACACAGGCACCATACTGCTCGTACTCATGTCCTATGCTTTCCAGCTGTACTTCGACTTCAGCGGCTACTGCGACATGGGAATGGGCGTGTCGTGGATGCTGGGAATAGACCTGCCTGTGAACTTCGACATGCCCTTTAAGTCCAAGAGTCTCGGCGAGTTCTGGAACCGCTGGCATGCGACGCTCTCCCGCTTTTTTACAAAATATGTATACATCCCGCTGGGGGGCAGCAGGAAGGGCAGCACAAGGACAGTCGTGAACATCTTTGCGGTCTTTATCTTAAGCGGCCTCTGGCACGGCATCGGGCTGACCTATCTTGTGTGGGGTCTCTTTAACGGAGCCTTTGTGGCACTCTCGCACTTCGCCGTAAAAAGGACGGCAAAGACGCCTGTCGGGGAAGAGGCCGGGAAGAAGAGATCAGACCTGCCCGCCAGACTGCGCATCTTTGCGGCCTTCCTCTTCACGCTCATATTTTTCGGGTCAAAGGATATCGGTTCTGCCTTTACAATGCTGAGGCGGCTCGTCCTTCCGCTCTGGCCCGGTTTTCTGCTTCGGACCGCGGCCAGTATACAGCCGGTCGAGCTCTATCCTGTACTGAAGGCCCTGTCCATATATCTGCCCGGTACCGAGAACACCGTTTTGCTGGGGCTGTGGGTATTGATACTCATTTTGTGCTTCTTCCTCTCAACGAGAGACAACGCCAGGGATATAGCGGCTAGAATGCCCCTCACCTCGGGGAGAGCCATAGCCATGGCTCTGCTTTTTGTCTGGACCATGCTGGCCTTTAACAATGTGGCGAGCTTTCTGTATTTTGCTTATTAGCCCGCAGTACTTAATGAAAGTGAAAAATAATAACGGTAGATGAATGCTTGCTAAAAAAGAAGACAAACTAAACAGCGCGGGAAAGAACCTTCCCGGACCCGCAAAGCCGCTTGCGCCACGCTCGTTTTTCAGGCTGGTTTTCTACACGGCTTTCTTTGTGCTGGCCGTATGCGGCATACTGGTATTTGTCTTTGATCCCTTTTATCACTATCACGCTCCGTGGTTTAAGCTTAAGGCGGTGCTCAATGAGAAGGAATATCAGGTTCCGGGAACACTGCGCAACTTTGAATATGATGCGGTGCTCGCGGGGAGCTCCGTTGTTGAATGTGCGGACAACAAGGATTTCGACAATGCCTACGGATGCACGGTCATCAAGGCTGTCCGCTCCTACGGCGGCACAGCGGATCTGTGCTGGTTTCTTGAAGAGGCGCACAGATCCAGGGAGGTGCTGCAGATTTTCTACAACATAGATCCCTCAGCGTTGTCCGGGGACGCGGTGACCACCTTTAAGAGCGTGGGCTGCCCGATGTATCTCTATGACAGGAATCCCTTCAATGACGTGAAATATCTCTTCAACAGGGATGTGCTGTTTAAGCGCATACCTTATGAGATCGCAAGATCCCGTACCCCCGGCTACGATGTGAACAAGAGCTACAGCTGGGCTGAGGGCAAGGACTTTTCGGAAAATGCGGTGCTTGAGCATTATATGCGTACGCCTTCCGTTGCGAGGATGCAGGCGGAGAACATGTGGGATGCGCAGTGTTCGGCGAATATAGCGCTTCTGGAGGAGGAGATCTCTTCCCATCCCGAGACATATTACCGCTTCTTCTTCCCACCCTATTCCATGCTCTGGTGGGACAATTCCATAAGAACGGGCGAGCGTGACGCCGTGCTGAGAAACGAGAGGAGAACCATGGAGGCACTCACGATGTATCAGAACGTGGAGGTCTACTGCTTCCAAGGCGCGGAATCCGTCATCTGCGATCTGAATAATTACATGGATACCATTCATTTTGACCCGTCCGTTAATGCGTGGATGGTGAAGGAGATGGCAGCAGGCAGATGGCGCGTGCACCCGGGCGACGAGGAGGCCGTGGTGGGGAGCGTCCGCCGTCTCACAGACTCCCTTCAGGAGAGATACCTGAAGCAGATCGGCGAGGCCGGCCGCTTCGTGTACGATATAAAATAAAGAGGAGGGCTGCACATGGAAAAAAAATATCTGCTTGCGATAGATGCCGGCACCGGCAGTGTGAGGGCGGTGCTCTTTGACACCGAAGGCGCGCAGATAGGTGTCGTTCAGAGCGAGTGGGAGCATCCCTCGGATCCGAGGTTTCCCGGCAGTATGAATTTCGACTGGGAGCGCGACTGGGAGCTTGCAAGCGCCTGCGTGAGGGGAGTTATTGATAAGACGGGGATCGATCCGGCAGAGATAGCGGGCGTCTCCACCACCTGCATGCGCGAGGGGATCCTCCTCTATGACAAGAACGGAAAAGAGATTTGGGCCTGCGCCAATGTTGACTCAAGGAGCACCGACGAGGTTGCGGCTCTCGTGAAGAAGGACCCCGGCCTTGAGAAGGAGATCTACCTGGAATCCGGCGAGGCCTATGCACTCGGCGCTCTGCCGAGACTCCTGTGGGTTAAGAACAAGATGCCGGAGATCTACGAAAAAACTGCGCGCATAGGTATGTTCAATGACTGGCTCATATATAAGCTTGCGGGCGATGAGCACACAGAACCCAGCAACGGCTCGACTACGGGCATCTTTGACCTGAAAAAGAGAGACTGGGATCCCGCCATCGCCGAAAAGGTAGGCGTAAGGAGCGATATCTTCCCGGCGGTCAGGGAGTGCGGGACCCTTGCAGGCACTGTGAATGAGAAGGGCGCCGAAGATACGGGTCTTGCCATGGGAACCCCTGTGATCGTGGGCGGCGGAGATTCGCAGCTTGGCTGCATCGGCGTGGGCGTGACGAAGCCCGGACAGGCGGCGATCTTCGGCGGAAGCTTCTGGCAGTATGAGTTCAATACCGCTACGGGAGAGACGGATCCCGGCTGCAGGATAAGGGTCAACTGTCACGCGATCCCCGGTGTCTGGCAGTTCGAGGCGTTGGCCTTCAACCCGGGACTGGTGATGCGCTGGTACAGGGACGCCTTCTGCCAGAGGGAGCAGGAGATCGCCGCAAAGACCGGCGAGGATGTATACGACCTTATGAACAGGGAGGCCGAAAAAGTCCCCGCGGGATCAAACGGCATGATGTGCACCTTTTCCGATGTGATGAACTTCACCTGCTGGAAGCACGCTTCGCCTACCTTCACGAATTTCAGCATAGATCCCGCGCTTCATAACCGCTACACCTTCTACAGAGCTATTCTTGAAAACGCGGCACTTGTCACGAGAGGCCATGTGGAGCTTGTTCGCGAGGTGACAGAAAACATGCCGGAGGAAGTGGTCTTTGCGGGGGGCGCTTCAAAGAGTGAGCTATGGTGCAGGATACTGGCGGATGTCTTAAAGCTCCCCGTGAGGGTGCCTGCCGTAAGGGAGGCAACAGCCCTCGGTGCCGCGATGCTCGCAGGCGTGGGAGTGGGGATCTACAGCGATATAAACGAGGCGGTATCGCGCTGTGTGAAATGGGATGCCGTTTATGAGCCGGATCCCGGGAACGCGGCGGTCTACGATGAGATGTACCCTGTATGGCGCGAGGTTTATAAAGCAGAGCTTTCGCTTTGCGACAGAGGGCTGACCGCAAATATGTGGAGGGCCCCGGGCATATAGTTTGAAGAACAGGAGGCGGATATGTTTGTAGTACATGAGGATGATTTTGAATACCGTTTCGGCGACAGCGGCCCGAAGTATCTCATGAAGGGACCGCGCATGAACTTTGCGCTGGTGGCTTTTCAGCCCGGCCAGGATTTTCCCGCGCATTACCACAATGTGATGGAGGAAAATTTCTACATACTCGAGGGCGAGATTGACATCGAGGTCGACGGCGTGGTAAACCATCTGCGCCCGGGACAGATGATCCACATCGAGCCCGGCGAAGTCCATTACTGCGTGAACCGCTCGGATGCTCCCATGAAGATGGTCTCCACCCTCGCACCCTATCAGGAAAAGGATAAAGTGGAGGTGTGACGTTCTGATCATACCCGCAGGCTCATATTTTATGAAAATTTAAACCGTCCGGGCAGAAAGCAGGTCCTGATTATGGTATAATTTAATTCTATGCCGAATGCGGCATTTTTCATGAAAAAGAAAGGAGATCAAGCTATGAAGTGGGTATGTCAGGTATGCGGTTATGTTCATGAGGGCGACGAGCCTCCGGCAAATTGTCCCGTATGTAAGGCGGACGCTTCCAAGTTCACCAAGCAGTCTGAGGATATGGTATGGGCTGCCGAGCATGTGGTAGGCGTTGCAAAGGGCGCACCCGAGGATATCATCAATGACCTCAGAGCCAACTTTACCGGCGAATGCACGGAAGTCGGCATGTATCTCGCAATGAGCAGACAGGCTTATCGCGAGGGTTATCCCGAGATCGGCGATTATTATGCAAAGGCTGCCTTCGAAGAGGCCGAGCACGCAGCAAAATTCGCAGAGCTTCTGGGAGAGGTGCTCACCGATTCCACCAAAAAGAATCTTGAGATGCGCATAGAGGCCGAGAACGGCGCTACCTCAGGCAAGACGGATCTCGCGAAGCGCGCCAAGGCGCTTGATCTTGACGCCATCCACGACACAGTACATGAGATGGCCCGCGACGAGGCAAGGCACGGCAAGGCCTTCAAGGGTCTGCACGACCGCTACTTCGGATAAATAACGAAAGAAAAGTGCGGCAAGGGTCATTCCCTTGCCGCACAGTAATCAGCAAACTCCGGCACAACCGGTTACCTTAAAAGAGGAAACAGCACATGGCGGATAAAGACGGCCTGAAGGTCGCAAAAAACTATCATCTTGACGAGCCCTTCGCAAATATGGGCGATTTTCACGTGAAGGGAGCAGCTTCCCTTGACTGGGGCATGAAAAAGCACCTGTCGAGGATCTTTGACCCGATAACCGGCAAAACGGTTATGTTTGCCTTTGACCACGGATATTTCATGGGTTCCACTTCAGGTCTCGAGAGGCTCGACCTCATCATACCGAAGCTCGAGCCGTATGTTGACGTGCTCATGGCCACAAGGGGCGGGCTCCGCACCTGTGTACCCGCTTCCACCCGCTGCGGCGTGGCGCTCAGGGTCACCTCCGGATCTTCCATGATGAATGATGATCTCTCGCATGAGGTCGTGGCGGTCGGCATAGAGGACGCCATCAGGATGAACGCCGACTGTATGGCGGTTCAGACCTTCATCGGCGCGGACGGCCAGCTGTCGAGCCTCGATAACCTGTCAAAGGTGATAAACGATGGCTTTAAATACAGTATCCCGACTCTCGGCGTCGTGGCCGTGGGCAAGGAGATGGAGCGCACGGACCGCTTCTTCAAGCTCGCCACAAGGATGCTCGCGGAGCTTGGCTGCCAGATAGTCAAGACCTACTACTGCGACAATTTTGAGGATGTCGTTGCCGCATGTCCGGTGCCCCTGGTCATAGCCGGCGGGAAGAAGCTTCCCGAGGACGAGGCGCTTACCCTTGCATACAATGTGATAAAGGGCGGCGCGGCCGGTGTCGACATGGGCAGGAACATTTTCCAGTCCGAACATCCCGCTGAAATGGCGCAGGCGGTGCGCAAGGTGGTCCACGAGGGCTTCACGGACAAAGACGCGTACGACTATTACAGAGAGCTGGTCGACAAAGAGATATGATACCGCGGAGACGGATTTGAATCGGCAGATCGATCCGTTCGCGAGTATAATGTATCCCGGCAGCAGTAATGGCTCAAAACAGGAGGCGCATATTATTATGGAAAAGATAGCCAGTTTTACAATCAACCACCTGAAACTCGAACCCGGCATTTATGTGTCGCGCAAGGACCACGTGGGTGCCGAGACCATAACGACCTTTGACATCCGCATGCATGCCCCCAACAGGGAGCCGGTCATGAACACGGCGGAGATGCACACCATAGAGCATCTCGGAGCAACCTTCCTAAGAAATGACCCCGAGTGGGCACCGAAGACCATCTACGTGGGTCCCATGGGCTGCAGGACAGGCTGCTACATCCTCTTTGCCGGCGATCTTGAGTCCAAGGACATAGTGGATGTGATAACCAGGATGTTTGAATTCATCAGGGACTTCGAAGGCGAGATCCCCGGAGCTGCCGCCCACGACTGCGGCAACTACCTCGATCACAACCTCGCCATGACCCAGTACGAGGCCAGAAAATACCTGGAGACTCTGTACAACATAGATGAAGCTCACATGGTGTATCCGGAGTAGTTTTAAGTGAGTACTTGCACTTGGTAGTTCACAAGTGCTAGTACGAACTTAGTTCTGGCGATAAGTGAGAACTTGCATCCGGTATCTCACGGATGCTAGTACGAACTTAGTTCTGGCGAGGTGCGAAGCACCGAGAGCAGAACTTCCTTATGAGGAGATTGACAGTGTACAAATACGGCATAATCGGCGCCATGGATGTAGAGGTTGAACTTTTGCTTTCGGCGCTTGACGAAAAGGCAAACATGAAGCGCGCTGCGATGGAGTTCCACGAGGGGACCCTCGGCGGCAGAGACGCAGTTATAGTAAAGAGCGGCATTGCCAAAGTCAACGCGGCGCTCTGTGTCCAGATCCTTGCGGACGAGTATCACGTGACCCACATAATCAACACCGGTGTGGCGGGCTCTCTCGACGCAGCCATCAATATAGGAGACATAGTTCTTTCGACTGATGCCTGCTATCACGATGTGGACGCGACAATCTTCGGATATAAGCCCGGCGAAGTACCGCAGATGGGGCGCCTGGAATTTCCGGCGGACGCGGATTTAAGGGTTGCACTGAAGCAGGCCATAGAAAAAGCGGCACCGGACATCGGCGTGTTCGAGGGACGCATCGTAAGCGGTGACCAGTTTATTGCTGATCCTGACAGAAAGAACCGGATTAAGGAGACCTGGAATGCTCTCTGCACGGAGATGGAGGGTGCAGCCATCGCGCAGGCGGCGTATCTCAACGATATACCGTTCTGCATAGTGAGAGCGATCTCCGACAAGGCCGACGGCAGCGATGTGGTGGACTATCCCGTATTTGAGAAAAAGGCCGCGGCCGACTGCGCGGCACTCATAAAGGCGTTTCTGCAGGGGTAAGCACATACTGCAGACGAAACAGACGGCGGTCCGCTGTTTTTCGAGTTGCATAAATGATGATTTCATATTTTAAAGAGCTGTAATTTCCGATATGACAGAAGAAACCTTTCACAAGTTTAATAATATCCGCGAGATGATCGCAGAAATGCAGTACCGGGACGGCACTGCTCTTCTGTGGGAGGAGAACGGCGAAGTAAAAGAAAAGAGCTGGCGTGAGCTGGCATCCGCC
>JAILGA010000150.1 GCA_024697225.1 Lachnospiraceae bacterium
CCATTCTCGGCAGGTGAGAAAGTGAAGGATCGGGGATCATCCAAAAGTAGATTTTCCGCGGTTCACTCCGGGGTATTTCTCCTTGTCTCAACCAAGGTGGTAGGAAACCGGAAAAACCAGATCTACGATGTGGTGAGTACACTGGCGCTTATCGTAAATCTGGCGGCAGGTTTCGCACTGACTTTCGATAGCATGGCGGTGGGCATGGGACCGGCTCTGAAATGGATCGAGGCGGTCACCGTGGCCTTTTTTGCCGTTGATTACCTGATGAGATGCTTCACGGCGGATCTTCTGTACCCTGAGTTGTCAAGTCCGAAGGCTCAGTTAAGATATATGTTTTCATTCAGCGGATTGGTAGACCTGCTGTCGTTTCTTCCGTACTATCTGCCGTTCTTTTTCCCGTCCGGAGCCGCAGCCTTCAGGATGTTCAGGGTTGCCAGGATATTCAGGCTTTTCAGGATAAATGCCTATTATGATTCCCTGAATGTAATAACATATGTTATTGCAAGCAAGAGGCAGCAGCTTTTGTCTTCTTTCTTCATTTTGCTGGTGCTGATGACCGGTTCGAGCCTCTGTATGTATTCTCTTGAACATGAGGCGCAGCCGGATGTGTTTTCTAATGCGTTTTCGGGTATATGGTGGTCGGTGTCTACACTGCTTACCGTCGGGTATGGTGATATTTATCCCGTGACCACTGCCGGAAAGGTGATGGGAATACTTATAACCTTCATGGGCGTCGGTGTGGTGGCGATCCCTACAGGTATCATTTCGGCTGGCTTTGTTGAGCAATATACCCGTGTAAAACGCATCGGTGAAATGGTGGATGAAGACATAAAATTTATTAAAACAGAATTAAAGAAAGGCGATGAATGGTGCGGTAAAGCGATTTCCGAACTTGGGCTTCCGGAGGGTATACTCATTGCGTCAGTACAAAGAAACGGTGAGAACCTGATACCGAGGGGAGATCTGGTATTACAAATGACTGATGTAGTCATTCTTGCTGCGGATTCTGTGGACGGTGGGAAACCGGTCAACATCAGAGAAGTGATAGTGACCAAAAATCATATCTGGGATGGAGTTTCGATCCGGGACCTTGATATATCGAGACAGACGCTTATAGTAATGGTGAAGAGGGGCGAAAAAAGCATCGTTCCCACAGGAAGTCTTGTTATCAGAAGCGGAGACAGAGTATTTTTATACTCCGAGGGAAGGTCGCTGTTTAAATCATTCGATTTCTGAATCTCGTACCTTACTTTTTTTCCATTATCGCATCAATGCTTGCCATACAGGCGGATCTGAGTCCGTGATCCTCAAGCGCCTGAACCCCTCTTATTGTTGTTCCTGACGGGGAACATACCTGATCCTTGAGGACACCGGGATGAAGACCTGTCTGCTGCTGCAGCTTTGCAGAGCCGAGAAGCGCCTGAGAGATCAGAGAGTACGCATCCTGTCTGGATATGCCGTATTTTACCGCGGCATCGGCGTATGCTTCAATGAACATGTCCGCAAAGGCGGGAAAACAGCCGGTGACTGCACCGCCTATGCCCATGAGGGATGCGGGGAGCTCGTGAACGAGCCCCAGAGGTTTGAGCATGGATATCAGAGCCTCCCGCTCATCGTCTCTCAATGTATTTGCAGCTTCGATGAGGAATACTCCTTCACCGACCATTGCGGGCGTGTTGGGCATTATGGTCTGTACCCTGACGGGGGAGCGAAGATCCGGTATGCCGGAGAGCATTTCGTTATAGCGTTCCAGTGACCATCCTGCAGCCACAGACACCAGAGCTTTTCCGCTGAGCGAGGATCCGATCCCGGTGAGGGCATCTTCTATCTGATATGGCTTGCAGCAGATGAACAGCATTTCGCAGCCCTCTGCCAGTTCCTTTGATGACGGACACGGAGTGAAACCGATACTTGCTGCATTCTGTTCCAGTTTTTCGCGATGCGGTGCATAGGCGAAAATGTCCGCCCTGTCAGCGGTACCGGAACTTATAAAGCCCCGGCACAGCGCCTGAGCCATATTGCCCATACCCAGGAAACCGATTTTCATGCAATCATACCTCCGATCCTGTTGATCCACAAAGGATGTTTATCCCGGCCTGACTCTTTTTCCGTTAAACTTATCCGTTTTTTACAAGTTCATCGAGCGTATTGCCGTATGAGGGGAGAAACTCAATCATGAAGTCTTTTACTTCGGGGAGTTCTCTGCTCATCCGTTCGATGGATTCTCTTGTGGCATTCTCTGCGGTACGGAATTCAAGATTGCCGGCATCCCTTTCTTCCATGCATTTTATCAGCGCCGAGAATTTGTCGGCCGCTTTTACAAGCTTTCGCATATATGCATCGTTTTCCTCGCCGCTCTCGAAGAATACCGTGCTGTAGGCACCTCTGAGATCCTCGGGCAGCATTCTCAGAAGCTGGTCCTCTGCGACGGCTTCCACCTCTTTATATGCCCGCCTCAGATCACTGGTATAATACTTCACCGGTGTTGGCATATCACCTGTTATTATTTCTGAAGCATCGTGATAGAGGCCGATAAGGGCAGCTCTGTCGGCGTTGAGATTCTTTCCATAACGGATGTTACCGATCGTACACAGGGCGTGCGCGATCATGGCAACTTCTAGAGAGTGTTCGCTTAGATTTTCCTGTCTTGCGTTTCTCATCAGCGCCCAGCGGTCGATATATTTCAGGCGCGAAAGGGTTGCAAAAAATGAGTAGCTCATAATCAGCCTCCCGGATCAGGTGCGGGCTGTTCTTCGGCCGGAGGAGGCGGCGGAGCTGCAGCAGCTGCTGCAGCGGCTGCTGCTGCGGCCGCCGCGTCCAACTGTGCCTGCTGGCTCGCGATGATCTCGGCGGAATTCTCCTGCGCAAAGAATGTCTCGTCGTGCTGGCAGTGGCTTTGGACGCTTACCACATTGCCTTCCGCGTCGGTCACAGTGGCATCGGTGGTCACTGCTTCAGGCTCTATGCCTGCGGCCAGTGCGGTACCTCTTGCGAGTGCCTGGGGTTCGGGCAAGGGAAGCTCGAAAACACCGTCCTGTTTGAAAGGACACATTTCAGCGGCGGGCTTGCCGTCAAACCGGCATATACTTCCCTGGTAATGCACGTTGCAGGTTTCGGTGGGTACTGTGCCGTCTGCGAATATCTCTGTTTTGAGATGTGCATCGCACAGACCCGGTATCGGAAGCTTCCCGGATTTTGAACAGATGGTGGCGCTGACTATGCCTTCAGGTTTAGTGAAGTCCCGGGATTCCAGATTCTCGTGAACCTGTCCCATTACCAGACGCCAGAATCTCTTTGCGAGCATTGATTCCTCGGAATCAAGCTTGGCGTTGTTGTTGTCAAAACCTGCCCAGGTAGCGGCGGTATAATAGTCGGTATATCCTGCGAACCATACATCGTTATTGGCGGTGGTGGTGCCGGTCTTACCCGCTATGGGAGTCGTACCGAAGTTTACGCTGCCGCCGGTGCCGGAAGGGCCGGATACGACATCCTTCATTGCGCTGGTCAGCAGATAGGCGGTGGTCTCCTTGAGCACGCGGTGGGATTTCGGTGCGGTATTGTCGATTATGATGTTGTTGTCATGGTCGACTATTTTGGTGTAGAGCTTGGGCTTGATGTATTCGCCGCCGTTTGCTATGGTGGCATAGGCCGCGGTCAGTTCTATGTTTTTGACGCCGAAAGTCACGCCGCCGAGCGCCAGTGTCTGGTTGACGTCTCCGAAGATCTGGTCTCCGACCTGTACGCCCTCGGTGAGGGTTGTGAATCCGAAATTCTGCAGGTATTCAAAGCCAAGCTGAGGGGTTATCACAGTCAGCGTTTTGACGGCTATGATATTCAGTGACTCCATTATACCCCTGCGGAAGGAGCAGATTCCCCTGTATCCGTTGGAATACCAGTTTCTGACCGGTCGTCCGCCGTCGTAACAGAAGGGTGCATCATTATATACGGTGGCCAGAGTCTGTCCGGCGCTGTCGAGTGCCGGGGCATATGCAGCGACGACCTTGAAGGTGGAACCCGGCTGCCTGAATGCATCTGTTGCTCTGTTGAAGGTCCGGCTCGCATCTTTGGGGCCGCGGCCGCCTTCCATTGCAACCACGTTACCTGTATGCTGGTCTATTATGGTCATGGAGATCTGCGGTTCAGGCGTGAGGCGCACGTTTTCCTTGAAGATCTCGTCTCCTGCGCCAAGGAGAGATTCCTCATATTCCTTTACGGCGTCATAGGCATCGTCCTGAGAAGAAAAGAGCATGTTGAACGAAGGATGGGACTCCTTGTACCAGGCCTTGAACATCTCGGAACTGAAGTTCTCCTTTTCACCATTCCCTCTGGATATCGTCAGGGCAAAGTCGAGATCCCATTTGGTATTGGCGGGATAATTGCCCTCGTCCTGGAAGGCATCATCCATGATCTTCTGGATCGCGGGATCCTGGGTTGAATAGATCTTAAGACCGCCGCTGTACAAAAGGGAATATGCCTGGGTCTCGTTATAGCCGTATTCTATAAGATCGTCCAGAACATCGTTAGTCAAGGCATCGACAAAATATGAGTTGACAGAGTTGTCAATGACGGTCTCGTTGGTCGTCTGTATCCTTGAATACACGTCGTCGGCAAGGGCATCATCGTATGCGTCCTGATCGATAAAACCTGCCTCGAGCATGTTCCTGAGTACCTTTTTCCGGCGCTCCCCGTTCTTGTCGGGGTGGGTGATGGGATTGAGAGCGCTGGGATTCTGGGTTATGGAGGCTATGACCGCGCACTCCGACAGGTTGAGCGTGCTGACTGATTTGTTGAAGTAGCGAAGTGACGCCGCCTGCACACCGAGTGTATTCTGACCGAGGTTTATGGTGTTGAGATAGTTGACCAGAATGTCATCCTTGCTCATGGTCTTTTCCAGCTGGACTGCCAGATACTGCTCCTGGATTTTTCGTCTAAGGCTTGCGATATTGAGACCGAATATCCGGCTCTCGGTTTCGCCCTCGGAGGTCCAGGTCGTAAAGACATTGTTCTTAAGCAGCTGCTGGGTTATGGTAGAGGCGCCTTCCGTGAAGTGCAGGCCGTTCCTTATGCCGACAACCCCGGCGCGGATGATGCCCTGGATATCGATGCCGCGGTGTTCATAATACCTTGAGTCCTCTATTGCGACAAAAGCATGCTGAAGGTTTAAGGGGATCATATCCAGAGTTACGGGAATGCGGTTTGAATCCGTGGAAACGAGCTTGGCGGTCTGATTGCCCTCGGTGTCATAAACAAAGGTTGAGAAGCCGCTCGGCGTGACATCGATGAGTTCTATGTCAGGGGAGGTGTTGATGATGCCTCTTAACAGACCCATACCGCCGCTGAAGCCGGTCAGAGATATTCCGATTATGCCGAGCAAAAGCGCACCCTGGATGAGAACCCAGAGCTTCATGCCCCATTTACCGCCTGATGCGGCGATCTGATGCTGTTGTGCGCGTATACCCTGTCTGGAGTAGTTCATAATCTTTCGTATTATAATACATGCCCATTCGGTTGACAAGCCTGCGCGAAACGCATTATTATTAAGAAATGATTAATCGCAGGACAGTTTTCAAGATATTACTTTTCAGCGCGCTTCTGACAGCACTTCTGCTTCTGTGTGCATTTATACTTGAGCGCAAGGAGAGCATCCGCAGGTACGCCGATATGAAGGAGGCGTCAAAGGGTACGGATGTGCTGATCCTTGGATCCTCTCATGTGATAAACGGCCTGAATCCTGTTGTGATGTACGAGGATAAGGGGATCGCCGCTTATAATCTTGGTGGACACGGGAGCATCATACCTGTAAGCTATTATGAGTTCCTTCTTGCTCTCAGGGATTTTGATCCGTCGCTTGTGATCCTTGACGGCTATATGATGGAGAGAGATTATCATTTCCTGGACGTGATGACGGATGAATATACGGATGAGAACAGAAAGGACGCCGTCAGCCAGCTGCATTTGTGTCTGGACGCCTTTCCGCTTTGCAGGATCAAGCTGCATGCCGTGAGAGATCTGGTCTCGGACAACGGCACGAGACTGAGGCTCCTGTTCCCGTTCATGCTGTATCACAACAGATGGTCATCGCTTTCCGCCGACGATCTGGTGCCCGCCGGTATGTCCGCACAGGACAACAGACTGCTGGGCGCCCAGATAAGATACGGCCTTGACTGGAGGATAGCGGAACACAGCATGGATACCGGCGAAGAGGACGAGACCATCAGCGAGGGCGAGCGGTATCTGCAAATGATACTGGCAGCCTGCAGGGAGAGGGACATCAGACTTGCGCTGACATATCTTGCCTGTAATTCCACCGAAGCGGACAGAAGAGCTGCCGAAAGACTGGGTGTCCTGGCCGCCTCCGAGGGGCTGCCGTATCTGAATATGCTCTCGGATGATCCCACTGATATGCGCACGGACTACAGCGACGAAGGGCATCTGAACCTTCTGGGAATGGTCAGGGCGACACGTGCCGTTGAGGAATTCATAGTTCAAAACACTCCTGTTCCGGACAGAAGAGGCGAAGACGGTTATTCGCTCTGGCAGAGGAGAGCGGAGCAGTACCATTTATCTCTGGATGAGAGACTGCTGGAGGCCGGGAGCCTTACAGAGGCTCTGCTTATCCTTGGTGCGGATCCCGGACACGCGGATGCGCTTCTGTATATGCCCGGGACCGGAATGGCCTCCGGGGATCCGGCTGTATGCAGACTGCTGGATTCGTATGTGCCGGATAACGGTGTGCGGAAGGCACACTGCGATGGCGAACCTTCTTTCGTGGTCATAGGTTCAAATAATAACATGTGTGATTTTTGCGGATATTCTGTTAATGACCCGACGGACGTTGGCCTCGGTTCCGGAAAGACACTGGAACTGATACAGGTCGAGAATTTCACCGGTGCATATCTTGATGGTGATGAATCGGAAAACCTGCTGGATATGGAGGACGGCCGGCTTTCGGATGCACAGCTGGTCCTTTTGGATCCGGACAACGGAGAGGTAAGAAAACGACTGCTATTTAATTATCCGACAGGGACGGCCCCTGACGAGGAACAATAACACACGTTATGGAAATGCTTCTATTCACAGTTAACAGCGTGGCTTTGGGAATCGGCCTTGCGATGGATGCTTTCTCGGTGTCCATTACTAACGGCTTGAGAGAACCGGGAATGAAAAGAAAACGCATGTTATTTATTTCCGGAACGTATGCGTTTTTTCAGTTTATCATGCCGGTGACCGGCTGGTTCCTGGTAAGGAGAGCAACAGATGTCTTTTCGTTCCTGGAGCCTGCTATTCCGTGGACGGCGCTGATACTGCTTAGTGTGATAGGCGGCAAGATGTTTGCGGAGGGTATCGCACAGATCATCAGGGACCGGAATATGGCTGAAGCGGGAGAGGATAAGGACACAGAAGAAGGTGCGGAAGGATTTAAGCCGGTGAGTCTGTCGGAGCTTGCGGGACAGGGCGTAGCCACTGCGATAGATGCACTGTCCGTGGGGCTTACAACAGAAAAGTATTCTTTGCCGGCGGCTTTTGGATCGGCGCTCATCATAGCGGCAGTCACCTGGGTGATATGTATGGCGGGCCTTAAGCTGGGCAAGATGTTTGGCATGAAGCTGGCACACAGGGGAGCCGTTGTCGGGGGTGCGATCCTTGTGGGGATAGGCGTGGAGATCTTTGTCAGAGGTGTATTCTTATGACTAACAGAGTAGTTAAGGCCGGAACTGTATTTTACGAGGCGGGAAAGGACGTGGTCAGAAGCCTTGATATCGTTGCCAAGGGGACGGTAAAGGCTTCCAGGGTCAATTGTTCTATCGATATCCCGGCGGGGGGCGTGATCGGTATCGGTGAAGATCCTCTGGAACCCTATACGCTTACCTATGAAGCGGAGGATGATGTTTCGCTGTTTTCCTATCCGTATGAGTCAGAGGCCTCGCTGGTGGCACTGTTCAAAGCCAATCCCAAGCTCCTTTCCACTCTGGTGAGCGGAGCCGCGCGTTTTGCAAAGAACCTGCAGTCCGCTGCGCTGGATGCCATGGAACAGGCGAGGACCAGGCACGCCCGCATAATGGAGGCGGCGGCCGGTTACAAGAACCTGGCGGTATCGCTGGGGGTGCCTGTTAAGGATTTCGGCGGCATGTCCGCGCTGCCGGCTCCCAACATGCTGGATCCGGCAAGGGGCTGGCACAGGGATTTTGTTGAGGATCTCTGCGCAAATGAGGCAAAACTCAAGAAGGATTTCTTTTCGATACCGAGTCTGGGGCTCGGGATAGGGCTCACAGTCAACACCTATGCTCTTGAATCAAGGGCATTCGCATCCAAGATATTTGATTATATAGGCACTCTTGAAAAGATGTCCTCCGAGTTCATGACGGAATACAACAATCTGAAGAGCAGGGCGGAGTCCGGTGATTCCGCCGTCAGTGCGCAGATCGAGGACGATCCCTCGATCCATAATTGTCTTGAGACGATAATGGAATTCTGTGCTCCCGATCACAAGATACTCGACAGGTTTGATGCAAATATACGGCTGTTTAAGAAATCCGGTGACAGATACGGCTCGGACGATATGGCAAGAAGACTCAGGCGCGATATTTCCGGGGATTTTTACGAACTGTATACGGCCGTATTTCTTGAGGCGGTTCAGACTGATTGGAATGACATACCCGTGGGCGTGAGGATGTTCCTTCTGTTCGGCTATGTTGATGAAGATCTGGCGGGGGCGGAAAATGCGGTCAAGCTCGCCGGGATCGCAAGGACGGTGAGACCCGGCCGCGATACACGTGTGGTCACCATTTTTGAGTGGCTCACGCTTATTTACAGGGGAAAGACCGTACCCTCCAAGAATGAGTTTGACCTGGAATATCCGGCTTACCTCAGAAGTCTCAGGCAAAACGGCGATATCAGCGAAATGGAGGAACAGAGGTTACTTTCCAACCGCGAGAACATGCTCAGATACGAGATAAAGAACATGTTCGCCACCGGAAACCGCATGACCTACGGTCAGATAACGACTTTTGTGCCGGTGTTTGACGGCGATCATGTGATAAAGAAGATAGAACAGGCATATCTGGATTCGCAGCTTCTCGGCGAAAAGATAGAGGCCATCAGAAATATCGATCCGCGGGCATTCTGCAGACAGGGTGTTTTCTCGTTACCCGAAGCCGGGGTAAATGCGTATTATACGATCGATGAGGTCCTGCCTTATATCATACTGATGCCCAATATCGGCTCAAGAGCTTCCCTGTGGCAGGAGATAGATTCCAAAAAGAGGAGTACCCCCGGACGCATGATCATTTCCATACTTCATACCGAAAATCTTGATGATACGCTGTTCAAGCTTGTGGGTGATTTCCGGTGGGAGATGTGCAAAACGGAGCAGGGTGTCCATTGGAACGACATCACCGATCCCTCGCTTACATCCATGTATTGCGATTACCTGCAGTTTTACAGGAAAAACAGCGCCCTGTCCACAGAGACAAAGGAAAAGATATCGATAGCGCTGAAGAACAATTCCAATAATTTTAAGAAGGTCTTCGTTTCGGATTATGTAACCTATATGAAATATGAAGCCACGGGAGCCTTAAGACTCACCAAGGCGGCCAGGGAGATACTTTTCGCCTATTGTCCCTTTGCGGCATCCATAAGGGAAAAGCTCGCCGACAATCCGCAGTTCACCCAGCTCATCAAGCTTCACGACAACAAGGTACAGGCAAAGCAGAAAACGCTTCAGAATCTGTTCCAGAAGATAGGCAAGACAGGAAATCCCATCCCTCAAAGACTGCGTGATGAGATGGAATTTCTTGAAAAGTGAGAACCCGGGATGAGCGGACAGCATCCGGCATATAATACGGTCGCGATTCCCGGAAGCGGTGAGATCACTGAGAAAAAGTCGAGGTTTATCGGCGATATACTGCCTGTGAGTTCCGAAAAGGAGGTACAGGAGCACATAGCCTCGATAAAAAAGAGATACTATGATGCAAGACATCACTGCTACGCTTTTTCCATCGGCCCGGGATGTGAGCTGGTAAGGTCAAGCGACGACGGCGAACCCTCAGGTACAGCGGGAAGACCCATCATGTCGGTCCTGACCGGTGCCGGTCTGACGGATACCCTGATCGTAGTCACCAGGTACTTCGGTGGAACGCTCCTCGGAGCCGGGGGGCTGGTGAGAGCATATACGCAGGCTGCCCAGGAGGCACTAAAGGCCGCAAAGGTAGTCCGGGCAGAGTGGTGTACCGATCTTGAGGTCACGGTCGACTACAGTCTGGTAACGCCCGTTCAGAGATTTTTTGAGCTAAATGCCATAGCTTTGGATGGGAGCGTTTATGATGATAAGGCACATTTTTCAATACATATAATAACAGACGATATTGAAAAAGTGTCAGCTTCTCTTGTGAGCCTGACGGAGGGAAGGGCAGTAATAGACCGGGGGGGCGAGGGATATCGCCGATAAGAGGTTTTTGCCGTGAAACTGAGCACATTAGAGAACAGACTTGATGAATATGCCGCATACAGCGCCGAGATAAGCCGCCTGTCATTGCTCAGACCGGATTCTGATATGGCGGAGGCCTGCGGAAGGATACGTGAACTGGGCGACAGAAACCGCAGGATACTGTCGGAGGTATTGTATCCGCTTATAGATCAGAGGGAGCATATCTCCCGGGCTTATGCGGACGCTCTCAGGGACTTTTGTGAAAACATCACGTCCGATAATTTCGGAAGCGAGATAGATCTGATGCTGGCCTTCCGGATATCAGACAAGCTTGTCGGCGAGTATGCGTTCCTCGGTGATATGGATGCTGTCGCCATACAGATCAATAAGCATGTCATGATCTGTTACTCCGTGGTTAATATGATATCAAGAATGAGCGGTTCGGAGGAGCTTGCGGAGAAATATATGTCCGAGGGGCTCTCGGCTGCGGATATTGCCTGTGAGATAGTACGGGACAAAAAGATGTTTCTGGAGCTCGGCGATGAAGCGAGAAACAAAATGCTTCGTACAGTCAGGTTCTATCCGGCTCTCTATGATATGAGCTTCGGCGATAAAACGACGAATACCGTCAGGATTGAGGCCTACAAAAGCGCCCTGGAGCTTGCTGACGATCCCTGGTACAGGGAAAATGTAAATGATTATGACTGGACCATGCACAGAGTGCGGTGCATCGAGCATATGGGACAGCTCACCGAGCGCGGCAACAGGTGGGGGGTGACCGGCAGTCAGTGTGAGGAGATATGCGGATTTATCGACAGTATTAAGGACGACTGGGAGAGTGATGCCTATGTGAGGGAACTGCTTCCAAAATCGCATTATCTGCTCATAAAATACAGGAATTACTATTATGCCGGAAGGATGGACGGCAACGCATACAGGGAAAAGCTGAAGCTGCTGTATGAAAGCTTTGAGGGAAATGCTTATGACCTGTACGGAGTCCAGGAGAATCTGCTCCTTCCCGCGGAATACCTGTTTTCTCTCGCCGGAACAAAACCGGGAGCCGAGGAGGAGGACAGGATCCGCCGCATTTATTTCAGCGTTAGCGAATACATATTAAAGTCGGCGGACAGCGATACCCTGAATCTGTTAAAGGAGTACCTGATCGCTTTTCTTGACGCGTTTATCGAGATACCGGGCGTCATGACATTTTATGAGATGGCAGTCAGGAGTATCGCCGTTCTTCATACACGCACATATGTGCACAGCTTTATGACGGCGGCTCTGACCAGGAATCTTGCAAACCATCTGATCAGGACAAGCCCCGGACTCTTTACCGGTCTGTGCGGGACAAAGAATGACGAAGAGGTGAAGCAGAAGAAGAGCGAGATCATGAAGCTGGCATACAGGTGCGGTTTGCTGCACGATTTCGGCAAGATGATCATCATCGATACCCTGACTGTCTATAACCGCGATCTGATGAAGGATGAGGAGAGTATCATAAAGCTTCATCCGGTGTACGCATTTCTGGTTCTGGACAGACACGGGAGTACAAAAGATGTGGCAAGGGTGGCGCTGTATCACCATGTTTACTACGATAAAAGCGGAGGTTATCCCGTTGATCTGCCGCCGATACCGGAAGGGGAGAAAACTCTTGCGGATATGGTAGCTGTCGCCGATTCGATAGATGCGGCGACCGACCCCACGGGAGTATGCTTCCGTGAAGTAAAGAGTCTGGAGGATATACTCGGAGAACTGAAAAAGGGTGCCGGAAGCAGATATGCGCCCTGGGTAAAGGATCTTGCGGACAAAGAGGACTTCCTTTGCGATGTCAGATGGCTAATAAGGAACGGAAGGGCGGATGCCGGTCTGGAGGGCGGCAGGATATTGAAGAGCGTCCTTGAGAATGCCAGAGGTCAGAGAAGCGGTGACAAAGATGCGGATATCGTAAAAATACACGCTCTTCTCGAGGAAGAGGAGCGTTATAAAAGGATGGCAAAGATCATCCGCAATGACATGGAGACCGCCTGCCCGAAGGCTGCGATGGACAGCCAGGGCGAACTGGCGGCACTTCTTGAGAACAGTGCGTTCAAGATAAGAAACAGCGATGAGTACAAAAATCTTCTGAGCAGGATACTGTTAAAGTATGATGAGCTTCCTGAGTGGGACAGAGCCATGGCCGGTCACCTTCGAAGGAACAGGCTCATTGAGAAGAATATAACTCCGGAAGCGGCGCTTGAGTTTTCGCTCATCGAGAAAAAGGCTTACCTCTCGTGGCAGGATGCGGTGGAAAGATCGGATTACGGCATTTTTGAAAAGGATCTCTCCGATGTGATAAAAATAAACAGGGAGAAATGCAGACTCAGAGAGCTGGAGCCCGCTGAGAGATCCAGGTTGCATTGTGATTACGATATGCTGCTTGACCTTTTTGAGAGGGGCATGTCGGAGGACAAGCTGGACCCGCTGTTTGAGTCATGTGCCAGAAGGCTCTCCGGGATCATAAATAATATCGGAAAGAGCAAAAAGAAGATACGCACGGATTTCCTTTCCAGGCCGGTACCGGAATACAAGCAGAAAATGGTCTCGGAGTACCTGATGGATGTACTGGGACTGGACAGGACGAGGGGGGCACTCGCCTACTCGATACACGCATACTCCGAGATGATGGGGAAAAATGATGTCCGGATAGTCTCATATATACTGCCGGGGAGCTTTATTTCCAATATATATTCGGTGATACATGAGACGGGACATGCGCTTTTTGAACTGCTTCAGCCGGTGGAAAACTTTGACAATCATATCACCGGGGCAAAAACACTTGGAATGCATGAATCGGTATCCAGGTTCTATGAGAATATTCTGGGCAGGTCCGAGGCATTTATAGATCTAATCTTTCCGAAGCTTAAGGAACTCATGCCTGAAGCGCTTCATGACGTCACCGCCAGAGAGTTTTACGAGGCTGTCAATCTTGTGGTTCCGAGCCTTATACGCACCGAGGCGGATGAAGTGACTTATTCCATGCATATTATCATCAGATATGAGCTTGAGAAGAGGCTCTTTGCGGGCGAGCTCTCCACTGAGGAGCTTCCCGGGGCGTGGAACGAACTCTACATGAAATATCTCGGGATATGCCCAAAGAACGACGCCGAGGGAGTTCTTCAGGATGTTCACTGGACCAGCGACTTCGGGTATTTCCCCACATATCTTCTGGGAAATCTTTACGGAGCCATGTACTATGAGGTCATGAGGGAGGATATCGACGTCGAGGCTGCGGTGCGCAGCGGAAATATCGGGGTCGTAAACGCCTGGATGAAGGAGAAAGTGTTTGAGAAGGCAGACAGGCTTTCCCCGGATGAGTGGATAAGACAGATCACGGGAAGGGATATCTCGGCAGATTCATTTATAGAGTATATTGAGGAAAAGTATTCGGGGATCTATGATCTTGGCAGTGTCAGAACCGGTACAAGCCGCTCCTTTGACGGATATGTGCGGCGCATGATCCGTATAAGGCAGCTGTCGTCCCCGCAGCTCGGACTTGTGAACACAGCGGATGCATACAGGCTGACACTGTCTGAAAACTTCAGGAATATCGGTGAGCTTGCGGGAGAAAACAGACGGCTGCTTAAGGAAGTGATAGATCCGATCCTCTCCAGTGATGAGCTTCTCTCTGACAGCACGGTCGAGCAGCTTAAGTCCCTCAACGCCAATCTGATGGATGCCTGGGCCATGGACAATGTGGATCTCCCCGTGATGGCGCAGCTGTCGGAGCGGTTGAAAAAGGATGCGATGGCAAAGGGCGATGACGATTATCTGGTCAGACAGCTGGATGAGGAGATTGTCGCCTGTTATGCTCTGATAGTACAGACCAGGCGCATAATCACCAGACCTGAGATCACCGACTCCGTGAGGAAACGGGGTGTGGATGCGCTGGACAGGCTTCTGTCCTATCTGGATAAGGATAAATATCTGAAACTGTCGATGGAGAGCAGGGAACTTGTCATGATCAACTCCCGCTACGGCATCGGCATGTTCCATACCATGCTTCCGCTGTCCAAAGCGGAAAGAAGACGCAGAATGAAGCTTCTTGAGACCTCGATGTCACTGGCCGACGATCCGTGGTATCAGAAGGCTCTTCCCGACTATGACTGGGATTATCACAGATACCGTATACATATGTATTACTCTGAACTCGATGAGTACGGGAACTGTGCGGGAAATGATGAAAAGGAGCTGGCTGTCATTGCCGATCACGGAGAAAAAGCGGAGGAGATATGGCTCTCCGACAGTAAGAAGTATGAGAAACTTGACAAATATTCAAATATACATGCTCACGTGATGAGAAACAGGCTGCATGCCGGGCGGATCTCCGGGGAGGAGTACAGGAAGCTTCTGCTGGAGGTCTACGAGAAGAGAGATGCATCCCGCTATGATGTGGATTCGATCGTGGACAATATTGAGTTTCCCAGGGAGTATATAGCTGCGCTTGACAGGGATGCGATGACTGAGGAGCAGAGAAATATCGTCGGGGGCATGTATGAGTCGGTTTTATCCTACATCTTCGACATGCCCAAGCTGGGAGTCTTTTATGAGCTTCTGGATTACTTTGCCTCACTAATATTCAATTTTATCGAGATACCCGGCGGAATGACATTTGAAGAGATGTCGCTGAAGGCCTTTGCTGCCTTTCATCCCCCCACCTACATTCATTCAATGATGGTGGCGGCGATCACCAGAAGGCTCACGATACATCTCCTCTCAAAGAAACCGGAGCTCTTTGTCGGGATGCCGGGCATAACTACCGTGGCAGAGGCCGTAAAGAAGGCACCGGAAATAGAGGAGTATGCCTATCATGCGGCGTTGTGCCACGATTTCGGGAAGCTCCTGATAATAGATACGATCTTTGTCTACGGAAGAAAGATTCTGGATTTTGAATTTGACATCATCAAGCAGCACCCGGAGCTGGGCGCGGTCCTGATGGAGCGCTACGACTCGACCAGGGAATATGCTGATATCGCCAGAGGGCATCATATATGGTACAACAAAGAGGGCGGCTACCCCTCCGGTTTCGATCTGTCCGCGAGTCCGTATAAGACGGTTACGGATATAGTTGCCTGCGCCGACTGTATGGATGCGGCAACGGATGTGATAGGAAGAAGCTACAGAAAAGGTAAGTCTCTCGAGGAATTTATCAGCGAGCTTGAGGAGGGTGCCGGAACGCGGTACGCCCCGTGGCTTGTGGAACTGGTAAGGGATGAGGAGGTGCTTTCGGATCTTCGGTTCATCCTCACAAAGGGGCGGGAGGAGAACTACCGGAACGCTTATATACTGCTGAAAGAGGTCAAGGAGAGAGACAGCGGTCTATTCATATATGACAGACTTTGAGACACATAAAGAGAGCCGGGGCTTATTGCCCGGCTCTCTGTTTCGCTGCGATATTGGCTCTCTTCCTGAGGGTCGGATCAAGGATGCGCTTGCGTATCCTTAGGGATGTGGGGGTGACCTCCAGAAGCTCGTCGGTGTCGATAAACTCTATGCACTGTTCGAGGCTCATCTGTTTAGGGGGTGTAAGCCTTAATGCCTCATCCGAGGAGGAGGTTCTGGTATTTGTCAGGTGCTTGGTCTTGCAGACATTGACCTCTATGTCCTCGCCTCTTGAACTCTCACCGATGACCATGCCGGAATATACCTTTTCACCGGGGCCGATAAAGAGGGCGCCGCGTTCCTGTGCGTTGAACAGACCGTAGGTCACGGCCTCTCCGCTCTCAAAGGCGATCAGGGAGCCCTGGCCGCGGTAGCTGATATCTCCCTTATAGGGCTCATAGCCGTCAAAGATGGTGTTCATTACGCCGTTGCCCTTTGTGTCAGTGAGGAAGTCTCCTCTGTAGCCGATAAGGCCTCTGGAGGGTATTGAGAACTCAAGTCTGGTATTGGCACTTTCGCCGATCGGCGTCATGGATATGAGTTCACCCTTTCTCATTCCAAGCTTCTGGATGACATTTCCCGAGAATTCATCGGGTACATCGATGAAACAGCGCTCCATGGGTTCGAGACGCTTGCCGTTCTCATCGGTACGGTAGATGACCTCGGCCTTGCTGACAGCGAATTCGTAGCCCTCCCTGCGCATGTTCTCAATGAGGACGGACAGGTGAAGCTCACCCCTGCCGGATACCTTGAAGGCTTCTGTTGTGTCTGTGTCCTCCACCCTTAAGGACACATCCGTGTTGAGCTCTCTGTAGAGCCTGTCGCGGATATGCCTGCTGGTGACATATTTGCCTTCCTGTCCGGCGAGGGGAGAGTCATTGACGATGAAGTTCATGGATATCGTAGGCTCGGATATCTTCTGGAAGGGAATCGCTTTGGGCTCCTCGGGTGAGCAAAGGGTGTCGCCTATCCTTATCTCGTCTATGCCGGATATGGCAACTATCGAGCCGATATCGGCTTTTTTGACTTCGGTCTTGCTTAAACCGTCAAATTCATAGAGCTTGCTGACTCTTGTCTTTACAAGCTTTGATGAGTCGTGGTGGTTTACTATCACCACATCCTGTCCCACATAGAGAGAACCGTTGTCAATCTTACCGACTCCGATGCGCCCGACATACTCATTGTAATCTATGGTGGATATGAGCATCTGGGTGCCTGCCTCGGGATCGCCGACAGGAGCGGGAATGTAGTTGATTATGGTATCAAGCAGAGGTTTTAAGTCGGTTCCTGCTTCCTCGGGGTCCATGGAAGAAGTACCGGCCTTGGCGGAGGCAAAGACGAAGGGGCAGTCTATCTGCTTGTCGTCGGCACCCAGATCCATCAGAAGCTCGAGTACCTCATCTATGACCTCCTTGGGCCGCGCCTCCGGGCGGTCGATCTTATTGATGCAGACGATCACGGGGAGTCTCAGCTCCATTGCCTTTCTGAGCACAAAGCGGGTCTGGGGCATGGGGCCTTCAAAGGCATCGACTACCAGTATGACACCGTTCACCATCTTGAGAACCCGCTCGACTTCTCCGCCGAAATCGGCGTGTCCGGGCGTGTCGATGATGTTTATTTTTATATCTTTGTATGTGATGGCGGTATTTTTGGAGAGGATGGTGATGCCGCGTTCTCTTTCTATGGCGTTGGAATCCATCACGCGCTCGGCCACTTCCTCGTTGTCCCTGAAGATACCGCTCTGTCTGAGAAGACCATCGACAAGAGTAGTCTTGCCGTGATCGACATGTGCTATTATTGCTACATTTCTGATATCATTCCTCGTCTGTTTCATCTTTTTTTCTCTCCTTGATCATTTCTGTATGCGAATAGGTATAAGATTAATCCTTTATACCGGTTGTGTCAATCATAACAAGTGTTATAATAGCGCAAAATGCGAGTTTCATTCAATAACATACGATATTATTGCCACATCCACACAAACATAACATATGATATCGATAAAACGAGGCAGCAGACGTCTTTAATAACACGTGGTATTTTATGAAATCCGCTGATCATGGGATTGTAAAGCCCGCCATATAATAAAATATCATTTGCTACATAACGATTTTTCGTTGCTTTTTTCGACTTTTTCACGTACTATATACCATAAGGAATCTGTACCCTTTTTTTGTCCGGATAAAGGTTTAACTGACATAATGTACGGCAACAATGGACAAATGCGGCGACCGCCCCGCCATAAGATTAAGCTAACCCCGCTGGAAAAGCTGAATATCGCTCTCTGGTCGGTTTTTTGCGTCTTTCTTGTGAGCGTTTTTGTGTTTATGACCTGGTACATGTATAATCCAAGGAGCCGTCTCGCACACAACCTGAAATACGGAAAGAGATATCTCGTCCAGGCGGATTACAACAAGGCTGTGGCTGAGTTCAAGCGGGTTCTTTCGGTGGATTCGGGAAACGAAGAGGCCTACAGGGGTCTTATGGAGGCGGCACTGGAAACCGAGGACACGGATACGGCGCTGTCCCTGTACGGGCGTGCCGAATCGGCGCTCTCTTCGTACAAGGAGCCGCTGCTTTCCCTGCTGATGGTAAGAGCGGTTGACAGATTGGGGCAGAGCGATTATGACGGAGCTCTTTCCGTGGCAAAGACCGTTTCGGTGGCGACCGGTGATGAAAATGAAGCTTCCCGCATCCGGGCGCTGGTTGTTGAAAAGATGATCTCCGATGCCTCGGGGAAGGAGCCCGAGGAGGCGCTGGCGCTGTACAGACGCCTGCTTGAGATGGACAATATCGATGCGGCGGCGATTTACAAAATGATGGCTGATGTCTATACCGGCGAAGGGGATCATTCCGGTGCGGTAAGCATAATGGAGGAAGGGATATCGGCCACCGGATCCGAAGAGCTTGCACTCCTTAAGGACGAGTATATCAGGGAGCACGCGGAGGTATTCTTCCCGGACAGCTTTGTGAAGGAACTCAATGATGATATGGCTGCGGCAGATTTTGTTGCTGCCTCGCGGATCGTGAGAAATGATCTCTTCATGTACAGAATGTCGCCGTATGAAGGCTTTGTTGACGAGCTCGGGGAGAGTGTCTACGATCTTTCTCCGATACAGCCGGCGGATATGAATACCACTGTCTATGCCGAACACACGGGCGATGGTAACATATTGATGCTCATAGTTGACTGGGCGAGGAATACCGACAGGGAAGCGGTGTTCAATGAGATGGTATATGTCCCCGAGGGCGGCTATATTCTGGCGATGTCGGAGAATCAGAAGGTCACGGAGGCCAATACCCTTGCGGACGAGCTTCACTACTGGGAGATAGGTGAGGATGGCCTCACCGAGATAACGGAAGAAGATTACTTTAACAGACTTTCGGGACTTTTTGAGAATCAGTTCAGTGCGCAGCTGCAGGATGAGGCGTTTGCCGAGAGTTATCATTCGATTGTAGATGATCCGGACAGCGCGGAGTATTACGATGTCTCCGCTGATTACTATGATGACAGCGGGGGATTTGACGATACGCTGCAGGAGGAGATCTCGGGTGCATAGTTACAGATAAAGGGAGGTAATGAATTGAAAACGATCGATCTGGCACAGGAAATTGGAAGACTTGAATATCCGGGGCGGGGCATTGTGCTCGGGCTCTCGGCCGACGGGAAAAACGCAGCGATAGCATACTTCATCATGGGCAGAAGCGTCAACAGCAGAAACAGGATTTTTGTCACGGAGAATGACGGGATCAGGACGGAGGCATTTGATCCCGCGCTCCTTGAGGATCCAAGTCTCATAATCTATGCTCCCGTGAGAACGCTCGGGAATTATACGGTCGTCACGAACGGCGATCAGACAGATACGATAATCGATGGTCTGGATGCTCAGATGACATGGGCGGAGGCTTTGTCCACCAGAGAGTTTGAGCCCGATAAACCCAATTACACACCCAGGATCTCGGGGCTTGTACATGTGACAGGAGCAAGGCTTGATTACCAGCTCTCAATCCTGAAATCCGGGGATATGGATCCCGCAACCTGCCAGAGGTTCTATTTCTCATATACATGCCCGAAGGCCGGTGAAGGACATTATATCCACACCTATGCGGGCGGCCTTGATGAGAACGGGGCGCTGTTAAGCTTCGAGGGTGAACCCGTGCCTGTCACCATCGGCAATGATCCCGATGCATTTGCCGAAACCATATGGAATTCCCTTAATGAGGACAACAAGGTTTCGCTTTTCACACGCTTTATCGATCTGGAGACCGGAAAAGCGGTCTCAAAGATATACAATAAAAATATCAAGTGATATAATAACAAACGATATAATAACAGGAGGTATCAATGAAAGAACTGGAGTTAAAGTACGGCTGTAATCCCAATCAGAAACCATCCCGCATTTATATGCAGGATGGAGGTGAGCTTCCCATAGAAGTCCTTTGCGGAAGGCCCGGATACATCAACCTGCTGGATGCGTTCAACGGATGGCAGCTGGTTTCGGAGCTTGCGCGTTCCACGGGCGTGGTAGCCGCCACTTCCTTCAAGCATGTTTCACCTGCCGGATCAGCCATCGGCACCGAGCTTTCCGAGACAGACAGAAAGATCTGCAGGGTTGATGATATGGGAGATCTCTCTCCCATGGCATGTGCCTATGCCAAGGCGAGAGGGTCGGACCGTATGTCGAGCTTCGGCGACTTTGTGGCGCTCTCTGACACCTGTGATGAGGATACCGCGAGGATATTAAAGAGAGAGGTTTCCGACGGTATAATCGCACCGGATTTCACGCCGGCAGCGCTTGAGATCTTGAAGGAAAAGAAGAAGGGTGCTTATGCGGTCATAAAGATCGACAGGGATTATGTGCCTGCGGCGGAAGAGACCAAGATCGTCTTCGGCGTCACCTTTGCCCAGGGAAGAAATGATCTGAAGATTGATGATAAGATGCTCGAGAATATCGTTACAAAGAATAAGGAGCTTGATGATGCGGCGAAGAAGGACCTGATCCTTTCGCTTATCACGCTTAAGTATACGCAGTCCAATTCGGTCTGCTATGCCAAAAACGGACAGGCTGTGGGCATCGGAGCCGGACAGCAGTCGAGGATCCACTGCACCAGACTTGCCGGCGACAAGGCAGACAGATGGTTCTTAAGGCAGTCGCCCCAGGTCCTTGAACTGCCCTTCAGAGCCGATATCAAAAGACCGGACAAGGACAATGCCATTGACCTGTACCTGGGCGAGGACGCCGACGATGTCCTGGCCGATGGAAAATGGCAGAATATCTTCGCGGTAAGGCCGGATCCCATGACGGCTGAGGAAAAGAGAGCATGGCTCGACAGAAACAGCGGCATGGCCCTCGGGAGCGATGCGTTCTTCCCCTTCGGAGACAACATCGAGCGCGCCGCAAGATCCGGCGTTAAGTATGTGGCTGAGCCCGGAGGCTCGGTCAGGGATGACAATGTCATCGAGGCAGCTGATGCACACGGTATGGTCATGTGCTTCACCGGGATGAGACTGTTCCATCACTGATCCGGGAATGCTGCGTTTTTGTTTCGGACCTTCGGGGTCCGGAAAAAGTACGTTTCTTTATAAAGAAACGATAGAAAAGAGTCTTGAGGATCCGGCATCACAATTTCTGATCGTGGTGCCGGATCAGTATACTCTGCAGGTTCAGCAGCGCATAGTACATATGCATCCCGCTCACGGGATCATGAACATTGACGTACTCAGCTTTTCGAGACTGGTCCACCGCGTTTTTGATGAGGTCGGAGCGCCCGAAGAGCCGGTACTTGATGATATGGGAAAGACCATGATCCTTCGCCACACGGCAGGGAAGATGGCCGACAGGCTCCCCCTCATCGCAAAACGCATGAGACAGCCGGGCTTCATGGATGAGATCAAATCGCTGATCTCGGAGTGCCTTCAGTACGGAGTCGGGCCGGATGATCTGGAGGTGCTTATTGAAGCCTGCGGCAGACGGGGCGGGCTGAGGGCCAGACTTAAAGATCTAAAGGAGATCTTTGCTGCCTTTGAGGAAGAGATCAGAGGCAGATATATAACATCCGAGGGAACGATGGGAGAACTGGCCCGCAGAATACCATCATCCTCTCTGATCAAAGATTCGGTCGTAGTCTTTGACGGGTTCACCGGCTTTACTCCTATACAATATCAAGTGTTATTATCAATAATGAGGACCGCCGCTTCGGTTACAGTCTCTCTTGTTCTGGATGACGGGGATGATCCCTGGGATTTATCTTCCGCATCCGAAAACAACCTTTTTCTCCTGAGCAAAAAGGCGGCCGCGGATCTGGAGCATGCCGCATTTCTTGCAGAGTGCGAAAAGGAAGAGGACGACAGCGGGAGCGCGTCCTGCGGCGCTGACACATCACCCGAGATGGAGATGCAGTGGTCTTTGAGAAGGCGAAAGATAGCAGGTGATATTTATATGAGTGGACGGCCTGTGGCAAGGTTGTCAGGTAATCCCGGACTGGCTTTTTTGGAACAGCATCTCTTCAGGGAGGAGGGGGCCGTATTCGGAGGAGGCGGTGCAGAGGGAGCCTCGCCCATCGTTCTTAAGGAGGCTGCGGATCCCTATGGTGAGTGCAGGGAGTGCTGCCTTGAGATAAGGAGCAGACTCCGGGAGGATGGGACACTCAGGTACGGGGATTTTGCCGTACTTTGCACGGATCCCGCTTCCTATACCCGGATACTGAAGAAGACCGCGGATCATTACGGAATTCCCATGTTTATTGACGAGACCGGAGACATAGGAGTCGATCCGCTCGTGGAACTGATGGAGAGCGCGGTTGAGACGGTGCGGACCGGTTATGCGCCGGAGGCCGTTTTCCGGTTCATGCGCTGTCCGCTCTCCGGGTTTGACCGGATGATGACGGACAGGATGGAGCAGTATGTCAGGGAACTGGGGATCAGGGGCAGGAGAAAATGGAGTGAAAAGTTCATTCGCACCGTCTGGCTTGACCGCCCGGAGACAGAGCAGGCAAAACTCCTCGATTCCGTTAATACAATGCGGGAGCGCCTGTACAGCCTGATCGAGCCGCTGTATGAGGCTGGCAGCGGGACGGTCAGGGAAGTCAGCGTTGGCCTGATAAACCTCTTTGACAGTCTGGGAGTGCAGGCTGCTCTCAGGGAGATGTCGAAGGCGAGAGAGGCTTGCGGTGATGTCGCAGGACAGAGGGAATTCGGCCAGATTTACCGGGCGATCATTGGATTAATGGATCAGATGGTGGCGATTTTGGGCGAAGAGCGGGTCTCTCTGAGAGAGTATCTGGATCTGCTGCGGGTCGGGATAAATAAAATATCAATTGGTATGATTCCGGGCAGCATGGATAGGGTTACTGTCGGTGATCTGGAGCGAACGAGACTGGGTGAAGTCAGAGTACTGATCCTCCTCGGTGCCAATGACACTCTCCTGCCGGCTGTCTCCGACGGCGGCGGGTATCTCAGCGAACTGGACAGGCGGTATCTGAGAGAAGCTCAGGACAGAGTCAGGTTGTCGCCGGATCCGGGTGAAAAACTGCGGTATGAACGTCAGTACATATATATGAACGTGACCGCACCGACGGATGCCCTTATTCTGTTCTGGAGCAGGATGGGCGGGAGCGGGACGCCCATGAGACCGGCGGATCTGGTTCTGCGGATCAGGGACATGTTCCCGGAGGTGGATATCGGTATGAGCGGACAGGGGGATGTCCTGTCCGGCATCTGGACCGTAAGGAATGCGGAATCAAAAGCAGCAGAAATGATCAGGGCTTATGCCGATGGAGAGCTGGGGGAGGAGGAAAAGGAGACCTTTCTTGCTCTCGTGGCAGCAATAGGCGGTGCGGACGGTGAGAGCTTTCTCGACAAGCTTACAGGAGCCGCGTACTATAAATATCAACCGTTATCATTAAAATTCTCCACTGCTGTATCGCTTTACGGAAAGGATATTGAGAACAGCGTCAGCCGTCTTGAGATGTTTGCGGAGTGTCCGTTTGAGCATTTTGCCAGATTTGGACTCAGGCTGCGGGAAGATGTGCGCTTCGAAGTGGGCTCCGGAGACCTGGGCAATCTGTATCACGAGGCGCTCGAGGGCTTTGACAGAGAACTGGCCGTAAGGGGGCTGGACTGGAGATCGATACAGGAAGAGCAGGCCCGGAGTCTGATGAGAGAAATCCTCACCGGGAAGGCGGCATCATACAGAAATGATCTTTTCCTTTCAAGCTCAAGATACAGACAGATGCTTGGAAGAACTCTTAGGATACTGGACCGGTCCGTCAACACTCTGCAGTATCAGATAAAGAAGGGCGATTTCCTGCCGTCGGCAGTCGAATGGGATTTCAGATCGGCGGGAAGCATGCCTGAGACGGTGGTACCCTTAAGCGACGGCACAGGCGGCAGGATATTGCTCCATGGCAGGATCGACAGGGTCGATGTGTGCGATAACGCGAATGAGAAGCTTTTCAGGGTGATAGATTTCAAATCCGGTTCCAGAACAATGGATCCTGCTCTTATCTATCATGGGATAGAGCTCCAGCTCATGCTTTATCTTCGCGTCTATTCAGCGGCGCTTTCGAAAAGCGCCCCCGGATTCAGGGTGACCCCTGCGGGAGTTTTTTATTACAGGATAGATGACCCGGTGATCACCGCGGACAGCGATACAATAACAAATGATATCGAACAGCAGATACGAAAGAAGTTGGCCTTTACGGGCATTTCAAACAATGATGAGGGAATAATCCTCAGGATGGACAGGGAGTTGGGAGCCGGCGTGACTTCGGATGTGATACCGGTGGGCTATAACAGAAACGGGTCCATGAAGGCGGCTTCAAAGGTGTTTTCCACGGCGGATTTTGATACAGTGTCGGAACATGTGGGCAGAAAGATCGTCGATCTGGGCGGGAGGATACACCGCGGTGAGATAGGCATAAGTCCGTATGCCTACGGAAAAAAGAGCGCATGTACCTTCTGCGCGTACAGGGGTGTCTGCGGATTCGACACCAGACTTCCGGGCTTCGGATACAGATTCCTCGGCAGGATGAAAGAGGATGAGATGCTTCAGAGGATGCGAGCAGACAAAGATGCACAGGTAAAAGATGGCTGAAAAGAAGAAAAAGATCCGTTTTACAGAGGAACAGAAAGAGGTCATAGAGTCCCGGAGGCAGAACCTCCTTGTTTCGGCTGCCGCAGGCTCCGGAAAGACAGCCGTGCTGACCGAGCGCATTATCAGGCTCGTATCTGACGGGGATGAGCCGGCGGATATTGACCGGATACTGGTCGTCACCTTTACGAGAGCGGCTGCGGCTCAGATGAAGGAGAGGATTTCCGCTGCTCTCTCCGCAAGGATCGCCGACGATCCCGGAAACAGGCATCTGAGGCGGCAGGAACTGTTGCTTCCCCATGCCAGGATAATGACGATAGACGCATTCTGTCAGTATATATTGAGAAATGAATTCGACGCGGCGGGAATAGATCCGTCCTTCAGGGTCGCCGATGACGGCGAGATCGAGCTATTGAAGAACGAGGCCGTGGGCGAGATCCTGGAGGAGGAGTATGAAAAAGCTACGCCGGAGTTTCTGGAGCTTGCGGACGCAATGTCCCCGGGAGCCCTTGACAAGGCGCTTGAAACACAGATAAAGAGACTCGGAGGCTTTGCCGAAAGTATGCCCTGGCCGGAACTCTGGCTGAGAAAGGAGAGGGATAAGCTTGCGGGAACCGCTCGCAGAGGACTGGTCGAATGCGCGGGGAATGAATGGATAACAGATGTTATCAAAAGAACTGAAAAGGAACTCGCGTGCTGTATCGACGAACTCACTGCAGCAATGAGAATTTCGGAGTCCCCGGACGGACCATATATGTACACTGATACAATAACAGCCGATATTGAAAATCTGAAGCATATATATACTGCCGGGGATCTGAAGGAGCTCGGCGAACGATTCCGGACGGATATATTCGGGAAGCTTTCATCCAGACGGGATGATGCCGTATCTCCCGGAAAGAGGGCGGAAGTTAAAGATATAAGGGACAATGTAAAGGACACTGTTAATAAAATAAAGTCACGCTATTTTTCCGCCCCTTATGATGAGATGGAACAAAGAGAGCATATGACGGTGCCGGTGCTCACCGAACTGATTGAGGTGACTCTGAAATACAGGAAGAGACTGGAGGAAAAAAAGAGGGAGAAGAGCGTGATAGACTTTTCCGATATGGAGCACCTTGCGCTCGGAGTGTTCCTGAAGGAACCGGAGGATCCTGAGGATATCGATGAACCGGAGATCACGGATATTGCCCGATCCTATGCCGAATATTTCACGGAAATAATGGTGGACGAGTATCAGGACAGCAATTTCGTCCAGGAACTGATACTGGGAGCTATTGCGGGAGAATCTGCCGGAAGACACGACCGTTTCATGGTGGGAGATATAAAACAGAGCATATACAGATTCAGGCTCGCAAGACCCGAGATATTCATGGATAAGCTTGGGAGGTATCACAGGGATCCCGGTTTTTCCGACAGGCGCATCGATCTTCACAGAAACTTCCGGAGCAGTGGGCAGATCATCGATTTCGTGAATGCGATCTTCCGGGGGATCATGCTCAGGGATGTCGGGGGAGTGGATTACGATGAGGATGCGATGCTTGTGGCCGGAGAGGGTGCAGGTCCGGGTCTGCCGGATAATATACCCGAGATCATGCTGCTCGATCTGAATTCCGGTGGAGATAGTGATGACAGGCAGGGCGGCGCAGCCGACACGGACGGACCGGATAACGAACCGGATGGGCAGGATGACGAGCTTCTGACACAGGATATGTCAAAGGAGGAGGCAGAGGCATCCATGATCGCCGGCCGTATACTTGAACTCGTTTCGACGGGGACGCTTGAGGATAAGAACGGCGGAGTGCGCAGGGTGCGGTGGGGAGATATTGTGATCCTGTTAAGGGCTACGTCGGGAGTGGATGAGATATATCGCAATGTGCTGGATGCGGCAGGCATTCCGGTATATATAGAGTCCAGGAAGGGATATTTTCAGGCCCGTGAGATCAGACTGATGCTCGATCTTATGAGAGTGATAGTCAATCCTCTTAGCGATATTCCCCTGGCAGGGGTACTGAGATCGGCGCCTTTCGGCGGATTTGATGATGAAGAACTTGCGCTGGTACGCGTTTTTGGTATGAGATCGGGAAATCTGCCGGCAGGAGTAGGATTGTATGAGTGTCTCTCGGCATGTGCCTCAGGCGCATCCCCGGTATTGAACGGCATCCCGGCTTTTGCCGAAAGCGGCATTGATGATGCGCTTTCGCAAAAATGCATAGGATTTCTGGACAGGCTTGATTCCTGGCGTGAAGCGGCAGGATGGCTCTCAGTCAGGGAACTGCTCGACAATATTATAGAAGAAACACGCTTTGAGGAATATGTTGCCGCCCTGCCCGGAGGCGCGAGAAGGAGTGCAAACGTCCGCATTCTTCTCGGCTGGGCGGACAATATGGCAATGAGTGTCGGAGCGGGGCTCACTGATTTTATGAACAGGGTTGAGCAGTACAGGCTTATAGACGTGGATCAGGGTGAGGCTAATGTCCTGCCGGAGAATGCCGATGTGGTGCGCATAATGAGCATACATAAGAGCAAGGGTCTTGAGTTTCCTGTTGTCTTTGCCGCAGGTCTGTCAAGAAACTTCAACAGGCAGGATGAGCGGAGCGCGGTTTTGCTCGATGACATTATCGGGCCGGCAATATATGCTTTCGACCGTGAAAACAGGGTCCGCTATTCTACCCTTAAGAGACTGGCGGTGGCGGATAAGCAGAGAGAAGAGAGCCTCGGCGAAGAGATAAGAGTTCTCTATGTTGCAATGACAAGAGCTGAGCAGAAACTTATCCTTACAGCGGCGGAGAAGGATATTTCAAAATGGGCGGATATGGCTGCGGGGAAGGTGCCGGTGTCATATTTGAAGAGGGCGCATGCCTCTTGCTTCCTTGATCTGATCCGCGAGGCTGCAAAGAGTTGCCCCGGCCTTTTCAGGCTGACATGCGTCAGAAAAGATGAAATATCGACATATGAGACTGCGGGAACCGGCGCAGGAGAATATGGCTGCAGTGAACTGCTTGACGCGGCACGAAGTAAAAATATCAACAGTTATCTAATGAACAGGATCACAGAAAGACTGGATGAGAAATATGCACATCCGGAGCTTGAGAAGTTGGAAATAAAAACAACTGTTACCGAATTAAAGGAAAGATCACTCGAAGAGGAAGAAGATAAACTCCACACCCATCGACTCATACAGTCAACGGAAGAGGGTGATATCGTACCTGATTTCATGAGAGAAACCAGGATCATGAAGAAAACAGAAAGAGGAACAGCCTACCATAAGGTGATGGAAATTTTGGACGCAGAAATACTAGAAGATGACAGTATCACAAATCGTGATTTGATTAATAAAAATCGAAATATCGTTCAAAAATGGATGAAAAATAAAGAAGAATCCGGATTACTCTCGAAAGGTTATTCGAATGCTGTCAGAGCAGAGGATGTACTGGTGTTTTTGTCTTCGGATCTGGGACAAAGGATGCGGGAGGCGTTTCTTATGGACAGATTGTTCAGGGAGAAACAGTTCATGATGGAAATCCCGGCGGCAAGAGTGACAAGAGATGCGCCGGAGAATGGCACAACGCTGATTCAGGGTGTGATAGACGCATATTTCGTCTCCGGTGAGGGTGCCGTAGAGTTGGTGGATTACAAGACGGATGCCGGGGTCGATGATGAAGAACTTGTAAAAAGATACGGCGTACAGCTTTCACTGTACGCCGAGGCGATCGAACGCATACTTGATCTAAAGGTGAAGGAAAAATGGATCTGGTCCTTTACGCTGGGACATGCGATTCCTCTTCCAAAATGATCAGGATCTCGCCGGAGTGCACGGTGATCTCAGCAGGATCACCGGTGAAATGATTACTTACCCCGAGTGGCCAGGTGCGCTTCAGCTTACCGTGATCGAGAGGGTAGAACAGACCCCGGATGCTGATCTCAGAGCTTTCTGACAGAGAAAAGAGCGAGATAAATCCGCGGGTCTTCGCATCGAAGCGTTCAATATGCCCTGCAGAGCGGATGAAAAGTCTTGTACTTCCCGATATGAGCTCGGCTTCACCGCCATTCTCACGGATCCATGACAGGAGCTGGATATTGGCGATCGTGTGGGACAGCCTGGCTCCGCCTGCCCCGCCGTAGATCCGGAATTTGCGATATCCCAGACGTAATCCTTCCCTGACGGCGTAACCGGTATCCGTATCATCCTTGACGGTGGGGAGGATGATTTTGGGAGGGGAGACGGATGCCGGCTCCTCCATTGAATCAAAATCACCGATCAAAAGATCCGGCTGCTGTCCTGCAGCATTCAGATGACGGTATCCGGCGTCTGCCGCGCACAGAAAATCTCCGGGTGAGCGCTTTACGGGAAGATCTCCTTCCCCGATATCGCCGGCTCCGACTATGATGAAATAACCGTCTTTCATGGTTGATCAGGTTCCGGCTTTCCTGTTGGCGGAAATTATCATTACAATAAAGCAGACGATGCCTGCGGCGGTGATGATCCCGAGGAGAGGCAGATTGACTTCGGCAAATCCCGTGGCGTCAAAAGCACCGGTTTCCGCATTTTGCAGTTTGGAAAAGACCAGAACGGCATCGATGACAATGGCTGCCGCGAAGATCAGCCCGCCGATACCCTTTAAAAGAAGGGAGGACCTGCTGACGGAGGAGCCGCCGTAGGACGTGATCTGATCGCTGCCAAAGTCGAGCATGGAGCCGAGATAAAAGGCGAGAACCGCGGTCACTATGGTCTCCGGAAGCATATAGGTCGCGTTGTATCCGATGGAGTACAGGAGTGCTGCGTTGGTCGGAATCGACAGGCCGGCCCAGACCGTTGCGCCGGACAGGACATGGCAGGCATAACGCAGCAGACAGACGAATACGGTGCCGGCAAGCAGAGCGGTGGGTTGCTTCGCATGTTTGCGGAAGATGCCGCCCAACCCGATGACCATGAATGCGAACATGTAATCCAGCAGGATGACGGCCACGATCGATTGCCAGGTGGTCACATAGGAAAGATTCTTAAGGCCGAGCAGCTGTTCGATCACCGCGAAGACAAATCCGGTCAGCGTTCCCCATTTCAGTCCGTGTCTGTAAGAGATGATGATCACCGGGAGCATGCTGCCGATCGTCACCGATCCTCCGTAGGGAAGATCAAGCAGCTTGACCAGTGACAGGACGGTGGCGACTGCCACCATCAGCGCGGATTCCACCAGGATCCTCGATCTGCTCATACTTTGTTTTACTGTTGCCATGAAAAAACCTCCTTTGCATGTGGTTGCCAAAGAAGGTTTTATTAAATATCGCGCGATATTTAATCCGCCTCCCTACGCCGGTATTATCCGGTTCAGGTGATAAGGGTCTGGCAGCGGGCAAATATCCTTAATTAAGAAAGCCCTAAAAACCGCCATCTCAGCGACGCTCCCCTGGCAAAAATTAAGTTATGATTTGATAAAATACCAAAACGCACGTTATTTTATGCGTTTATATCGGTTTAAAGCAGGTTCAATCCAAGCTTTCCTGCTTCTTCCATGGTTTCCACCGGCCACAGCGAACTCTGAACCTCGCCGATGTGGGCTTTTCTGAGGAAGAACATGCACAGTCTGGACTGCCCGATGCCGCCCCCTATTGTCAGAGGCAGCGTCCCCTCAAGGATCCCCTTCTGGAACGGAAGCTCTGCCCTCTCCGGGCAGCCGGCTTTTTCAAGCTGTTCTTTAAGAGAAGTCTCATCAACTCTTATGCCCATCGAAGACAGCTCCAGAGCGATGTCCATGACCGGATAATATACGAGAATGTCGCAGTTGAGCTTCCAGTCATCATAGTCCGGCGCGCGGCCGTCGTGCTTCTGACCTGATTCGAGCAGATCGCCGATCTGCATTATGCACACGGCGCCCTTGGCCTTGGCAATGTAGTATTCCCTTTCCTTAGGCGTGTTGTCGGGGAACATATCCTCGAGCTCCTGAGTCGTGATGAAGAAGATATCGTGAGGCAGGATCTCCTCGATATAATCATAGCTTATCGCCATATACTTTTCTGTCTTGCGCAGCACTTTGTAGATGGTCCGGACGGTCTCTTTAAGATATTCGGGGTTTCTGTCCTCCCTGTTGATTATCCGCTCCCAGTCCCACTGATCAACATATACAGAGTGGATGTTGTCCGTTATCTCGTCGCGGCGGATAGCATTCATGTCGGTGTAGAGCCCTTCGCCCGTCTTAAAACCGTAGTATTTAAGCGCATAGCGCTTCCACTTGGCAAGTGACTGTACGATCTGGGCATTTCTGTTCCCGTCGGCTATCGTGAAATCCACGGGACGCTCGACGCCGTTCAGATCATCATTGAGGCCGCTCGCGGGGTCCACAAAGAGAGGCGCGGTTACCCTCAAAAGCCCCAGGCGCTCGGCAAAGAGATTCTGAAAAAAATCCTTGACGGTCTTTATCGCCACCTGTGTTTCGTGTATCGAGAGTGCCGAAGTATATCCGGCAGGCAGTTTCAGATTGTTCATAACAATACTCCTGTAAAATATGGTTTCACCGTTACAACCAGTCTACTATTTAACCCTATTTTGGGATATAATTCAAGAGAAATGGAAACAAAAACGACAAATTCGTACAGGATATCAGTCCGCGGCCTGGTGGAATTTGTACTGCGGGAGGGGGATATAGACAACCGCGCCCGCGGTGACCGCATGCAGGCGATGCTTGACGGGTCAAGAGTCCACCGCATGATACAGAAGAGGCAGGGGGCGGGATACCGGGCCGAGGTGCCGCTGTCTCATACGGTCGACATGGACGGTTACAGGCTCGTGGTGGAGGGCCGGGCGGACGGCATAGCCGACAGGGACAGCGCTCCCGCGGAGCAGATTCAGATGGAGCTTGAAACCTGGCTCGACAAAGATCCCGGAACGCTTCATGTCACGGAAGAGATATTATGGGAAAAGGCGCCCGTCATTGATGAGATTAAGGGCACCTACAGGGATATAAAAAAGCTTGCCGATGCCGATCCGGTGCATCTGGCCCAGGCTAAGTGCTATGCGTTTTTTTATGCCTTTGATACCGGTCTTGAAGCCGTGAGGATCAGAATGACCTACTGCAGCCTTGAGACGGGGGAGATAAGGTATTTCAGATACAGATACAGAACAGGAGAACTTGCGGATTTCTTTGACGGAGTTATAGAGGGCTACAGGCGCTTCGCCGATGATCTGCACGCCAGAAAAGGAAAAAAGACAGCTTCCGCAAAAGCCCTGGAATTCCCTTTTGAATACAGAAAAGGCCAAAAAAAGCTCGCAGGATACGTGTACCGCACCATAGAAAGAGGGAGAAGGCTTTTCCTTGAGGCGCCGACCGGGGCGGGTAAGACTCTTGCGGTCCTCTTTCCCGCGATAAAGGCAGTGGGTGAGGAGCGCGCCGACCGCATTTTCTACCTAACGGCCAAGACCATAGCCAGGACTGCGCCCGAGCAGGCTTTTGAGATATTGAGAAGCGGAGGGCTTATCTTCAGAACGGTCACTCTGACAGCAAAGGAGAAAATATGCATCCTTGATAAGCCGGCGTGTGATCCGCACGGCTGCCCGCGGGCAAAGGGGCACTATGACAGGGTTAATGATGCTCTCTACGATCTGCTGCGTGAGGGGGACGGCCTCACAAGGGAAGTGATAACCCGGATAGCCAGAGAGCACATGGTATGTCCGTTTGAACTCTCGCTTGATCTTGCGCTGTTCGCTGACGGCGTGATCTGTGATTTCAATTACGCTTTTGATCCATTCGTATATCTAAGGCGCTTTTTTGCTGAAAACACGCGAAGTGACGCCATTTTTCTCGTTGATGAGGCACATAACCTTCTGGACCGCGGCCGTGAGATGTACAGCGCCGATCTTACTCTCGAGGAGCTTGAGGAGGCAAAGGTTTCGATCTGTATGAGCGCGAGGAAAACAGATGAGGCCCCGGCTCTGAAAAAGGCCTTTGAAAAAGCTGTTTTGGCCTTCGAAAATGCATTATCTCAGGTGCCGGGACGAAAACCGGTGATCATTTACGACATAGAAGGTCTTTTGGCAGTGTTGCAGAAGCTCCTCCAGGTAATGGCGGATCTTTTGGGCGAGAGGAACAGAGAGAGCACGGACGGGGAACTGACGTTTTATTTCAAATTGTTCAGGTTCAGCGAGACGGCCGCTCATATGGACGAGCGCTATTATATACAGGCTGAGAGAACGGGCCGCAGACAGGGCAGGATAAAGCTGTTCTGCGCCGATCCGTCCGGACGTCTTCGGGAGGCAATGGACAGAGCGGCAGCCACAGTTCTTTTCTCCGCGACCATGCTGCCGATAAGGTATTATAAAGCTCTTTTGGGTGGAACAGACGAGGATTATGAGGCATACGCCGAGACCTCTTTTGATCTGGCAAGACAGATGGGCGTGTTCATAGGCACCGATGTGACGACAAAGTACAGTGAACGCGGTGATGCACAGTATGCAAGGATCGCACATTATCTGACGGAGACGGTGTCTGCCAGACCCGGAAAGTATATGGCTTTCTTTCCGTCCTGGAAGGTGCTGTACGCGGTGAGGGCAGCCATGACAGAAACGCTCTCCTTTCCGGACGGCGCCGAGATAATAATGCAGCAGGAAAATATGACAGAGGATGGCAGGGAGGAATTCCTGTCCCATTTCGGTGAGGGGAGCGGTGCGGATTTCGGCGGCATTATCGGCATGGATGTGGAAGTGGACGAAGACCGGGCTGTACTCGGTATGTGCGTACTCGGCGGAATATTCGGCGAGGGCATAGATCTCAGGGGAGAAAGTCTGATAGGAGTTATCATCGCGGGCACCGGACTTCCGCAGGTTTCCGGGGAAAGGGAGCTTATGCGTGAGTGGTTCGGATCAAGGGGCAGCGACGGATTTGACAACGCATACCGCTATCCGGGTATGAACAGGGTGCTTCAGGCGGCAGGAAGGCTTATACGCACGGAAAATGACTGCGGTGTACTGCTTCTCCTCGATGAGAGATTCCGTGAGCCCGCATATACATGTCTGTTCCCGAAGGAGTGGAAAAATATTAAAAACGTCACGACCAGTACGGTCAAAAACGAGCTGAATGCTTATTGGAGCGGGATAGACGGATAATGCATAAAATCGCTTGCTGTGCGTTATAACGATAACATAACACCGGTTATTAGTCAAGGTTACATAAAACGATGGAGTAACATATTATGTAAACAAAAAACACTGCCAAATTGTTCGAATTGTGCATGAAATTGATTCGAAACAGGGAAAAAATTAAAACTGAACGTTTAAGAACACACATTCGGATATGTGGAAAACTATGTGGAAATTGTGGGCATTTGAGAAGCCGGTAAATTTATGTCAACATTCATGCGGGTTTTGGGACTTAACGGAAAATTGTAACTCGAATTATGTGATTCCATACAAAACTTCAGAAGTCAAATATTTTATGTAAACTAAATACCGGCCTTAACATACAATAACGCATGATATCATACAGAGGGGCCATGAATTCGTGTGTTATTGATATCTGTGAATCTTGACATTTAGGGCATTATTGTGAAAAATGTATAACTGTATATAAATAAGGAGGCATAATGATATGAGTAAAGAGCTTGCAAAAGCCTATGATCCCAAGGGTCTCGAGGACAGATTATACGAGAAATGGGAAAAGAGCGGCTATTTCCATGCGGAACCCGAGGAGGGACGTAAGAAATTCACTGTTGTGATACCCCCGCCGAATGTTACCGGCATACTGCATATGGGACATGCGTTTGATGAAACGGTCCAGGATATCCTGGTACGCTGGAAGAGGATGCAGGGATACAATACGCTATGGCAGCCCGGAACGGATCATGCTTCCATATCCACCGAGGTCAGGATCACCAACGAACTCAAGGAAGAGGGTATAGATAAGCATGAACTGGGCCGCGAGAAGTTTCTGGAGAGAGCCTGGGAGTGGAAGAGGAAATACGGCGGAACAATTGTTTCGCAGCTGAAAAAGCTGGGAAGCTCCTGTGACTGGGAGAGGGAGCGCTTCACGATGGATGAGGGCTGCAACCGCGCAGTCACCGAAGCATTTGTCCGCATGTACGAAAAGGGCTACATATACAAGGGGAACAGGATCATCAACTGGTGCCCGGTGTGCAATACTTCGCTCTCGGACGCGGAAGTTCTCTATGAGGAGCAGCAGGGACATCTCTGGCACATTAAATACCCGCTGATCAATGAGGACGGCAGTGTCAGCAGCACGGAATTCCTTGAGTTCGCGACCACAAGACCCGAGACGATGCTCGGGGATACCGCGGTGGCGGTCAATCCTGCCGATGAGAGATATAAGGGGCTGGCAGGGAGAAAGGTTCTTCTTCCTATAGTCAACAGACAGATACCCGTAGTCGAGGATGAGTATGTTGATATGGAATTCGGCACCGGCGTCGTAAAGATTACCCCGGCACACGACCCCAATGACTTCGAGGTCGGTAAGAGACACGGCCTCGAGGAGATAAACATCCTGAATGATGATGCCACGATCAACGAAAACGGCGGCAAATATGCCGGAATGGACCGCTATGAGTGCAGAAAGGCCATAGTGAAGGAACTGGAGGAGCTTGGGCTCCTTGTCGGCATAGAGGATTATTCCCACAATGTGGGTACACATGACCGCTGCCATACGACTGTCGAGCCGCTTATCAAAAAGCAGTGGTTCGTCAGAATGGACGAGCTCATCAAGCCCGCCGTCAAGGCGGTGCAGGAGGGAGAGATCCGTCTGGTGCCGGACAGCGCAAAGAAGAGATACTTCAACTGGACCGATAACATTAAGGACTGGTGCATCTCAAGACAGCTTTGGTGGGGACACAGGATACCCGCGTGGACGTGTGAGGACTGCGGAGAGATCATTGTTTCAAGGACCGCGCCCGAAGTCTGCCCCAAGTGCGGAAAGAACCATCTGACACAGGACCCCGACGTGCTTGATACCTGGTTCTCATCGGCGCTGTGGCCTTTTGAGACCCTGGGATGGCCGGATGATACGCCAGATCTGAGGTATTTCTTCCCTACGGATGTACTGGTCACGGGATGGGATATCATTTTCTTCTGGGTCATAAGGATGATATTCTCCAGTTACGAGCAGATGGGAACCTATCCTTTCCATACGGTTATATTCCACGGACTCGTGCGCGATTCCCAGGGACGAAAGATGAGCAAATCCCTCGGGAACGGCATAGATCCGCTCGAGGTTATCGGGCAGTACGGCGCGGATGCACTGAGACTGACGCTTGTGACCGGCAACGACATGGGCAGCGACATGCGTTTCTACAGGGAGCGTGTGGAGAACAGCCGCAATTTTGCCAATAAGATATGGAATGCGTCCAGATTCATCATGATGAACAGAAAGGAGGGCGAGGAGGAGCGCTTCGGCAAACCTGTGCCCGCTTCTCTTGAGCCTGAAGACAAGTGGATACTCTCCAGATTTAACCGGCTGGTGAAGGAAGCAACCGAGAATATGGAGCGGTACGAGCTGGGCATCGCCGTTCAGAAGGTCTACGATTTCATATGGGAGGAATTCTGTGACTGGTATATCGAGATGGTCAAGCCCAGACTTTACGGCGAAGGCATGGAAGCGTCGAGGGATCAGGCGATGTACTGCCTTGAAAATGTCCTCGGCGGCGCCATGAAGCTGCTTCACCCTTATATGCCCTTCATCACCGAGGAGATATTCTGCACGCTGCAGAGCGGCGAGCCCTCGATAATGATATCCTCATGGCCGGAATTCAGGAACGATCTGGACTTCCCCGAGGAGGAGAGGAGTATCGAGACGATAAAAGAAGCAGTGCGCGGTATCCGCGGCGTGAGAAACAGCATGAACGTGGCGCCTTCCAAGCGCGTACCGATCGTGATCGTAAGCCCCGATCCCGCGGTAAGAAAGATATTTGCTGACGGTAAACTGTTCTTCGAGAGTCTTGCGGGCGCCTCGTCATCGGCCTGTCAGGAGGACCGCGAGGGTGTTTCGGACAGCGCTGTGTCGGTGTCGATCCCCGGAGCAACCCTGTTCATGCCGCTTGAGGATCTGGTCGACATTGACGCCGAGATCGAGAGGCTGACAAAGGAGTTAAAGCGCCTGGACGGAGAACTCATCCGCTCGGATAAGATGCTTTCCAATGAGAAGTTCCTTGCTTCCGCCAAACCGGAAAAGGTTCAGGAGGAAAAGGAAAAGAAGGCAAGATACGAGCAGATGCACTCTCAGGTAAGCGAGCAGCTTGACAGGCTTAAGAAGAGCAGGCAGTGATTATCGGCGATATACAGGACATAAGCTAATGATCAATTTTGATGAAGAACTGAAGAAATTTCATCCAAGCCTGGAGTTGGAGCAGGTACAGGAAGTGATTCAAAACCGCAACCTCGATGATGTTTCCGATATCCTGATAGAGCTCATGGGGAACCGGGGTCAGACATCTGCCGCGGCAAAGCCGGGCGGCAGTCAAAGATCCGGTCGCAGGGAGTAGTTTTCGTGCAATGCTATTCCTGCGGAAATGAGCTGACGGAAAAGGATTACTGCACCGCGTGCGGTGCCGATGTCGGTTTCTATAAAAACATTCATTACCTCTCATTGAAGCTTTATAATGAGGGGCTTGACAGAGCGCGCGTGAGAGACCTGTCCGGCGCCGCAAGATGTCTCAGGGAGAGCATCAGCTTAAACAAGAACAATATTGATGCCAGAAATCTACTGGGACTTGTCTATTACGAGACGGGTGAGGTTGTAGCGGCACTCATCGAATGGGTCATCAGCAAAAATCTCCGCGAGGAGAAGAATCTTGCCGGCGACTATCTTGCCGAGATGCAGAAGGACCCCCAGAGACTTGAAACTCTGGGACGTACGGCAAAGAAGTTCAATCTGGCCCTGAGGTACGCCGAACAGGAGAGTTACGACCTGGCGGTGATACAGCTCAAGAGGATACTGCAGCTCAACCCCGGTTTTCTGCGGGCCAGGCAGCTGCTGGCTCTGCTCTATATCAGATCCGGAGATTTCGACCGGGCTAAGCATGAGTGTGCGAGGTGCCTCAGGATCGACAGCGGCGACACAGTCGCAAGAAGATATATGAGGGAAGCGGATACCGAGAGCCTTCCCGGCATCCAGACAAACCGCAGACGGGAAGCACAGCCCGTGCGCTACCAGAGCGGCAACGAGATGATAATCCAGCCGCCCTCAAGGGGACCGGGTGCCGGAGTGTGGACCTTCGGAGCGGCTGTGGCCGGTATATGCGCCGGGATAGCGGTTGCGTGGTTTTTGATACTGCCCGCTCGCGCAACCCGCATCCGCGAGGCAGCAAGAGGAGAGATCGCGGCGGTATGCGAGGAATCCGATGCCAAAAGTGCTCAGATAACAGATCTGGAGCGGAAGATTTCCAAGCTTGAGTCCACGATAAGCGAGATGGAAAAGGAGCAGGAGTCTGCGGAAGAGGTCGATTATCATTCCGCAACAGCGCTGCTTGAGGCGGTGTCCGCATATCTGAAGACCCCTGAGGATCTGGGTACCGTGAGTGAGATCCTGCTCGGGATGGAAGTCGATGCCCCCGAGCTGAAGGATGAAGGCGCGGCCGCCCTGTATGATGCATTCACGGATATGGCGGGCGAGGAGCTTGCCGAGAAATTCCGTCAGGCGGGTCTCGCGGCATTCAGGGAAGAGGACGATGAGACAGCAGTCAAAAATCTCCTGTGGGCATCGGAACTTAAGAGTGACGATCCCGAGGTCCTGTTCATTCTGGGAAGGGCTTATTACAGGAGCGGAGACAACGGCGGCGCCAGAGAGGCGTTTGAAAAGCTGGTGTCGGATTTTCCGGACACCAAGGAGGCGTCTCAGGCTCAGGATCTTCTGGCGGAGATAAACAATACTGTAGATCAGACGGATTGATCAAATAACTGATGAGTTTTACGGATCTGAATTTTGTGTTCCGGTTTCTGCCGGTATTTCTTTTGCTGTATTATATCTTTCCCGTTTCGTTCAGACCATATGTTCTGGCTGCCGGGAGTCTGGTTTTTTATGCCTTTGCCGACCCGCGCTGTCTTCCCGTTCTTATAATGATGGGTATATGGAACTGCATAATGGCGCCGGCCTGTGCAAAGAAGGACAAGGCCGCGCTCTGCTTCGGGGTGGGACTGGACATTGTTCTTCTTTGTGCGGCAAAGATACTTGCAGCGACGTATGATCCGGTTTTTCTGCCTGTGGGGATGAGCTTCTACACCTTCAGGATGATCGCTTTTCTTGCGGATTCCTACAGGGGAAAGATACCTTCCTCCGACGGATGGGGAGGCGGGACGTCCTTTGCGGATGCACTGTGTTACTTCTTTATGTTTCCGCAGCTTGCCATGGGGCCGATCATGAGGTTTTCGGATTACAGAAAATGCGCGGCGTTCAGAACACCTGTCGTGATTAAGAAGTCCGTAAGATTCCGAAACCTCATACAGAGGCTCGAGAACGGCATGACGTTTTTCATTGCGGGAATGGCTTTCAAGGTGCTGTTGGCGGACCATCTTGAGCCGCTGTGGCAAAGCCTCAACACGGCCGGCTACGAGAGTATATCCACGCCTCTGGCCTGGCTCGGGATAGCCTCGAGATCGATGCAGATCTACTATGATTTTATGGGATATTCGTTAATGGCCGCCGGACTCGGGGTGATGCTGGGATTTCCTTTTGTAAAGAATTTCGACCAGCCCTATGCGGCTGGATCGGTCAGCGAATTCTACCGCAGATGGCATATGACACTGGGGAGCTTTTTCAGGGATTATGTATACATACCTATGGGAGGAAGCAGGTGCGGCTGGGCCAGGACCGCGGCCAATCTCGCTTTTGTCTGGCTTCTGACCGGGATCTGGCACGGCATCACACCGGGCTTCTTTATCTGGTCGGGAAGCCTGCTGCTTCTGATCCTGGTGGAAAAAGCCCTTGACGAGAGAGGCCTGAAGAGAAAAAAGGTGATCGGAAGGATAAATGTGCTCTTTTTCATCCCTCTGACCTGGTGTGCTTTTTCCATAGATGCTCCGGGAAGACTTGCGGCTTATTTCCTGCGTCTGTTTCCGATTCTGGGAGATTCGGCGGGAATAGTATACAGGGGCGATTTTAAAGCGGCTCTGGAGGAATACGGGATTTATCTTTTCTTTTCGCTTGTTTTTCTCTTTCCGCAAGTCTATCATTATTTCGGAAAGAAACGGAGAAAACCCGCCGTCACGGTTCTGTTTATTGTGCTGTTCGCGCTTTGCGTGATCAGTGTAAAAAGAACGGGCAGCAATCCGTTCATGTATGCCGGGTTTTGAGGATAAGATATGCGATTTGGCTTTAAATGCCCTTTGATACTCGCGGCCACGGCCGCCGCGGTGATATACGGATTTACGGGATTCTCCTTTGTCGCAGGGGACGATCTTTCGATGCCCGATGTGTTCGCCGTGGCATCCGGAGCGGAGAATGGTACTGCGGCGGAGATAATCGCCGTCGCGCAGGATGCCTGTGAAGCTTTGGCAGAGGAAGCATCAGAGACTGACCGTAAGTTATCCGGTGATGATATAATAATAGATGCTGCGCCTTCTGAAGAAACAGCAGACATTGCAGAAGAGACAGCAGACACTGCAGAAGAGACTGCAGACATTGCAGAAGAGACAGCAGACACTGCAGAAGAGACTGCAGACACCGCAGAAGATACAGCAGACACTGCAGAAGAGACAGCAGATATTGCAGAAGAGACAGCAGATATTGCAGAAGAGACAGCAGACACAGCAGAAGAAACCGCAGAAGCGGAAACCGGAGAAACTGTAGATAAAGAGGACGGACCCGGGGAAACGGCGGACAAAGAAGAGGGCTTCGAAGAGAGAGCTGACACTGCCGTGATTCCCGAAGAAGAAACCTCATTGCCTCCGGTACAAAAAGCTGCCGTGACTGATGAGAAGCCCTGGGAGCGGAGTGTGGTGCACACCGCGACGGACACCGTGGAAGCGGACTATTTTGCAGATGCTTTGTTCATCGGTGATTCAAGAACGGTGGGACTGTCGCAGTACTGCCCCGAGCTTGATGAACAGGCCGAGTTTTATTCAAAGGTTTCGCTCACGGTGAAGGGCGCTCTGGATAAACCCTTTGTCAAAACCGAGGACGGCAGGAAAACCGTTGATGAGATGCTCTCGGACGGCAGGCAGTTCGGGAAGATCTATATCATGCTCGGAATAAACGAAATCGGCGGGGGGAGCGATGAGAGCTTCGCAGACGACTACTCCGCGATGATAGACAGGATAAGGGAAAAGCAGCCGAATGCCATGATATTCATCCAGAGCATCATGCATGTAACAAAGAGAAAGAGCGACAGCGACCGCCACATAAACAATCCGAGGATCGATTCGCGAAACGCTGCCATAGCGCGGCTGGCTGATGCCGAAAAGGGCATTTATTATGTGGATATAAACCAGGCGGTGGATGATGGAGAGGGCAATCTGACCGCTGATCTGTCCTTTGATGAGGTACATCTTAAGGCAGTATCCTACGGATTGTGGTATGATTTCCTCAAGACCCACGCTCATATATGATATGAAGGACAGTTGTGATGGCGAGAGAGATGATATTCAAAATGGAGCGCACGGGTTTTCTTGATGTCGGAGAGAGAGTCAATCTGACAGAAGGGGTGCTTCCCAGCGCATATTATTATACACTTGACGCAGAGCGCGCGAGATCACTTGCGATGTCGCCCAATATCCCTCTCAATGAGAGGCTCACATCGAAGGAGGGCATCGTGAGATCCATAGATGAGAACGAACGCGGCTTTTATGTAACGGTAGAAATAGGAGGTTGATCATGAGAGGAGAATTGGGAACAGTCTCGACGGACAGGGCACCCGCTGCCATAGGACCGTATTCACAGGCAAAGACGGCCGGCGGTTTTCTTTTTGCATCGGGACAGATAGCCATAGATCCCGCAACGGGAGAAATGAACGGCAATGACATAAAGACACAGGCCGCGCAGGTCATGGCCAATGTGGGTGCCATACTTGATGAAGCGGGACTCACCGAGGCAGATGTTGTGAGAACCTGCTGCTACCTTGCGGATATAAATGACTTTGCGGCCTTCAACGAGGTTTACGGAGAGTTCTTCAAAAGTAAGCCCGCAAGGAGCTGCGTAGCCGTCAGATCGCTTCCCAAGGGGGCGCTCTGCGAGGTCGAGATTACAGCATTTGCCGGATGAGAAGAGCCGCGGTTAAAACTTTTGCGGCTATGATGCTTGCCGTCACGCTCTCCGGCTGTACGCTGCCGGAGATCTTCGGGGTCAATGAGGAGAACGCGCTGAACGCGGGTCTGACGGCGCTTGAGAATCTTGAGTTCAGGGATGCTCTCTCAAGCTTTTCCCTTGCCGAGTCGCAGGGAGAGGACACGGTGGCGCTGTATCGCGGAAAGGGCATCGCGGAGTATAACCTGGCGGATTATGAGGCCGCAGGGAAGGATTTTGCCACAGCTCTTGACAGGTGCAACGGCATACCGGATGAGACCACCTATGATATAGCATACTATTATGCCCAGTCGCTGGTGAATCTTGAGAAATATGACGAGGCGGCGGCGGTATATGATGCGATCCTGGGCTTAAGATCCGGCGAAGACCAGGCCAGATATCTCAGGGGGCTGTGCTATCTGAACATGGGCGAGCACGACAAGGCATCCGAGGACTTTAAGACGGTAGTGGATGCGGTCCCCCGTAATTATGACAGGATATTTTCCATATATGATGCGCTGTGCAGGGCGGGTTATAAGCCGGAAGCCGACAGCATGCTGAACGACATAATGAGTGTCAGCGGTACGACCATGACTTCGTATGAGAAAGGCCGTCTCTTCTATTATCTCGGAGACAAGGAAAAAGCGAGAACCTCGCTTGAGGAAGCGCTTGGCGAAAGCGCCGATAAAAAGTCATCCGAAAAAATACCGATTGTTATTTTATTAGGAGAGGTTGTTCAGGATCTCGGCGATGACGAATATGCCATAAGTGTGTACCGGCGCTTTCTGCAGGATGACCAGAGTGAGGCCTGCATTTACAATGCGCTTGGCGTGTGTGAGATCAGGATGGGGAGTTATGCGGATGCCGTGTCCGATCTGCAGATAGGACTGGCGCTCGATGATCCGGAACAGAACGCCGCGCTTTTGAGAAATCTTATCGTCGCTTATGAAAACATAGGAAATTATGATATCGCTGCCCAGAGGATGAGCGAGTATCTGGAGCTTGTACCCGGTGATGAAGAAGCAAGGAGGGAGAATATTTTCCTTTCCACGCGTCTTTTGCAGAGCGGGGAACCCGAGGTGGATGACGCCGAGGGTGTGACTGACGCGGAAACATCTGACTGACAGATCCCGCGGGTGAATCAGGAGGTTATATGGGAGGTTTTTTTGCTGCTGCGCTTAAAACAGACTGCATGTTCGATCTGTTTTTCGGAACGGATTACCATTCGCATCTTGGGACCAGGAGAGCCGGCCTTGCGGTCTACGGCAAGGACAAAGGCTTTGACCGGTCGATACACAACATAGAAAACTCGCCGTTCAGAACCAAATTTGAATCCGAGATGAAGGAGATGTACGGAAATCTCGGTATAGGATGCATATCGGACTACGAACCCCAGCCCCTCATAGTGCGCTCACACCACGGTACCTATGCGATCACGACCGTCGGAAAGATAAACAATACCGAGGAACTGGCCTACGAGATCGTGGGAAAGGGCACGCATTTCCTCGAGATGAGCGGCGGAACCATTAATGCCACGGAGCTGGTGGCCGCTCTCATAAACAAGATGGATCATCTGGTGGAGGGCATACAGTACGCACAGGAGCGGATCAAGGGCTCCATGACTATACTCGTCCTCACACCGAATGCGGTATATGCCGCCAGGGACAGGCTCGGAAGGACACCTGTCATCCTTGGAAAGAAGGACGACGGCTACTGCGCGTCATTTGAATCCTTTGCATATATGAACCTGGGTTATGAGACCTACAGGGAACTGGGCCCCGGGGAAATATGCGCGATAACGCCTGACGCCGTCACAACCCTTGTGAAGCCTGGAAGCGACATGAAGATCTGTACCTTCCTGTGGGTATATTACGGCTATCCGTCCTCCTTCTACGAGGGAGTTTCCGTTGAGGAGATGAGGTACAGATGCGGAGCGAGCATGGCGGCCCGCGATGGATTTGACGGAAACGGCGATATACCCGACATAGATATAGTGGCCGGGGTTCCGGATTCCGGCACCGCACACGCGATAGGATATGCCAATGCATCGGGAGTTCCGTTCTCCAGACCCTTTATAAAGTATACTCCCACCTGGCCCAGATCCTTCATGCCCACGATACAGGAGAAGAGAAATCTCATCGCCAGGATGAAGCTTTTGCCGGTTCACGAGCTGATAGACGGGAAAAGGATACTTTTGATCGACGATTCGATAGTCAGGGGCACGCAGCTGCGTGAGACTACGGAGTTTCTGTATCACAGCGGGGCAAAGGAGGTACATGTGCGCCCGGCATGTCCGCCCATACTCTTCGGATGCAAATATATCAACTTCTCAAGATCCACCTCGGAGATGGAACTCATCGCAAGACGGGTGATACTTAAGGAAGAGGGCGAAGACGTGTCCAGAGACATCCTGACGGATTATGCGGATCCGGATTCCGGAAGATATGCGGTGATGCTTGAGCGCATAAAGGAGCAGCTGGGCTTCACCTCACTGTCCTACAACCGCCTGGACGACATGCTCGACGCGGTGGGAACAGGCAGGGACAAACTCTGCACCTATTGCTGGGACGGCAGGGAGTAAGAGGCGCTTATCAGAAAAAAAACATAGTTGATCTGTTTCACATCGGCAAAGGAGGTTGACCCCGGGTGGTATCGAGACTTAATGAAGAGATAAGAAAAAAGGAAGCTCCCATAGTCGTGGGACTTGATCCGAAACCGGAATTCATACCGGAAGGGATCAGAAAGAAGGCGTATGATGAGTTCGGCGAGACCGCAGAGGGCGTTGCCGAAGCATTCTGTCTGTTCAACGAGGCCATAATAGATGCCGTATGCGATCTGGTACCTGCCGTAAAACCCCAGATAGCCATGTATGAACAGTTTGGAATACCGGGGCTTGCGGCCTTTGACAGAACGGTCAGATATGCAAAGGAAAAGGGACTCATCGTAGTCGGAGATGCCAAGAGGGGAGACATAGGATCCACTTCCGCTTCATACGCGGAAGCACATCTCGGCGGGACAAGGATCGGAGATAAGACCGTGAGGGCCTTTGACGAGGATTTCGTCACCGTGAATCCCTATCTTGGGAGCGATGGGGTTAAGCCCTTTATAGAGGTCGCAAAACGTGACAACAAGGGCATCTTTGTCCTGGTGAAAACCTCCAATCCCTCCAGCGGCGAGCTTCAGGATCTTATCGCAAGGGACAGCGAAGGAAAAGAGAGACCGGTATACGAGATAGTGGGCTCCCTGGTGGATGAGTGGGGATCCGGGGCGATGGACGGGGATTACAGTGATGTCGGCGCCGTGGTAGGTGCCACCTATCCCGAACAGGGTGCGGCCTTAAGAAGGATTATGAAGCACGCGGTCATACTTGTGCCCGGCTACGGCGCACAGGGCGGAAAGGGCAGTGATCTGAAGCCCTTTTTCAACGAGGACGGCCTTGGCGCTCTTGTCAATTCCTCAAGAGGGATAATCGCCGCGTGGAGAGAGGAGAGATATTCAAAATACGGAGCGGAGGCTTTTGCCGACGCATCCCGGGCTGCGGTCATCGCAATGCGCGAGGATCTCAGGCAGGCGTATGAGTAACAGAGCGCGGGCGGATATAGGATAACAATTGTTACATAACAGAGGATATTAAATATGGAAGCATACAAAGAAGAATTCGTTAAGTTCATGGTGGAAAGCGATGTCCTGAAATTCGGGGAATTCACCCTGAAGAGCGGCAGGAAGTCGCCCTTCTTTATGAATGCCGGAGCCTATAACACCGGATCCCAGCTTCTGAGACTGGGAGAATATTATGCAAGGGCTATAAACGAGGCCTTCGGATGTGATTTTGATGTCATCTTTGGACCTGCCTACAAGGGGATACCACTTGCAGTGTGCACCGCCGAGGCCATGAGCAGGATCTTCGGGAAGGACGTGAGATACTGCGCAAACCGCAAGGAGGAGAAGGATCACGGCGATAAGGGTGCGCTCCTTGGAGCGAAGCTTTGTGACGGCGACAGAGTGCTCATGATAGAGGATGTCACCACAAGCGGAAAATCCGTCGAGGAGACCGTGCCCATCCTCAGAGCCCAGGCTGATGTTGACATCGTGGGTCTCATCGTGTCCTTAAACCGCGAGGAAAAAGGACTGGTCTCTGATAAGAGCGCGCTGGCGGAGATAGAGGAGAGATGGGGCTTCCCGGCAAGAGCCATAGTCACGATGAGCGAGGTGACGGAGGTTCTGTACAACAGGGAGATAAACGGGCAGATAGTCATAGACGATGCCGTAAAAAAGGCGATGGATGCTTATTATGCCGAGTACGGCTGCAGATAACGCGGGAGTTTCCGATCAGATTTGCGGCCGATAAAGATAAAAAAGAGCAGACACTCGGACCGGTTCATGTTTACCGACAGGAGCAATCCCGGAGGGGCGTATGTCTCATGCCTTCTCGGATTGTCCGGTATAGCCGCTCTCGTGTTCTGCCTCATAAGAATATATCGCGCGGACGGTGCGGTGGGGGCGTCCCAGACGCTCACTGCGGCGCTTGCCGCCGTATATGGCTTTGCGGGGCTGATCCTCGGCATAGTCATGTTCGCAAAGAGAGATTCCCTGCCTTTTTTTCCGGCTCTGGGGATCGTTCTTAATTCGATACTCATTGTTCTCATAGCAGGTCTGGTGGCTTGGGGATTTCTGGGATAGAATGCCGGTCTGATCCGGCGCCCGACAACCGGTCAGACTGATCACGCAGCAAGCAAAGGAGGTAGAGTTATGCCAATGGTTGGGATAGTTATGGGATCGGATTCCGATATGCCGGTCATGGCCAAGGCCGCCAAGGTCCTTGAGGATCTGGGGGTAAGCTTTGACATGAGGATAATATCCGCGCACAGGGAACCGGAGGAGTTTTTTGAATATGCAAAGAGCGCGGAGGAAGCGGGCTATAAGGTGATCATAGCCGGCGCAGGCATGGCGGCGCATCTGCCGGGTATGTGTGCCGCGATCTTTCCGCTGCCGGTGATAGGAGTGCCGATGAAGACCACCGCTCTCGGGGGCAGGGATTCGCTTTATTCCATAGTCCAGATGCCTGGCGGTGTTCCGGTTGCCACGGTCGCCATCGACGGAGGCGAAAACGCGGGCATACTTGCCGCAAAGATACTCGCAGTCAACGATCAGGCTCTGCTCGACAAGCTTAAGAAGAGGAGCGCCGAAATGAAGGAGACCGTGTCGCTCAAGGATGCAAGACTCACGGGAGTGGGTTACAGAGAATACATGAAGGGATAGGAGGAGGCAATTATGGCAATGGATTACAGATCCTCGGGAGTCGACATCGAAGCGGGCTATGAGTCCGTGGAGAGGATCCGCTCTCATGTGGCTGCGACGCTTCGGCCTGAGGTCATGGGCGGCATCGGCGGTTTCTCGGGCGCTTTTGATATATCTAAACTGAAGGACCTCGATGATCCGGTGCTCCTGTCCGGAACGGACGGAGTCGGAACGAAGCTCAAGCTGGCATTTATCCTTGATAAGCATGACACCATTGGCATCGACTGCGTCGCAATGTGTGTCAACGATGTGGCCTGCGCCGGCGGCGAGCCGCTGTTTTTCCTGGATTACATAGCCTGCGGCAAAAATGAGCCCGCCAAGATCGAACAGATCGTGGCAGGTGTCGCCGAGGGCTGCAAACAGGCGGGCTGCGCTCTTGTGGGCGGGGAAACCGCCGAGCATCCGGGACTTATGCCTGATGATGAATACGATCTTGCCGGGTTTACCGTGGGAGCCTGCGACAAAAAGGATCTGATAGACGGGAACTCCATCGCGCCGGGCGACGTGCTGATCGGTGCCTTTTCGTCGGGGGTTCATTCAAACGGTTTTTCACTTGTCAGAAAAGTCTTTCCGATGACAAAGGAGAGACTTGAGACAAGAGAGGATAAGCTTGGCGGCAGGACACTCGGAGAGGTGCTTCTTGCACCCACTAAAATATATGTTAAGATGCTTAAGAAATTAAAGAGCTCGGGCATAGTATTAAAGGGTGTCAGCCACATAACCGGCGGCGGTTTCTACGAGAATATACCCCGCATGCTCCCTGAGGGAGTTAAGGCAGTGGTCAGAAAGGACAGCTACGAGGTTCCCGCCATATTCGGAATGATAGCAGAGGCCGGAGATGTTGCGGAAAAAGTCATGTACAACACCTACAACATGGGAATAGGAATGGTACTTGCAGTCAGACCCGATGACGCCCCGCGCGCCCTCGAGGCGATAAGGAGTTCGGGTGAGGACGGCGCCGTGATAGGAAGTATAGAGGCCGGAGACAAAGGAGTGGAACTTATATGAACGCGGTAGTGCTGGTGTCCGGCGGAGGCACGAACCTCCAGGCGATCATTGACCGGATCGCCGACGGAACGATACATAATACTAAAATAACAGCTGTTATTTCAAATAACGCCGGTGCGGGTGCACTTATGAGGGCGGAGAAGGCAGGGATTCCTGCAGAGGTGGTTTCGCCTTCGGATTTTGAAGACAGAGAGAAGTTTAACATGGCGCTCCTTGAGAAGGTGGAGTCCTATGCTCCGGATCTCGTGGTTCTGGCCGGATTTCTTGTGAACATACCGCCTGCGATGGTGAAGAGATTTGCCGGGCGGATAATCAACATACACCCTTCGCTGATACCGTCCTTCTGCGGAAAAGGGTTTTACGGACTGAGGGTTCATGAGGCTGCGCTTAAGCGCGGCGTAAAGGTCACCGGTGCAACGGTCCATTTTGTCGATGAGGGAACGGACACCGGGCCGATAATTCTTCAGAAAGCCGTGGAGGTAAAGGACGGCGACACTCCTGAGGTGCTTCAGAGGCGCGTCATGGAGGAAGCGGAGTGGAAGATACTCCCCGGAGCCATCGACATGATCGCAACGGGTCGGATAAGCATTGGCAAAGCCTGAGCGAGGAGGTGGAAAATGGATATTCTTATAGTCGGCGGCGGCGGCAGAGAGCATGCGATCGCACGGAGTGTAAAAAAGAGTGCCCGCGCGGGCAGGATATACTGTGCACCGGGCAATGCCGGTATATCGGAGATTGCGGAGTGTGTCGACATCCGCCCCATGGAGTTTGACAGGCTCGTCGCCTTTGCAAAGGAAAAAAACATAGGTCTCACGATCGTTGGTATGGATGACCCGCTTGTCGGAGGAATCGTCGATGCCTTTGAGAAGGAGGGGTTAAGGGTCTTCGGACCTGATAAGAAGGCTGCGATAATAGAGGGAAGCAAGGCCTTTTCCAAGGATCTCATGAAGAAATATAACATCCCCACAGCCGGTTATGAGACCTTTGACAATGCCGATGATGCCCGCGGATACATCGACGGGGACATCAGTTATCCTGTGGTATTAAAGGCCGACGGCCTTGCGCTCGGAAAGGGAGTTCTCATCTGCAATGACCGCGAAGAGGCACACGCCGGCATCTCGCAGATAATGGAGGAAAAGAAATTCGGCGATGCCGGAAACAGGCTCGTTGTGGAGGAGTTCCTCACAGGCCGCGAGGTTTCCGTACTCTCCTTTGTGGACGGGACCACGATAAAGACAATGACCTCTGCGCAGGATCACAAGAGAGCCGGCGACGGCGATACGGGCCCGAACACCGGCGGAATGGGCACTTTTTCACCCAGTCCCTTCTATACGGATGAGATACACAATATATGTATGAAGACCATATATCAGCCGACAGTCGATGCCATGAAGGCCGAGGGCAGACCCTTCAGGGGAGTCCTGTTCTTCGGGCTGATGCTTACCGGAAAAGGACCGAAGGTTCTGGAATACAATGCGCGGTTCGGTGATCCCGAGGCGCAGGTGGTGCTGCCGAGACTCGAGAGCGATATCCTGGATATAATGGAAGCCTGCGTGGACGGCAGGCTTGACAGTGTTGATCTGAAATTCGCGGATAATGCGGCTGTCTGTGTGGTCGTGGCCTCGGGCGGTTATCCCGGTCACTATGAGAAGGGTAAGGTGATAACCGGACTTGATTATTTTGACGGAAAGGAAAACGAGTTCTGTTTCCATGCGGGCACGGCCTTCGGCGCTGACGGCAGCGTGGTCACAAACGGCGGAAGAGTGCTTGGCATCACGGCTGTCGGAGCGGATCTGAAGTCGGCGAGAAGCCTGGCCTACGAGGCATCCGGGCATGTGAGCTTCGAGGGCGCGATGAAGCGGTCTGACATCGGAAAGGCCATTGATGAGGCTTAATGCAAAAATACGTTGTACGATAAACTAAAAAGTGATATAATTTAATATCGTATGTTTTTCTTCACCACAGGAGGTTATTAGATGAAGACAAGGCGGATTAACGGTGCGTTTGCGGGGATCATGGCGTTGGCACTGACGGTTTTACTGGCAGGTACGGCTTTCAGTGCGCTTAAATCCACAGCTTTGGCAGATGAAGTGACATCCATGAGCGCGCAGAGCGCAAAGATCAATCAGGACGGTATCCGCGCAAGAAGCAGCACAGATACGAGCAATAATGATAATGTCGTCGCAAGCGGCCTTACAACAGGGACGGAGGTCACTGTGACCGGTCAGGCCACCGCCGCGGACGGCAAGGTCTGGTATCAGGTGACTATGTCCGACGGCAAAGAGGCCTTTATCCGCAGTGATTTCCTTGAACTTGGAGAGGTGATAGAGGAGGAGACCCCGGAGCAGCCCGAGGAAACGGAGCCCGAGGTGGTCGAAGAGGAGGAGCCTGAAGAGGAGGTTCAGACCAACCCCATCGTGAGCAGCCAGTATGTGGCGCTCTATGAGGAAGATGATCAGGGGACCTACTTCTGGTATCTGCACAACAATGACGACGGTTACCGGGTAAAGATCGAGGATCTGCTGGATGCCGCAAGGAATGCCGACGAGGTCGACGCTCTGGAAAAGAGCAACAAGACCCAGAAGACCGCCATCATCGTGATGGGTGTCGTGATAGTCGTACTTGTGATAATAATGATAATCCTGATCTTCCGCCTCAGGGACTATATGTACTACGAGGATGATGAGGAAGAGGAGGAGCAGCCTGAGGAGGAGCCGCGGAAGGGAGCATTCTTCAAGAGGCGCAGGGATGAGGATATACTCGAGGACGAAGAGCCCGTGAGACCCCAGAGGGGAGTGTCGCGTCAGGATGCCGGCAGAGGCCGGGACGGCAGGGATTATGCTGAGGAGAGAGCAAGGAGCCAGAGACCAGTTTCTTCCAGGGTTTCCGATGACAGAGATGCCATGCCGCAAAGACCCCGCAGGGAGAGCGAGCAGACGAGACATGCAAGGAACGTGATCAAGGAAGATGACGATCTCGAATATGAGTTTCTGAATATCGACGATAAGTGAGCGGGATCCGCGCTCATGATAAAGACCGTAGAAATATCAGACCTGGATACGCTTTTCAAGATGGTCTCCGAGCAGGAGTACCGTCCCGACTTGAAGCGTTACCGCAATCTTTTCATCTACCGCGGCCAGCCTGACATCGCATTTCACATGGAGACAGGTCTCCAGAGAACCTGCAAGCATAAAAAGCATTATCTGGAGTCCTGTATTCTTGATAATTTTACCAAATATGCCGCACTGATAGAACCTACCATTGAGAGATCCGTGTGGCACAAGCTGATCCTGGGCCAGCATCACGGCCTCCCCACGAGGCTTCTGGACTGGTCATATTCCCCGCTCATAGCGCTCCATTTTGCCATGACCGAAGAGAATCTCGAAGTCATGGACGACCATGACTGCGTCGTATGGCGCATGGATGTCCATGAACTCCATTCGCTCCTTCCGGCCTCCTATCAGGCTGCCGAGGACAGATGCAAGACTACGGTCTTCTCGGTTGAGATGCTGCAGGAGCGCTGCCCGACTCTGGCTCAGTATGACTCAGACATGAGCGACAGATCCATGGTAGTCATAGAGCCGCCGTCGGTAGATCCGAGGATTGCCAACCAGTACTCGTTTTTCTCAATTGTTCCCGATGCGATGACGGATGTGGAAAAATTCCTCGACACCAACACGGATCAGACCGTAAGGTATCTGATAAAGAAGGAGCTGCGCTGGCAGATCAGGGATTTCCTCGATCATCAGAATATAAACGAACGTCTCATCTATCCGGGCCTCGACGGCATATCAAAATGGCTCGGAAGGCATTACTTTGTGATGTAACTTCACTTTTGTAACGTGTTCTTGCTTTTCCCGACCGCTCTACGCCACAATTTCGGCATTTTTCGCAAGAATTGTGGCGCGGCATGGCCTTTAACGTCCGCTCTACGCCACAATTTCGGCATTCTTCGCAAGAATTGTGGCGTGACGCAGGCTTTAACGACCGCTCTACGCCACAATTTCGGCATTATTCGCAAGAATTGTGGCGTGGCGGGGTCTTTAACGACCGCTATACGCCACAATTTCAGCATTCTTCGCAAGAATTGTGGCGCGGCGGGGTCTTTAACGTCCACTCTACGCCACAATTTCGGCACTCTTCGCAAGAATTGTGGCGCGGCAGGGTCTTT
>JAILGA010000156.1 GCA_024697225.1 Lachnospiraceae bacterium
TCCGGAGATGACCGAGTATTACCTCGGTGAGCTCTTCTATTTCTTTGAGTTCGCCTGCGGCGTCAGCGGCTATCTCCTGGGAGTCAATCCCTTCAACCAGCCCGGCGTCGAGAGCTACAAGAAGAACATGTTTGCCCTCCTGGGCAAACCCGGCTACGAGGATCAGACCGAAGCGCTCAAGAAGAGGCTGGGGTAAGACTCCGGACGAAAACTCAACACTATAGACCAAGGGGCTGCGCGAAAGCGCAGCCCTTTTCAGACCTGTAATAACAGGTATCCTTTCCGCTGCTATCACGCCTTTGATCACCATCCGATCGTATTTTTGACAAATAGCCCGCTTTTCGTCTCATATTTTTGACAAATCTGCCGCGATTCTCTTGTTTTTTTGACATACCTCTGATATCATCTTCTCATGGAACTTCGAAGAAAAGCAGCAGATCGCATAGAAAAGTGGTACCGCGAAGAAAGAAATGCTCTCCTGGTCACCGGCGCGAGACAGGTCGGAAAGACATTCCTGATCCGGCAGGTACTGTCTGAACTGGATTGTGATGTTGTCGAAGTCAATCTGATCGAGACTCCCGAAATGATCTCTGTCCTGGAACAGTCAAGGACGGCCGATGATCTGATACTGGGTTTTTCAACAATAGGTGTCAAGCCTCCTGTTCCGGGCAGATCCGTGATCTTTATTGATGAAGTTCAAAAGTGCAGGGATATGGTCACACGGATCAAGTTTCTTGTGGAAGAAGGAAGCTTCCGGTATATCCTTTCCGGATCCCTGCTGGGGATCGAACTGACAGGTCTTTCCTCTGTACCTGTAGGTTATCTTTCTATCCTTGACATGTTTCCGCTGGATTTTGAAGAGTTTCTGCAGATCACAAATATTAATGATGACATAGTATCAAGCCTTCGTGCTTCCTTTTTTAACCGAAAACCGGTGCTCGAAGCTGTCAACAGCAAAATGCTCTCACTCTTTTCCCGTTATCTGATGATCGGCGGAATGCCGGCAGCCGTCAGCCGTTTTGCCGAAACGAACAATATAGAAGATGTGATGCAGATCCATAATGAACTTGTCAGATCATATAAACTGGATTTTACGCAATACGAACAGGCAGATCGAAGGCTTCTGATCTCAAACACCTACGATCTTATCCCTTCAGAATTGTTAAAAAATAATAAACGCTTCATAGTATCGGATCTGAAAAAAGGACTCCATTATGAGCGTGTGGAGAGCACTTTTTTGTGGCTGGAGAACGCAGGCGTTGCCATCTCCGCTTACAATGCAACAGAACCGCGGATCCCCCTGCGCCTGAACGAAAAACACAGTCTCTTTAAGCTCTATCTGTCAGACGTGGGGCTATTGACATCCTTATATGGATTGTCAACGAAAAGAATGCTGTTCTCCGGTGCCTCGGAGCTTAATGCCGGCGGGATCTATGAAAATGCGGTCGCACAGGAACTGTACTCCCGGCGGTTCCCGATTTATTACTACAATTCCAACCGGCTGGGAGAACTGGATTTTGTTATCGAATACGAGGGAAAGATACTTCCCATCGAAGTAAAAAGCGGGAAAGACTACACGACCCATTCTGCGATCAACAATTGCATGAACAACCGGGAATTCGGCATAGATGAAGCATTTGTGTTTGCTAACTGCAATATTGAAAGGACAGACAGGGTCACTTATCTCCCGATATACATGATCATGTTTCTTGAATCAGATGCAAACGGCAGTCTGGAATTACCGGAGATAGTGTTCTGATAACCCGGTTTAAAACTCCCTTGAAAAAGTGCAGCCATCGGCCAGAAACCCCCTTGAAAACCGGAAGCTTCGCCTGACGGCGAAGCTTTGAATAAAGGGTGCACAGCACCCTTGACAACATGCGGAGCAAAAAGCATAATAAGACTTGAAAAGAGATATGAAAAATCGTATTAAAAATGATACGATTTTCAGAAGGGGGTCTTATCATGGTTGCAGTAAAGGGAACAACAGTCAAGAATGATTTCAAGAATATCTGCGACAGAGTCTTTCGAGGAGAAGTGTTTATCATCTCTCGTCCCAAGGATGAGAACGTTGTCATGGTTTCCGAGCGTGAATACGCGGAGTTGGATCGCATAAGGAAAAATGCGGAATACCTTGCCAAGATAGACAGGGGAATCGCGCAGAAAAATGCCGGGACGATGAAAGAGCACGATCTGATCGAGGTGTGAATATATGCGGAAACTATGGTCAGATGAGGCATGGGAAGACTATATTTATTGGCAGGTTTGAGAACGGTGTTCTATACATCTATTCTTGTAAAGGTCATTATGATGATAAATGAATCCAAAGGGCTGCGCTTTCTGCGCAGCCTTTATCACTCCCGTAACATTCTGTAACAATTTCTTGATATTTTTTGCCTTCTTTAAAATTTTATTAAAATACGTTAAAAATTTCAATTGCTTTTATGAATATAGTATATGTATGATAGTATTGTCGCCGTCTGTGGCCAGTCCTATAAGGTCGGTATTAAGCCCTTTTTGAACGACCTGTACAGCACAACAAACGGCGCAGCCGGGTTTATGTGACTGGCTGGAGACAGCGGCAGGACAGACAAGGTTTCCGTGATATCCACTGACACTGAAACCGCAGGGTTCACCCCATGGAAGGGGAGAAAGGAAGAGACATATGGTTAGAAAGGGATTGCTCAAACGAGTACTTCCGGCCGTGCTGAGCGCAGCGATGATCTTCACCTCTGTGCCCGCAAACGCATTTGCGGCCGAAACAGCACCCGCGATCGAGGCTGAAGCCGATGAGATCACGGACCTGACAGAGGAGGCTCCCGCGGAAGCGCCTGCCGAAGAAGCCTCTGTTGAGGCGGAAGAACCCGCCGCCACCGGGGAAGAGAATGAGGATGCATATGAAGATCTTGCCACGTTCCAGCCCACGATATTGGTCGATCTGGCAAAGGTCAAGGCAAGGATCAATTTCGAGATAACGGAGACTGCTTCCGAATATCTTGCGGATGCGGTGCTCAGAACGATGAGTGATATCTCCGATAACGGAAACGGATTCTCACTTGATGATTACGGCTCGGGATATTCAAATCTCAGCCGTGT
>JAILGA010000018.1 GCA_024697225.1 Lachnospiraceae bacterium
CCCGAAGCGCCCGAGCCCCTCCGCGTCTGTGACAAAGAGCGTGTCCCTGCCCGACTCTGTGGGGGTAAAGATAAGAGTGTCGTGGAGATCAATGGACTGCATTACGAGATCCACGAGATGATAGCCGTTCTCCAGACGGCCCGTCACGTCGAGAAACAGATTGATCTTGGCATAAGCCCGTACACAAATTGAACCATCAGACATTTTAGAAACTCCCCGGAAAAAATCAAAAATTGCATAAAAATACGTTGAAATCCCGCATTTTCTGATGTTATAATCATGCTAGGTGTACCCTAACCTGTTAATACCCTATATACCATGTTTCTGTAAACAAAGCAACAACAGATGCCCCAAGCATCAGAAAAGGAGTTCAGTATGAGTGTAAATGGAATTACATCTGGGGTGAACGGTGCTGCGTATGCCGCACAGGCAGCGGGCACAGCGCCGAAGGCGGAAACCGCCGCGGCGGACAAGGCAGCAGAGGTAAAAGAAGCAGCTGCGGCCACTTACGAAAAGAGTGCGGACAACAAGACACAGGGCGGCTACAACAACATCAGGAAGATGAGCGAAGAGGACAGGGGCAAGATCGTGGCCCAGCTCAAGGCGGATCAGGAATCCCGTCAGAGCCAGATGCTCGATATGGTCTCCAAGATGATGACCGGTCAGGGCGTGGCTTACAACAATGCCAATGATATCTGGAGCTTCCTGAGAGAGGGCAAGTTCACGGTTGATGCCGCGACAAAGGCTCAGGCCCAGGAGGACATCTCCGAGGACGGTTACTGGGGAGTGAAGCAGACCTCCGGACGCATCCTTGATTTCGCGGATGCACTGGCAGGTGATGATCCCAAGAATATCCAGAAGATGTACGACGCCTTCAAGAATGGCTACAAGCAGGCTGAGAATACCTGGGGCGGCGAGCTTCCCGAAATCAGCAAGCAGACCTACGATGCAGTCCTTGAGGGCTTCAGACAGCGCGCCGAAGAGGCGGGTGTTACATTAAACGAAGACTGACGCGTTAGCTACGAGCCACGCGAAGAGCGCAAAAAATACTGCCGGGAGAGCTTGCTCGCCCCGGCAGTTTTTTTGCGATCGAGAAGCGGCGACAGCCGCGACACGAGGAACTCCGCGAAGCGGAGTTTCGAGTCGACGCGTGGCTCGTAGCGTTTATTTGCCATCCCCGATTTTTTGCGATCGAGAAGCGGCGACAGCCGCGACACGAGGAACTCCGCGAAGCGGAGTTTCGAGTCGACGCGTGGCTCGTAGCAAAGGATCCGCTTCGCGGAGTTTCGAGTCGACGCGTGGCTCGTAGCGTTTTTTACCTTCCCTGACTCCTGTCAAGGATTTCATACAATTCGAGATAAGGATCGCTTACCATCTCTACTGAATCACCGAGCTCAAGAACCCTGGTCTCATCCGCGGAGAATTCCTGCCAGACCGGCAGTCCGTCCCCGTTGGGATCGCCGTTTGCGGCGAAATTCACGATGTAGTCCATGATCGTATCGGACAGCTCGTAGTCGCGCTCGTCGTAGTTCTGCGGCTGTGTGTACAGATTGCCGTAAAAATACGGGAGCTCACCTGCGTGGTTGGTGCTAAGGCCCGGATTCTCTCTGGTGAAGCGGTACTCATAAACGGGCCTTCCCTCAGCGGCCATGTACCGCGACCACGTGTTGTGACTGTAGGCAAACCAGGCCGCCCCGATCACATTGTTATACTGCTTCTTCGGAGAAGAGCCTGCGGGGTAGAGAACGGCAAGCTCTGCGGCTGCGGCAGGCCCCAGCTTTTCGCGCAATATATTCTCGTAGTCCTCCGATGTTTTTATCTTCGTCCCCAGTATCGTAAAGACATCAGCCTCCTTTGCGTTATATCCGTTCAGCAGCGCTTCCTCGTTGTTTTGGCCGTTTTGGTAGATGAGGGCAGGCTGTATGGGTATCGCATATCCGTCAACCGTCATGGAATCATAGGCGCCCGAAGCGGCGATCAGTGAAGCGGCGTCGGTGTCCCTGAGCGCGGCTATATCCGATACGCCTGTGGCGTCATATACTGATTGTTTCAGTCTGAGCTGATCCTCATAAGAACGGAAGGTGTGATAGGGTTTGTTTACCGCGATGCCGCTGCTCTCACCGATCGCGCGCCTAAACAGCCCTTTGGCCAAAGGAGATACACAGATCGCATTGACACTTGAGGAACCGGCGGACTCACCGGCAATGGTTATATTGTCAGGGTCTCCGCCGAAGGCGCCGATGTTGTCATGGACCCATCTGAGGGCAGTGATCTGATCGAGCAGCCCGTAATTGCCTGTGGTGCCGTTTTCGGATTCCGACGCAAGCGCCTCATCGGCGAAATATCCGAAGATGTTCAGACGATAAGCGAAGTCCACAAATATGATTCCGCGCTTCGCGTATGCTTCTCCGTTGTACTGATCGTAAGACGGAGTGCCTCTCTGCAGGGAGCCTCCGTGGATGTAGAAGAGCACGGGACGGTCCGTCACATCGCCTGCCGGCTTCCAGATATTTATGTAGAGCGCATCCTCGCTCATGGTCTCCCTGTAGTTGTCATGGAGATCGAACCAGTTGAAGTGATTGTAGATAACGAGCATCACAAGGGAATCCCAGAGCGTGGAATTCTCCGTCTGCAGAAATCTCGGGGCAAAATGATCACATGCGCGCACGCCTTCCCAGCCTTCCGCAGCCTGAGGCTCCTTCCATCTGAGATCACCCACCGGGGGTTTGGCGTAGGGGATACCGGTATATACCTCTACATTTCCGGTCGAGTCATAAACACCGGTCAGATCGCCCTGCGCGATGTTTATAACACCGGTGGTTCCCAGGCTTTTTCCCCTGACTGCGGGGGTCAGGGCATAGGGCGGATAACTTGCTTTATATATCACAAAGAAAAGAAGAAACAGTCCCATCCATGCAGCGAGACGCAGGGGAAGTTTTTTTCCGGTGAGATATCTGTGGTAGAAAAATGCGAAAATGACCATGACGGCAGCGGCAGCGGCCCATCCTGCCACAGTGTTCTGTGAGAGCTCAAGAAGAAGGGCGTAGATGATCATGACGATCACATAGACGATCACTGCGCCGATTCTTACTTTCTGCTGCTTTTCTTCTTTTACCCGATCATGATCCATTGCCTGTTCTCCGGATTTTCTACATGCATATTGCTTTTTACTTCTCTCTGATCACGTACGCGACATCGTGCTTTTCCATATAGCGCGCACAGTGCTCCTCATCCTTCACGCAGATCACCTTGTACTCATCCGCGATCATGCCTTTGGCTTCATTCAGCCTCTCCGTGGAATCGCTGATGACCAGGACGACCGGACGGCTGGCTTCGGCCTGCGCTTTTGCGGCCTCATTTCTGCGATTTTCTTCCTCGAGTTCCTCGGAGGTAAGGATCTTGCCGGCCGGGATGCACTTATAAAGTACGGCTTCAAGCTCCGGATACATGACGGGCTTGGAGAGATAATCCGTGAAGCCCTCGCGGATATAGGAATCTTTTGCGCCCACGATGGCGTCCGCGGTCAGCACCACGATGGGTGTGTTGTCCGCGAGATGTTTTTCCTTGATGATGCGGAGCGCCTGCGTCCCTGACATCCCGGGCATCATCTGGTCAAGCAGTACGGCATCATAGGTCCCCAGGGATAACAGCTCTATGCATTCCTGCCCGGAATCAGCGGTGGTGATCTTCATCCTGGTATCCTTAAGCAGTTCGGTGATGACTTCCAGGTTCATCTGATTGTCATCGACTATGAGGATCTTAGCATGCGGCGCGACAAGCTGCGGCCGGTAGATCTCGTTCTCGGCCTGTGCTTTGGCAAGGTGCTTCTGATAATCTCCGATGGGCGTGTTGTCTATGACCTCCTGCTTCATCCCGGCCGTGAAGGTGGAGCCTGCGCCATAGGTGCTCTTTGCCGTGATAGAGCCGCCCATCATCTCCACCAGCTGCCTTGTGATGTTGAGTCCGAGGCCCGTTCCTTCGATATTGCGGTTTTTTGTCTCATCCAGCCTCTGGAAGGAGGAGAAAAGCTTGTCCATGTCCTCCTCTTTGATGCCTATTCCGGTATCCCTGACACTGCATATGAGCATGTTATCCTTTTTGTCAAAGGATATAGCTATATGTATGCTCCCTTTCTCGGTATATTTGATGGCATTATTGGTGAGGTTCAGTATCACCTGCCTTATCCTGATCTCATCGCCGAACAGGACCGAAGGGATGTCAGAGTCCACGGAAAGCTCATAGCTTAAGCCCTTCTCCCGGGCCTTCTTCATGGTCATGTTCACGATATCGTTCAGCACGGAGGCAAAGTCGTATTCCACAGGGACCAGCTCCATCTTCCCGGACTCTATCTTGGAGAGATCCAGAATATCATTGATTATCGAGAGAAGGGTATTTCCCGCGCTCCTTATATCGCCGGCGTACTTTCTGGCCTTTGGATCGATGCTCTCTCGGAGGATCATCTCGTCAAGGCCGATAATGGCGTTCATCGGCGTGCGGATCTCGTGGGACATATTTGCGAGGAAATTGCTCTTGGCCTGATTGGCGACGTCAGCGCGCTGTCTCTGTTTTTCTACTTCGTTCAGAGCGTCGGCGAGCTTTATGTAATCGGGCGTCTCGATAACAAAAAGCACTGTCATCGCGGCGATCGAGAACATGTAGAAAACCAGAAGGGTCTTCGGAAAGAGAACTACCTGCAGCACAAATCCCGCGATGATGATGAGCATGAACAGCCAGATGGCGGCGAGTTGTCTTTTCTCCATATTTTTGCGGTTGGAGAACAGAAGCAGAATGGAGAGAGAGTTGACTATGATCTGCAGAACAAAAATTATGAAGTATATCGGTCCGTGTATGTATTCGCCGGTTTCATCATAAGTGAAAACCCATCCGGTAAAGATGTTGATCACCATCAGCACCGTGTAGATGATCACCAGCTTGTTGAGGAAACTCATATATAGATCCGACTGTCTGCCCTTCACCAGTGAGTGCAGGTATTTCGCGAGACTGAGGAAACAGAATGCGGAGACGAGAAAATATACGGTGCTGGCAATGATATTTACCATAGACGGTATGCTGCTCCCGTAATCAGTCATACGTGAGGTGATCACGTCCACGATATCGCTTGCGAGTATCCATGCAACCCACTGTCTGTAGCGCATGTTGCTCTCTGAAGCGTTCGGATATTCGATATACAGGTAGAGCAGCAGTACCGCAATAAAGCCGATAGCAGCTGTCTCAAAAAAGATGTTATACACGATATTAATTCTCTGTCAGGATACTGCTCCCACTAGTTCATTTATATCCGTGACCGCGTGCTTTTCCATATATTCCCCGATTTCGCCGATTATCCTTATCATGGCATCGGGATCATGGAAAGTCGCCGTGCCGACGGCCACCGCGGACGCTCCTGCGAGTATCATCTCAAGGGCGTCATTTCCGCTTATGACTCCGCCCATCCCGATGACCGGGATGTCGACCGCATGTGCAGCCTCATAGACCATTCGCACCGCGACAGGGTGTATCGCGGGGCCTGAGAGGCCGCCTGTGCGGTTTGCCAGTAAAAACCTCTTTTTTTCTACATCTATCTTCATACCCGTGATCGTATTTATCAGCGATATCGCATCGGCACCGCCATCCTCGGCCGCCTTTGCAAGCGCCTTTATATCGGTGACGTTCGGCGTGAGCTTCATGATGACGGGCTGTTTCGCCGCACTCTTGCAGGCCTTTGTCACATCCCTTAACATATCCGGATCCTGTCCGAAAGCGATCGCTCCTTCTTTGACATTGGGACATGAAACATTGATCTCCAGCATGTCCACCGGTTTGTCCGAAAGGCGTTCAATCACCGACACATACTCATCGACGCTGTGACCGCAGACGTTTACGATCACGCGGGTTCCTGAGCTTCTCACTTCTTCCAGAAAGGGCAGCTCCCTGTCGATAAATTTGTCTATGCCCGGGTTCTGCAGGCCTATTGCATTGAGCATTCCGGACGGCGTCTCCGCCACACGGGGAGTGGGATTGCCCTCCCAGGGCGTGAGAGAGACTCCCTTTGTCACAATGGCACCGAGCTTGGAAAGATCAAGGAGTTCGGCGTATTCGCGCCCGTTGCCGAAGGTTCCGGACGCGTTCATCACAGGGTTTTTAAAGGTCACCCCGGCTATTTTTATTTCAGTGCTGAAGGCTGTCATTGTTATCATCCTTTCGGTCTAAGCAATTTTCCTGCGCGTCACCATTCTATGTCCCTGCTGTCAAAGACAGGTCCTTCCGTGCAGATGCGCGTGTTCTTTACGAGACTGTGCGCGTCGACCCCGGTTGTTTTGGCCACGCAGCCGAGACATACCCCGACGCCGCAGGCCATGCGCTCCTCGAGGGAAACATAACACTTGATGTTTTTATCTGCGCAGAGCGAAGCGAGAGCACGTAACATAGGAAGCGGACCGCAGGAATAAGCGATGTCAAAGTTCAGATCCTTAGCCTTTATCGCATCGACGACTGTCCCGTGGAAGCCGAAGGAACCGTCGTCGCTGGTGTCGATGGCGTTTGTGACGGCGCTGAAGTCCTCGCTCAAAAAGCGGAGTCCGAGATTCCTGTAGCCCATCACAGCGGTAACGGCTGCGGGGGCGGCATCACTTCCGGCTGCTTCCGATAATTTCTTTGCGAGGAACAGTAAGGGCGGGACACCCAGCCCGCCGCCTACGAGCAGGACCTTTTTGTCCCGGGCTTCATCTATGGGATATCCGTTTCCCAGAACGCCGAGCACTCTCACACTGTCTCCGGCACTAAGCTTCGAGAATTCTCCGGTCCCGGCGCCGACCACCCTGTATACCAGACGAAGTGTTCCTGCCGCGGCATCCGCGCTGCAGATGCTGATGGGACGGGGCAGGAGCCTCGAACTGTCGCTGCAGTACAGAGCGACAAACTGTCCGGGAGCCGCTTCCGCAGAGAGCGGAGTGTCAAGCACCATATCATATATGCCCTCTGCGAGTTCGGACTGCTTTATTATCTTTGCCACAGAAACATTTTTACTCACTGTATATCACCTTACCTTTGCAAATGACTGCCCTGACTGTGCCGGGCAGTGTCTCACCGAGAAACGGCGTATTGAGCGACTTCGAAAGGATGCTTTCGCGGCTCACTGTCCAGGAGTCCTCCGGGTCAAAGATGACAACGTCGGCGGGCTCTCCCTCGAGCAGAGTTCCGCCTTTAAGTCCGTATACTTCGTAGGCGCGTGTGAGCCTGCGGATCGCTTCCGCGGGAGTGAGATGCCCCGGAATGACCAGAGACTTCCAGGTGAGGGACAGCGCGGTTTCGAGCCCTATGATGCCGCTTGGGGCCTTTGCGAGCCCTCTGTCCTTCTCCTCTTTGGTATGAGGTGCGTGATCGGTAGCGATCATGTCTATGGTCTCATCCTTCAGTCCTTCGATTATCGCAATTCTGTCGGCTTCTGTCCTGAGAGGCGGGTTCATCCTGGCATTCGCGCCCCATTGCCTCACTGCTTCCTCTGTGAGTGAGAAGTGGTGAGGCGTGCCCTCCGCATGGACTTTTATGCCTGCGGCCTTCGCTTTTCTGATCGCTTCCACGGATTCTGCGGCACTTATATGCTGAATGGTGATCTCTGCGCCGGTATCCGCGGCGATCCTTATATCCCGATCGACCATTGAGATCTCGGCCTCGCGAGAGGCGCCGTTTATGCCCATCGATCCGGCCACTGCGCCGCTGTTGATCCCCGCCTGTCCTATAAACGCCGGGTCTTCCTCGTGGAGAGACAGCACGAGACCGCACTCCGCGGCCTTTTTACAGGCCTTTTCCATAACTGACGCATCGAGTATCGGGAGACCATCGTCTGACATGAGCACGGCTCCGGCGCGCTTCAGGGCTTCAAAATCAGTGAGCTCCCTGCCATTCATTCCGACTGTTACATTGCCGCAGGCAAAGATATTTATGCCGGTATGCTTCCCTTTTTCGAGTGCGCTCATCAGGATTTCGGGCGTGTCCAGAGGCGGTCTGGTGTTGCCCATCATGATGACCGTGGTAAAGCCCCCGTGTGCGGCGGCTTTTGCTCCGCTTGATATATCCTCTTTTTCGGTAAAGCCGGGATCGCGGAAGTGTACGTGTGCATCTATGAGACCGGGGAATACGAGCTTCCCTTTGGCGTCTATCCTTTGCACTTCCGATGCCCGCGTCCCGTCATTGATCTGCGGTTTATCTTCCGCGGAGAGTACACGGCTTATCACGCCGTCCTTTATCAGTACGGAGGCATCGAGGCAGCCGTTTCCCCGGGGGTCCGTAAGCCGGCCGTTTTCTATCAGGATGAGGCTCATTATGCCGCCTTCTTCTTCCCGGACTTCCGGGAGTTGCTAATATATAATTCTGTCATTATAATGGAAAAGTAACAGACAAAGCAAAGAAAGGTGTACATCATGGTTCGTTTGGTTCTGGTTTTGCTCTTCATCATCGTTTTCCTCATTCTCAGCATACCTGTCATATTGGTACTCTGGATCATAGGTTTCTTTTCGCCGGGCATAAAGGAGCGGGCTTCTCTTTTTATAGTCGGCCATGCCTTCGGTGTTGTGGCTTTTCTCGCGGGTGTCAAACTCACGGTAAAGGGCAGAGAGAATATCCCCGAGGGCGGTGAGGGCGTGCTGTTTATAGGCAACCACAGGAGTTATTTTGATATAGTCATCACTTACTCCCTCGCACGCAGGCTCACGGGATTCATATCCAAAAAGCAGGTCGGATATGTGCCGGTGCTTGGTCTGTGGATGAGATTCCTGCACTGTATCTTCCTGGACCGTAATGATCTCAAACAGGGACTGGAGATGATCAACAGGGCCTGCGACCTGATAAAGAGGGGAGTGGACATCGTCATCTATCCCGAGGGCACCAGGAATAAGACCGGTGATGAACTTCTTCCCTTCCATCGCGGCAGCTTCAAGATAGCACACAAGACCGGTTGCAGGATCATCCCCGTGACCATCACACACTCGGATGAGATCTACGAGAAGCACAAGCCCTTCATAAAGAGCGCCGCGGTCACCATCACCTACGGCGAGCCTATCGATACCGGTGCGATGGATATGAAGGAGCGAAAGACGGTGGACGCTGTCGTACGCAAGGTGATCGAGGAGACCTATCGCGCCACTGTCTGATCAGCAGGCATCTTTTACTTTTTGGCGCCTCCCACCTGTGCGGTTGATAAAATGTTGGTATCGAAGCTTGTGATAAGCCGTTTGTTTTTTCTGTCCTGATCGAGAGCCAGCTTTATGAGCTTTTCCAGAAGCTCCGAATAGGGTATCCCGAGAGGCTCCCACAGATAGAATGACAGGGAGCCGGGAATGGTATTGATCTCATTGAGATAAAATTCCCCGCTGTCCTTGTCGATCATGAAGTCTATCCTTGCGACTCCCTCGCCCTCCAGCGCCTCGAAGGCCTTTCTGGCACAGTCTCTTATCCTGTCGCGCATATCGGGGCTGATATTTGCGGGAATGCGTCTGGTGAGACTCGCCATTCCCTTGGAACCGCTGCTGCTTGACGATTTGACTCCCGCGGGAACGGTCTTTCCGCTGCCCTTGCCCCCGCTCATGTATTTGTCCTGGAAGCTTAAGATATCGCCGCTGCCCAGAGGCTCCTCGCACTCGCTTGCCATGGTCTCACCGCTGCAGCCGAAAACGGAGCAGTTGATCTCCTGGAGATTCGGGATCGCGTGCTCGGCGAGGACCTTGTCAGAGTACTCAAAGGCGAGTGCCAGAGAACTCTTCAGCGCTTCCCTGTCGTGCGCGACCGAAATACCTATGCTGCTTCCCAGATTGACGGGCTTTATGATCATGGGATAGCCGGGCTTTGCTTCAAGCTTTGCTATCGTGCTGTCAAGCTCTTCAAAGTCGGCGGGGCGCAGTACCGCACAGTCGAGCACGGGAATACCGCTGTCCTTGAGCACACTCTTCATTACGACCTTGTCCATGCCCAGGGCGGACGGAAGTACGCCGGGACCCACGAGAGGAAGCCCCAGGGTCCTGAAATATCCCTGAAGCGTGCCGTCCTCAACGTTGGTGCCGTGGACGATGGGGAAGACCAGATCGACGGGTACGCTGAATTTTTTCCCGAACAGCTTTGTCTCATGTCCGGTCATGTAGGTCCTGTCTTTTTCTTTTACAAAATCTATCCTTAAGCTTGATGCGATGAGAGCGGGTATATCACGGAAACTCTCTATGCGCTCCATGGAGGGATCGGTGTAAAAAAGTGAATCCTTCGTCATGTAGACGGGGTAGATGTCATATTTGGCGTGATCCATCTTTTCGAGAGCCTGTACGGCCGAGATCACGGATATCTCATGCTCGGTGGAATTGCCGCCGAACACGACAGCGATGGTTATCTTCATTTTGTGTCACCTCCCGTTTTCTTAAGGATCCTCATTATCTCTTCCGAGAGGGCTGACGCCGCTTCGTCGTGTGCCCTGCGGTTGGGATGCGCTCTGACGCCCAGACGGTCCCCGGTGCAGTTTTTGAATTCATAGTAGTATACGTTTTTGTCTCCGGTTTCGCCGGAATAGGCCAGGATAGCGTCCTTTATCGGCTCTGCCATCTCGTTTCCGAGCATGCCGTACGCCCAAAGGATCGCGCTTTTCGGATTTTTGTCCCTTAGTTTTTTTAGAAAAGACACGGCAGCTTCCCTGAAAAGGCCGTTAAATTCATCGGGAGTCCAGCGGTCTGAATTTTTCAGCGCGGTGGAATCATTGGTCCCCAGATTTATGACGATGGCATCGGGTACATAGGACGAAAAATCCCATGGCTCAAGAGAACCACAGGCGGCATCGCCGTCACTTTTTTCGAGACCGCATACCTCATCATAATAACGAGGGAGTGCGCAGGCGGTGTCGGCGTCCCAGGATGCGTAGAGCCCCCAGCCGCTGGAACTTAAAACGTTCACGTCCGCATTCAGTAGAATCCCGGTCTTATATGCGTAGCCCTCCACGGCGGAGAAAACGATGGGAGCCCACTCGATCTGTTTTTCCAGTCCCGCTCCCTCTCCGCTTGTGATGCTGTCGCCTATGAATTCAAGCCTTAATGAAGCCTCCGGGATCTGCTCAAACACGGCATCATCATCGGTTTCCGCACTGATGAGCCGAAGAACAGAGACCTCATCACCGGCCATGGCCTGCGTGTCCCGAAGAATGCGGACGGTGCGGCTTCTTGCTTCGCCGTTGTCCGAGAGATTCCTGAACACCGGGATCGTTGAGATGCCGGGCGGCAGCTGTATCCTCTGGGAAAGCTCTCCGTCGATCATTATATCAATCCAAAGCTCGAGCCCCGAGTAGATGGATTCGAGTTCGATGAAAAGATCGGTGGCTTTAAGTTTGAATTCGATCCCGCTCGCGGTCCAGAAGACCGAAAGTGATGATCCGCCCGCGGCTGTGCGCCCGAGTCTCCTTGCAAATGGTATATCCGTTACAGCGGTTTTTTTCATGATGTCACTCCGTATTGAGTCTGTGGATCACCTCGAGACACATGCGGCCCGCATGAAAGGGGCCTTTCCATATGTCTGCGATCGGAAGAGCAGTATCGTGAACACCTTCGGCAGATACTGCACAGAACCATTCTCCGCCGCTTCTTTCATCGATCATTGAAGAGCGTATGAAGTTCCACAGCTTGCCGACTGCCTCGGCGTATTGAAGGGACAGCTGCCTGTCGTCGAGCCTCGTCGCCCTGTAGACTGCATTGAGGAAGCCGTTCACGGCTTCTGCCTCAACCCACCACATACGGGTCTCGTCCACAACTCCGTTAAGACGCTGGAGCGGAACCGCAGCCGAGTGGTCGGTCTGTTCGAGAGCACGGTCATATACGGCAGCTACGAGACGCCCTGACATCTCGCTTGCTTCGCCAGCCCTGTCCCAGTCACCTATAGTGGCGAGAGCATCATCGATGAGCCACGAAGCCTCAAGATCGTGGCCGTAGGAGTATGTCTCGCACATAGAATTGTAATCCCTGTCAAAGGCGGTGAACAATCTCACATTTTCCCTGTCATAGAATCTGTCCAGGAACATTGAGACGGCGGCCTTTAGTCTTTCAAGGATCTCGGGCTTTTCACCGGCTTTATAGAGCTCATTGTACGCCTCAAGGACAGAGATGGCAGTGGATATGGTGCGGTCGGATGCTTCACCGTCGTAGGAGAGCTGTATGTTTTCCGTGGGGAGAAGGTCATCCGTTACAGCCTCGATATAGCCGGTTTCGTCGCGAAGGTGCTCCTCCATGAAATCAGCGATTGTATATGCAAGCTCCAATGCTTCCTTTGATCTGCCTTCTCCGTATTTGTCGTCTCGTATGGCGAGTGATGAATCGATGTGCTCGGCTATCGCATAGGCAGAGAGGGCATAGACTGCACTTGCCTGACAGAAGCAGTACTTGTCCGCCTCCAGAGGCTCACCCAGAGCTGTGACGGACCAGTACAGACCGCCGTTGTCCCTGTCGATAAAACGATCACGCAAAAAAGCGTAGGCATGTCTTGCCATGTCGAGTGAGTCCTCGTCATGCAGCCTGCGATATACCATTGAAAAGAACCAGAGGATCCGGCTGTTTAATACACAGCCCTTTTCGGCGCTCTTGTGAGCAGCCAGATCGCCGGTGACCAGACCGTAGAAGCCGCCGTTTTCATAGTCACAAAGCCATTTCCAGAACGGAATGAACTTTTTTTCAAGGTGTTCCCTGCATTCGCTGTACAGTCCCTCAAGATCAGCCATTGCCGTCATCGCCTTTCTCTTGTGAAGGTTCCGCCTCACCTTTTTGCCTGTTTTTTAAAGCCCCGAAAGCCCATACAAGCAGCCATATGGCAATAGGGGCAGATATGGTCGTGATAAGAAGCCTGAAGAACAGCTCATCACCGGTCTCGCCGCCGAACAGAGCCGCCATCAGTGTGGCCACGGACAGGCCTGCGAGGGCTATTATACCCAGGAGAGCGCCTATACGCTGGACCTTATTATATTTGCTGTTTTGAACTCCGTTTTCCATATGATCACATAAATCAATGACGGTAGATGATGTCATCTCGGCCGGGACCGTTGGAGATCATGGTTATGGGATAGCCTATCTCGCTTTCGATAAGCTCCACATACGCTCTTGCTTCTTCCGGCAGATCCTCGAAGCGCTTTATGCCGCGGATGTCGCACTTCCAGCCCTTCATGACCCTGAGTACCGGCTTGCAGCGGGACAGATCCTTTGTGAGAGGGAAATCCTTTATCTCTTTTCCGTCGAGTTCATAAGCGGTGCATACGGGGATCTCATCCAGGTAGCCCAGGGCATCCAGCACCGACAGCGCCACATCCGTGGCTCCCTGGAGCCTGCAGCCGTACTTTGACGCCACGCAGTCGTACCAGCCGACCCTTCTGGGCCTGCCTGTGGTCGCACCGTACTCGCCGCCGTCTCCGCCGTTGTTCCTGAGTTTATCAGCTTCTTCGCCGAATATCTCGGATACGAATTCTCCTGCGCCCACAGCGGAGGAATATGCCTTGGTCACGACGACTACCTGCTTTATCTCGTAGGGCGGAATGCCTGCTCCGATCGCGCCGAAGGCCGCAAGCGGCGACGAGGAGGTGACCATGGGATAGATGCCGTGGTCGGGGTCCTTCATGGTGCCGAGCTGGCCTTCGAGAAGAAGGGTTTTGCCCTCCTTGATCGCATTGTCGAGATAGAGGGATACATCGCCGATGAAGGGGCGGATCCGCTCTCTCTGGGTGTGTATCCACTCAAAGATGTCCGCCCTGTCCAAAGGCTCATGGTTGTAAAGATGAACCAGCAGGACATCCTTTATGTCCGCTATCCTGTCGATCTTGTCTTTTATGACGTCGTCGTCCTGATAGAATTCATTCAGCTGCCAGCCTATCTTGGCATATTTGTCGGAGTAGCAGGGGGCTATGCCCGATTTGGTGGAACCGAAGGATTTTCCGGCAAGCCTTGCCTCCTCCAGCGTGTCAAAGAGTATGTGATAGGGCATCATGACCTGAACCCTGTCCGAGATCATGAGGCTCGGCATGGGAACATTCCTGTCAAGTATGGAATCAAGCTCGGTAAGGAACTTCTCTATGTCAAAGGCCACGCCGTTTCCTATCACGTTCATGATTCCCTGATGGAATACGCCTGAGGGCATGGTGTGCAGTGCAAATTTACCGTAGTCATTGACTATCGTGTGTCCGGCGTTTGCACCGCCCTGAAAACGTATGACGACATCAGCGTCAGCGGCAAGCATGTCAGTGAACTTGCCCTTACCTTCATCGCCCCAGTTTGCTCCAACTACTGCTTTTACCATCTTTGCTCTCCAAACAGGCACCGCACGGCAGCACCATGATCAACAATTTAAACCGACCTTTCTATTTTACGACTAAGAGGGGACAGTGTCAAATGCATAAGTGGTACAGAATTCCTATAAAAAAGCCGGACCTTACGGCCGATATATATAATGACAGCAGGATAACATTGACATCTGCGGGATCAGGTGACACAGCGGATATTGTCTCACAAGGAGGTGGATGATGAACGCAGCAATGATCTCTCCCGTTATGATGACGGCGATGAATCCGAATAATTATACGGCAAGAAGGGACACCCGCAAGAAGGCCGCGGTCGCACGCAAAAAGAAGGATGAGAGCCGGGGAAATGCATATGGCGCCGCTCTCTACGAACCCACTGACGAGGAGACCAGGATGAGAGGGTTTTACGCTACCTACGGGAGATAAAAAAAGTGACAAAGGGGACATGCCTCTTTGTCACTTTCTTTTTAGTCAGAATTGTATTTACGGCAGGCGGCAGTAGGTTTCCGCGAGCATGCGGATGCTTGATGAGAGCGCGTCCGAGAGAAAATCGGGCTTTAATCTCCACTGCCAGTTGTTCTCGGCGGCGCCGGGAGTGTTGATCCGCGCCTCGTCGCCCAGTACGAGATAGTCCGTCAGAGGGATGACACACAGATCCGCCACCGATCTGTAGGCCTCTCTTATGAAATCCCACACAAACTGACCGTAATCGGTATTTACGGAATTGATATAACGCCTGACAAAATCGCGCTCGCCGTCGTTTATGCACTTTATCCATGAGAGACTGGTCATGTTGTCATGGGTCCCGGTGTAGACGACGCAGTTCTTTTCGTGCTTGTGAGTCATGTAGACGCTGTCCCAGCTCGTAAAGGCAAACTGCAGAACCTTCATTCCGGGAAGACCGCTGTCCTCAAGGAGTTTTACGTTTTCGGGCGTGACGGTGCCCAGATCCTCGGCTATCATGTCCACATCGCCGAGCTGTTTTTTGAGCGCTCTGAAAAAGTCCATGCCGGGGCCCTTGTGCATCTTTCCGTCGAGGGCATCCGTGCTGCCGTAAGGTATGGCATAGTAATCCGCAAAGCCGTGGAAATGGTCGATGCGTATCACATCGTAGAACTCATAATTTCTCTCGATCCTGTGGATCCACCAGGAATATCCGTTCTTCTTCTCGGCTGCCCAGTCATAGATGGGATTGCCCCAGAGCTGGCCGGTGGAGGAGAAGGCGTCCGGAGGACAGCCGGCTACCACGGTGGGCTCGAAGTTTTTGTCCATCAGAAAGGCATCGGGATGCGACCAGGCATCTGCGGAGTCCATGGCCGCATAGAAGGGCATGTCGCCGATGATCTTTATATTCTTCTTTGCGGCATATTCGTGGAGCTTCTTCCACTGACGGTCGAATTCGTACTGCCTGAATTCGAAGGAGGAGATCACATCCGCGAGCTCCTTCTTTGCTTTGGCGAGAGCCGTTTTGGTGCGTTTCTTCAAGGGCTCATCCCACTCGGTCCAGGGCTTTCCGCCCTGAGCCTGCTTGATCGCCATGAAAAGCGCATAATCCTCGAGCCAGAAGGCTTCTTTTTCGAGATATTCCTTATACTCTTTGGCCTCATTGAGCTTCTTTTCGATGAATCGCTCATGTGCTTTGGCGAGTAGAGGCAGCCTGTTTTCGTAAAGCCTGCCGTAATCAACTCTCTCCGGATCGCTGCCCATGTCGGCGGAATTGACCTCGTCCCATGTCAGAAGCCCCTCTTCGATGAGATCCTCAAGGCATATGAAGTAAGGGTTTCCCGCAAAGGCGGAAAAGGCCTGATAAGGCGAGTCGCCGAAGCCTGTGGGACCAATGGGCAGGATCTGCCAATAGCTCTGACCGGATTTTTCAAGAAAATCCACGAAAGAATAAGCTTCCTTCGAGAGGCAGCCTATGCCGTATCTCGAAGGAAGTGAAAATACAGGAAATAATATTCCGGAAGCTCTTTTCATTATTTTACCGTAACCTTGGTGATGTGGGGATTGACACCTTCATACCAGTACAGGAAGCCCTCGCAGTCGATCTTGTCGCCGACCGAAAGCTTCTCGACAGCCTTGTAGACATCACTGTCCTTGTCGGTGAGGTAGGACTCGACGGTGAAGGTATAGGTGTTGCCGCCGGATGTGACATCGAAGTAGAGGTCATCACCCTGGACACCGGAGTTATCCCAATTGTAGAAAAATGCTCTTCCATCACCCTTGTCGGCGACAGTCAGATCCTTGAAGCTGACTACCTCGTTCTGATGGTCGATGAGGGAATCGCTTCCGAGAAGAGAGGTCACATCCTCGGGGGTGGCGATGAACTGACCGTCCTCGATCTCAAAGGTGGATCCGGAGGCTATTTCGACCTCGCCCGACCACTCTGTCTTGTATCCCGTGACCTTGATCTTGGTGCCTGTGGGGATCTTGGCATAATCCTCTTCGGAGCAGTTCATTTCATAGACGAAGTATGCGCCGTCCTGATCCTGCAGGTAAAGGGTCGCCTTGTTGTCCCACCAGGACTGCTTGCCCTGTACATAGGCCTCGATCACGACCTCGCTGTCCATGGGTGCTGCCATGTACTCGGCATGGGTCATAACGCCCTCACCCTTAACATCCTCGAATTTGGTCTGCGAGGCGCCGCCTGACTTGCCTGCGCCGCAGGCAGCAGTTCCGAGCACCATCGCTGCTATAAGAGCGGTTGCAATTAACTTTTTCATAATCATATCCTCCCAAAACTGAAACGTTCGATCGTCATAATGACGAAACAACAGATGAATTATACTCTAAATTTGCGATTCGTCAAGTTTTGCGCACTTTGTCGAGAAGCATATAAATAAGTATACCCAGCCAGACCGCGGCGAGTGTGACAAGAAGTGCTATGCTCATGGCGGGGAGGGGTTCGTCTGAGGTGTCGTCTCCTGTTGTATTTGCCTTGTTTTTAAGCTCGTCCAGGCGGTATAGTGAACCGGTGTCCTGGTAGAGCTTTTTCAGGAAGGCGTCGTCAACTGTCTTCCTTCTGCGGGTTCCCTTGACGGCCTCCTCTATGAGAGCTCCCGCGGCATCGCGAAGGGATGCGGAGCCGTTGAATACCGGTGTTACGAAGGTGTCGCCCGTATGGTCCAGGACAAGCCTTGTGGCTTCGAGCTTGACGCCGTAATGGAGGGCGTTGTCCTCTCCGGCTCTCGACAGGTAATCTACATATTCCGCGGACTCCCTTGCCTTTGAGGTGACCGGGACGTAGCCTTCAGTCTGTGAGTACGCTATCTGCACATCGTTGGTAAGAAGATACTGCAAAAACAGCCAGGAGGCCACTACCTCGCCGGGATCCGCCTTGTTGAAGAGACAGATCGAGGGTCCCTGGGAGATCATCATCGGCGAATCCGGGTCAACCTGCGGCACGGGATAAACCGCCGTCTCGAACTTTACGACCCTGTCGGGACTGATGTCGAGAAGCGGCGCGTCGGTGCCGACCCAGGTGGAACCCGCCGTGGAATCTATGGCAAAGACACACTGCCCGGCGTTTACGAAATTAGAGGGATAACCCGAGATCTTGAAGGTGGAAAAGGCGCCTGTCGCTGTGTGACCTGCGATCTCCTTAAGAAAATCGGAGGTGTCGTCATTGAACAGATACACATTGCCCTCCGCGTCGGAGTAGCCGGCATCTTTCTGCTTGAGGTACTGTATCATCATATTGTCGGTGGATTTGTATATGAATGGTATGAGGACCTTCTGGCCGTTTATGCCGTAAACGCCGTCGCTCCCAAGAGTTGCCGCGGCAGCCTCGCTGACCTCCCACACAAAATCCCAGGTGAGCATGTCTTCGGGCAGCTCGTAGCCCAGTTTTTCCACAAGGGTCTTATTGACATAGCAGGCCTCGGATGAGCGCATGAAGGGGAGGGCACAGATGTCACCCTCCTCACCAAGTATACACTCGGCCAGATACTGCGGGATTATATCGCCCTTTGAGGGGCCGTCGAATTTTACCGCACTGCCTCCCAGACCGTATACCGGATTGTCAATGAGATCGTTCAGGGTCACCACGACACCGCTTCCGGAGCGGTAGGTGGCGATGTGATCGGGATATGTGATGCAGACATTCGGCGTGGTCATGGTCTGTATGTTGGTTATGACATCGTTGTAGATCTTGCCGTAATCCGTATACAGGCGGAGATTTACGTGTATATTGGGGTAGAGCTTCTCGAAGTTCTTTATCGCGCTGTCATAGATCATTGTCTGGTTCTTGTTGGTGTCGTTCTTTGCCCAGAAGGAGATCTCGTATTCGCCGTCAAGGATCAGATCCTCCGGCATGGTAAACTCCGACGCCGCCCTTTTTCCGTGACACCCTGAGAGAAGGGCGCACAATGTGACAGCGATCATGACAAAGCTCACAAGCCTTCTTTTTGTAAGGGAAGTCCTCATCCTTTCAGCCCTCCCCTTGCGACGCCGGCCATGATCTTTTTCCTGAATGCCAGAAACAGAATGATCAAAGGTATCGAGATCACGACGACAGCGGCCATCATGGCGGGGATGTTTTCTCTGCCGAAGCCGTTCTCGCGGATCTCCTGTATGCCGTTCGATACTAAAAAGAAGTTGGCGTCATCGGTTATGAGTCTCGGCCACACATAGGAATTCCAGCACTCGATGACCTTGAGGATGGTGACCGTGACGAGGGTGGGTCTGCATATGGGGCAGAGCACCCTGAAGAGGTATTTCAGATCCGAGGTGCCGTCCACCTTGGCTGCATAGTACAGATTGGCCGGGATCTGCTCAAAGTTTTCCTTAAGGAGATAAATGTAGAAAACAGAGGTCACTGAGGGCAGGATCAGACCCTGAAAGCTGTTTCTCATGCCCCAGTCGGTTATCGTAACAAAGTTGGTTATGACCACCAGCTCGCCCGGTATCATCATCAGCGACAGAAACAGCAGGAAGATGAGATCTTTCCCGGGGAAGGACAGCCTCGCAAAGGCAAATGCCGCCAGGGTTATAACGCCCAGCATGAGAGCCGTTGTGACAACCGTAAAGATTATCGTGTTCAGAAAATATTTTGCAAGAGGCACCGCCGAAAAGGCCTCTGCGTAGTTTGCAAAGGTGGGGTCGCTGGCGTAGAAAAGGGGTACATACTCGGCGTTATAGGAGCCGTAGCTCTTTATGGATGTGAGTATCATCCAGTAAAAAGGGAAGAGCACAAGTATGCCCCAGAAGATCAGAAACGCCCATGTAAGGATCTTCAGGATCCTGTCCGGTACGGATATTCTGTTTGTGACGGCATTCTGTTCCATTTTGTCCATCCTAAGAGTAGTGCACATGTTTGCGGCTCACCAGGAGATTTATGACCGTGATGGTGAGCACGATGATAAACAGCAGCACGGCCGCGGCCGATGCATAGGACGGATATCCGCCGCTGTCGCCGTAGAGCATGTCATAGACATAGCCGACGATGGTGTTCATACCCGCCGAATTGAGGTTTATGCCAAAAATGGCAACTGCGTCGCTGTACGCCTTAAAGGCACCTATGAAGCCGGTGATCACAAGGTAGAAGATCATGGGCGATATCATCGGCAGCGTTATCCTGAAGAAGATCCTTGCCTTTGAGGTGCCGTCGATCCTGGCAGCGCTGTAGAGATGCTCGTCCACGCCAGCCAGTGCGCTTGTAAGTATGAGAATCTTAAAGGGCAGCACAATCCAGATGGTGTAGAAACACAGCACGAACATCTTGGCTGCGTAGGGACCGTCTATGAAATCCACGGGACTCATCCCGAAGACCCCGAGCAGCAGGTTCATGAGACCGTCCGAGTAAGGCGTTTTGCGGAACATAATCATGAAGACCAGACCCACGGCCAGTGTATTTGTCACGTAGGGCAAAAAGAAGATGGTCTGGAACAGATCCTTCAGCACGGGGATTGAACTTAAAGCCACAGAGAGCATGAGCGCCAGTATGGTGGAGAGCGGCACTGTGATAATCACGAGGATCAGGGTATTCCTGAGCGCCTGTAAAAAATAGGGATCTCTCAGCACATATCCGTAATTGTAGAAACCGATTCCTCTGTGGGTCTGAGATGCAAAGTTGTAGCCCTCTTCAAATGAATATATGAACACGTCAAAGAGAGGGTAGACCAGAAAGATGCCCAAAAAGACCACCGCGGGGATGAGATACAGATAACCTTTGTAATTCCTGTTTTCCATCAGCTAAATATCCCTCACTGTTCCGGGCGGATGCGTGCACCGCTCTCCCTGTCGAACACCAGAACCTTGTGCGGCTTTAATGAAAAGCGCACCTTCTGCGCATCCTTATCCGGAGAATCATCCGCATCTATGACGGCGCGCACGCGTGGTGCGCTGATGAGCTTTTTATGCTCGCATACGACGCTCACGTCGCGGCCCATAACCTCGACCGAGTTGAGGTCGCAGGTGAAGGGACCGTTTTCGTCCACTATGAAGCCCTCGGGCCTTATGCCTATGTTCACCTCTGCCGGCGTACCGCCTGTCCATTCAAGGACCTGTTCATCGCCGATGCACAGATGCCCGTTCTCTATCCTTCCCTCAAAGACGTTGATGGGGGGCGTGCCGAGAAACTGTGCGACAAACTGGTCGTCAGGATCGTCGTATATGTCCTGAGGGCGTCCTATCTGCCTTATGGCTCCGTCCTTCATCACAACGATCAGATCGGAGATGCTCATCGCCTCCTCCTGGTCATGGGTGACGAAGATGGTCGTGACGCCGGTCTTTAACTGTATCCGCCTGATCTCCTCCCTGGTCTGGAGCCTGAGTCTCGCATCCAGATTGGAGAGAGGCTCGTCGAGAAGAAGGACCCTGGGGAGCTTCACCAGAGCTCTTGCTATGGCGACACGCTGCTGCTGGCCGCCCGACAGCTCCGAGGGCTTGCGCTCCATGAGCTTTTCTATCTGCACAAGAGCGGCGGTCTCATCCGCCTTCTTCTTCATTTCTTCTTTGGTGAGACGATCTTTCCCCTTAAGATTCTGCAGCGGGAAGATGATATTCTGTTCGACGGTCAGATGGGGGTATAGGGCGTAATTCTGGAAGACCATGCCGACGCCCCTCTTCTCCGGGGGCAGTGAGGTCACATCCTCGTCCTCAAAAAATATCCTCCCCGAGGTGGGAGTAAGAAGTCCGCAGATCAGGTTAAGCGCGGTGCTCTTGCCGCATCCGGAGGGGCCGAGGAGTCCCACCAGCTTCCCGTCGGGGATCTCAAAATCGAAATTATCTACGGCGATGACTTCGTCGTGCCTGTTCTTTCCTCTTCCGGGGAACTTTTTTGTCACATGATCAAATACGACATTCATTTACACATTCCTTCTCTGCCTTGCGGCTTCATACATAAGTACAGAGGCGCATACGGCGGCGTTAAGCGATTCGAGGCTTCCAAGCATCGGTATGCGTATCAGTGCATCAGCCAGGCTTTTTGCATCGTCTGTAAGCCCCGCGCCTTCATTGCCTACGATAAAAGCACATCCCGCAGTCAGATCCGCGCGGTCATAGTCACATACGCCGTCCGCGTCCGCTGCGTATATCGTGACCCCGTGCTCCCGCAAAAGTCCCACAGCCTCCTTTATATCCCGGCAGGATACAACGGGGACCCGGAATATCGAGCCCATGGTACCGCGGACAGTCTTGGGATTGTATGGATCCACAGTATCTCCGGCGAGCATCAGACCGGTGATCCCTGCGCCTTCGCCGCTTCTTATGACGGTCCCCAGATTTCCGGGATCCTGCAGGCGCTCTGCAACTATGATGAGAGGCGGTCTGTCCTGAGGAAACATGTCGGAAACAAAAGAGCTCCTCATCTCCGCAACGGCGAGTATACCCTGAGGGTGCATCGTGTCCGACAGCCTGTGCATCACATCTTCTGAAACCCGGTATTTGTCACAGCTTGCGGACTCGATCCCATAGATGGTGCCGGCATCCTCAGTCCGGCATTTTTCAAGAAACGCATCCGTTACGAAGATCGTCTTTATACGGTCCGGGGGCGCTTCGCGAAATGCGCGGATACCCTCGATCACAAAAGCACCTTGTTTTTTCCGCTCGGAGCTTTTGCTGACAAGCGCCGATACCGCCTTTACGAGCGGATTGCCTGTGGATGATATCTCGCGCATAGGAGCGATCACAGTATTTTGGACATGCGATACTGGTATTCGCTGATGGATTTCTGCATGGAGAGAGCTTCCTCGATGTCAAAGTCGGTGAACTCCCCGTTTTTGTATGCGACTACTCGGTTGGTCTTTCCCTCTGCGATTATATCCGCTGCGTAGCAGCCCATAATGGCTGCGTAGAAGCGGTCTTTGCAGGTGGGTGAACCGCCGCGCTGCATGTAGCCGAGGATGGTGGCTCTTGTCTCTACGCCTGTTGCCGCCTCGATCCTCTTGGCCATGGAGGTGGAGTGGCCTATGCCTTCGGCGTTTACTATGATGTGATGTGTGTGGCCTCTCTTCCTGTTCCTTATGATATTGTCCACGATGGCCTGCTCGTTGTAGTCGTATTTTTCGGGGATCAGGATGTCGTCCGCGCCCGTTGCGAGACCGCACCAGAGAGCTATGTGTCCGGCTCTTCTTCCCATGACCTCGACGATCGAGCAGCGCTCGTGTGATGAAGAGGTATCGCGGACCTTGTCGATGGCCTGCATTGCGGTGTTGATGGCGGTGTCAAAGCCTATGGTATAATCCGTGCAGGCGATATCAAGATCTATCGTGCCCGGCATCCCGATGGTGTTTATGCCGTGCCTTGCAAGGGCCTGTGCTCCGCGGTAGGAACCGTCGCCGCCTATTACAACGATGCCGTCGATCCCGTATTTCTTACAGACATCAGCCGCCTTCTGCTGGCCCTCCTCGGTCTTGAATTCCATGCATCTTGCGGTGCCGAGGATGGTGCCTCCGCGCTGGGAGAGGTCGGATACGCTGTGGCGCTCCAGATCGATGATCTCCTCGTTCAGAAGACCCTGATAACCCTTCTTTACGCCCTTGACCTTGAGACCGTTGTCAATGGCTTTTCTGGTGACAGCACGTATGGCTGCGTTCATGCCGGGGGCATCGCCTCCGCTTGTGAGGACGGCTATAGTTTTTACCTGTTTGGACATTTTAAGTCTCCTTTCATGACATCATCTTAATGCAATATCGCATCAAAGTCAAAGCTTTCTATGATCTCGCGGGTATGTGCGAGATG